>NZ_CCXH01000208.1 GCF_000820725.1 Actinomyces polynesiensis | reverse complement strand
CGCCCGTCGTGCCTCCTCGACCACCACGGGCTCCCCGCCGAGCTCGACCACGAGGGCCTGGGCGATGGGCAGGACCGGTGCCGGGGCGGTGACGGCGAAGGGCGTGCCGACCAGACGGGCGACGTCGACGGTGGTCCCGGTGAAGGTCATCGCGGGGTGGATGGCCATCGGGATCGCCCCCAGGCGCCGGGCGGGTTCGAGGACCCCGGTGCCGTGGGCACCGCTCGTGTGGACGACGAGCTGGCCGCCCTGCCACACGCGGAGGTCCGCGAGCCCGGCGACCAGGGGCCCGAGTTGGTCGTCGGGCACGGCCAGGACCACGAGCTCGCAGCGCTCCACCAACGCCTCGACCCCGAGGACGGGCACTCCCGGGAGCATGACCTCCGCACGTTCCAGCGAGGCGGGGGAGGTCGCCGTGACGCCCACGACCGTGTGCCCCACCGCCCTCAGGGCAGAGGCGATCACGGGACCGACGTGCCCCATCCCGACCACGCCGACCCCGAGCCGTCCCGGACGCTCACCTGTCATGGGAATCCTCCTCCGACGGGCCGGCCCCGTCCTCGTCACTCCTGACCCGACCTGCGACGGCGTCCCCCTCCGCCGGGGAGACTCCGGCGCCCGTGCCGTCCCCGGGTTCCGCCCGGGTCCCGGCGCCCACGTCCTCGACGATCGCCTCGCGCAGGCGGGGATCGGGGACCGCGTCGGCCACACGCATCATCCACTTCTCGGGGGGCTCCGAGCCGCGCCGCACACGACCCAGCTCCAACAGCTCCCCGAGGAGGTCCCGTGCCACGTCGGCGTCCACGTGGTGGGCCGTGGCCCGCACCGAGCCGGGGACGATGTGCATGTGCAGGGTCGCGAGACCGAGGTGACGCAGCCAGGGGCCCTGGTCGACACCGAGCGACTGGAGACGCTCGACCGGGGCGATCGTCAACGAGTGGGAGACACGCCCGTCACGCACGACCAGGCAGGTGCGTGTCAGGGCCACCGCGCGCCGGCGCCAGCTCAGCGGGTCCAGGACCCGCGAACGCCTCGGGTTGGCCACGAACCCCCGGCCCCCGTCCTGGCCGTGCAACCCGGTCTCGATGAAGGCGCGCGGGTCCTCCACGCCCAGGTCCCGCACGACCAGCCAGACGGCCAGCTCGGCCTCGGCGCGGGTGCCCACGGGCAGGAGGACGTCGCTGGAACCGCTGGCCCCGCTGCCGGTGTCCGAGGAGTCCCCCGCGTAGCCGGCCTGGGTGATCGTCACGCGGTACCAGCCCATCCGCCGCCACAGGAAGGGCTGGGTGACGGCCACCGCGTGCACCCTGCGCGGGGGGATCGTCTGGGACCGGGTCTCGGTCAGTCCACGTCTGATGCGGATGCCGTCGGGGGAGACGGCAGCGGTGAAGTTGAACTCCCCGGAGAACCTGCCCCACAGGTGGGAGGCCACACCGAGGACGCCGGGGACCACGGCGAGCAGCCCGGTGAGCGAACGCGCACCCAGGGTCACCACGGCGACGGCCACCCCGGCCACGACCCCGACCAGCACGAGGAGTCCGACCAGGGTTCCCGAGGAGATCAGCATCGAGGCCGCCAGGCGGCCGGCGGGGACGCGGTAGAGCTCGTGCTCGTGGGCGACCGGCACCGACGAGGGCGCCCCCGTGGCCGGGTCCGGGTGGGAGGCACCGTGGTGGTGCGGGGCGGTGCTCCCGGGCTCCGCACCGTCGGGCTGCGTCCCGGCAGGGGGGCGCACGAGGGCGGAGCCGGCGGGTGTGTCCTCCCCGGGGAGGGGGTCGGCGGGCGCGTCGTCCCCGCGTGCGGGACCCTGCGTCGACCCCGCAGCGGACGGCACCGCCGTGGGACCGTCGTCGGCCCGGTGTGCACCATCCGGAGCAGTGCGTGGCCCGGCGCCGTCCCCCGCTCCGGTCCCCCCGTCCGCCGGGGTCCGGTGACCCGCCCCCCGGACGGTGGAGGTCCCGTGGCCCGTGCTGACCCCGGGGGCCAGGTGGAGGCCCGCAGCCCGCGCGAGGATCTCGGCGCGCAGGGCGTCGAGGGTGTCGGTCGTGAGGTAGCCGAAGGTGAGGTTCGACCCGCTCCCCCCGGCGACCTCCACCGACAGGCGGCCCAGGCCGAAGAGACGTCCGAGGAGGGGGTGGACGACGTCGACCGCCTGGATGCGGTCGAGGCGGGCGTGGCGCTGGGAGCGGAAGAGGATCCCGGACCGGTACCACACGGCGTTGTCCGTGACCGCGTAGGACGTCGCCCGCCAGGCGAGCCACGAGTACGCGCCCGCCACCAGCAGGAACAGCAGGAGCGCGCCGAGCACCATCGCGGCGATGAGGAGACCACCGCGTTCACGCGCCCACCGGGAGTTCAGGAGGTCGGTGACCAGGTCGGTGTTCTGGTAGACGATCACCGCGAGGAGGGCCGCGAGCGCCTTCCAGGCGTTGAGCACCGGCGAGATGGGGTGGACGCGACGCCAGGCGTCCTCAGGCACGCCCTCGTCCACGGCGCGCACGCGTCCGTCCCCGGGTCCGCCGCCGCGCGGGCCCCGGCCCTGCTGCGACCCGCCGTCCGCGCTCACAGGCCCGCCAGTTCCGCGGACCCTCGCTCGGCGAGCAGGTCGCGCAGTCGGGCGGCCTCCGCGGCAGGCAGACCGTCGAGACTGGCAGAGGTCTCCGCGGAGGCGGTGTGGAGGGTGATCGAGGCGATCCCGTAGCGGCGCGCGATGGGGCCCTCGGAGACGTCGACGTACTGGATGCGGCCGTAGGGGACGACCGTCAGGCTGCGGAACATGATGCCGCGGCGGATGAGGAACTCCTCCCGCGTCTCCGCGAAGCCGATGGCGCGCACCTGCCGGGGGACCAGCCACAGCAACCAGGCCATCACCCCCAGCAGGACGCCGACCCCGGTCCAGACCCACGGGTGACCAGCACCGCCACCACGGCGCAGGCCAGCGCCGGGACGAGCGTCCAGATCAGGACCGCGATGACGCGCACGGTCACCAGGCCGGCGGACACGGGCACGAAGTCGACGCCCTCCGGCTCCAGGGGGTCGGTCATGGTGGCTTCCTTCCGGGGGAGTTGGCCGCGGGCGCGGCGCACCCATCGTGTCACACCGGACACCACGCAGCCTTCCACCTGACTCCCAGCAAACATCCAGACAACCGGACCAAGCTGGTCCCATGACGATCCCGAACACCCCCGAGCAGGGCGAGGCGAGACTGCTCGTCGTCGACGACGAACCCAACATCAGGGACCTCCTCGCCTCCTCACTGAGGTTCGCCGGTTTCGACGTCCTCTCCGCCGAGGACGGCGCCGGCGCCTACCGCCTCGCCACCGAGGAGTCGCCCGACCTCATCGTCCTGGACGTCATGCTCCCCGACATGGACGGCTTCACGGTGACCCGCCGCCTGCGGGAGGCCGGGGTCAACGTCCCGGTCCTCTTCCTCACCGCGCGCGACGACATGCGCGACAAGATCCAGGGCCTCACCGTCGGTGGGGACGACTACGTGACGAAGCCCTTCGGCCTGGAGGAGGTCGTCGCCCGCATCCGTGCGATCCTGCGCCGCACCCGCCAGGGTGCCGAGGACGACGGCAAGCTGAGGGTCGGTGACCTCGTCCTCGACGAGGACGCCCACGAGGTCCACCGGGCCGGCACGGAGATCGACCTCTCCCCCACCGAGTTCAAGCTCCTGCGCTACCTGATGATCAACGAGGGACGCGTCGTGTCCAAGATGCAGATCCTCGACCACGTGTGGGAGTACGACTGGGACGGGGAGGCCGCGATCGTCGAGTCCTACATCTCCTACCTGCGTCGCAAGCTGGCCGTCGAGGGCGCCGGTGGGGAGCTGATCCACACCCGTCGCGGGGTCGGGTACATCCTGCGCGAGGAGAACTGACCCGTGGGCTGGGTCGACCGGGCCCGCAGGGCCTGGCACGCCACACCGCTGGTGACCCGGATGGTCACCCTCATCACGGCCCTGCTGGCCCTCGGCCTGGCGATGGCGGGCACGGTGATGATCGGCCTGCTGCAGCGCCACCTCATCGCGCAGGTGGACGAGCAGCTCTCCACCTCGGCGAGCTCACTGGTGTCCCAGTCCACCCAGTCGACCACCGACGACAGCCCCAACGTGCCCACTCCCTTCTACATCCGCTGGGTCCTGGTGGACGGGAGCACCCGGGTCTCCGTCTCCCGTGACACCCTCGCCCGCTCGGGCACACCCGAGATCCCCCAGCTCCTGACGATCGGTCAGGTCCCCGACACCTCGGACGGCACGACCCGGCCGGTCACGGTCGCCTCCTCGCGGGCGGGCTACACGTGGCGGGCGATCGCCATGCCCGTCTACTTCCAGGGCACCTCGACACCCGCGGGGGTGATGACGGTGGCACTGCCGCTCACCGACGTCCACCGCACCCTGGCGAACACCGCCGCCTACTTCCTGCTCTCCTCCGTCATCATCGTCGCGGCGGGAGGCGTGCTGGGCAGGTACCTCGTGCGCCGCTCCCTCTCACCGCTGCGCAGCATCGAGTCGGTGGCCGGACAGATCGCGGCGGGCGACCTCACCCAGCGCATCCGGCCCGAGCCCCCGACCACAGAGGTGGGTTCCCTCGCACTGTCCCTGAACACCATGCTCACCCAGGTCGAGCAGTCCTTCGAGGCCCGCGAGCGCTCCGAACGCCGCATCCGCCGCTTCGTCTCCGACGCCTCCCACGAGCTGCGCACACCCCTGGCCGCGATCCGCGGGTACGGGGAGCTGTACGCCATGGGAGGTGTGCCCCCCGAGCGCACGGCAGAGGTCATGGGGCGCATCCAGTCGGAGGCCACACGCATGGGCTCCCTCGTCGAGGACCTCCTCACCCTGGCGAGGCTCGACGAGGGCCGGGCACTCACCCCCACCGAGGTCGACCTCTTGAAGATGGCGGACAACGCGGCCTTCGACCTGCAGGCCCTCGACCCCAGCCGGCCCGTGCGGGTCATGTCCCTGGCCGGGCGGCACCCCCCGATGACCCTGGTCGTCTCCGCGGACCGCGACCGTATCCAGCAGGTGTTCACCAACCTCGTGGGCAACATCGACCGTTACACACCCGAGGGGTCGTCGGTGGAACTGGCCCTGGGCACCACGGGTGGTTGTGCCGTGGTGGAGTTCCGCGACCACGGGCCCGGCATCGCCCCCGAGGACCACGACCGTGTGTTCGAACGCTTCTACCGTGCCGACAACTCCCGCGCGCGCTCCCTGGGGGGCTCGGGCCTGGGTCTGTCGATCGTGGCCGGGATCCTCGCCGCGCACCACGGCAGCGCCAAGCTGACCCGGACCCGCGGCGGCGGCCTCACCGTGCGCATCGAGCTCCCCCTGAACCCCTTCCCGGTCGGACCCGCCTCCGCGGACGAGGGCGACCGCGGCCGTTCCGACGGCGGGGCCACGTCGCCGACACAGGAGCCCCTGTCGGTGGGATCCGACCCGGAGGCGCCCGTCGCGACGCGGTCCGAGGGGACGACGGCGCCCGCAGGGACTCCCGCGGAGGAGGCGCAGCCGCCCTCCGACGTACCCCGGCACACCTTCGCCCCGCCGCCCGGACCGGAGGGTGAGGACCGCCACGGATCGTGACTCGCAGGGGGCATCCGGCTAGCATGTGTCGGTAATGTCCCCCAGCAGGAGCGTGGATCACATGGGTGCAGAAGCACCTCAGTGGCTCTTCGGTTCGTTCGTCGAGGCCATGCGCGAGATCGGTGCCACGGCGCCGGTGGCGGACCTCGATGCCGAGGCCCGCGACCTCCTCAAGCGCTGGACCGAACCGGGACGCCGCCTGCACAACGTCCGGCACCTCATCAATGTGCTCGCCCACGTCGACGAGCTGTCCTCCTCGACGCACGACCCCGACGTCCTGCGGGTCGCGGCCTGGTACCACGGGGCCTTCCTCAACACGGCCGTCGAGGCGAAGCTGACCGGCACCAGCCCGGAGACCATCGCCCACCGCTGTTCCGCGCACACCTCCCAACGCCTGCGTGCCCTGGGCGTCAGCGACGACGTCGCGAACCGGGTCGGTGAGCTCGTGACCACCATGGCCACCCACGCCGCCTCCCGGGACGACCTGGACGCGCAGGTGCTCTCCGACGCCGACCTCGCGGCCGTCGCGGCCACCCCCCAAGAGTACAAGAAGTACCGCCAGCTCCTGCGCGAGGAGTACGGGAACGTCGACGACCTCACCTACCTGCGGGCCCGACGCCTCGTCGTGCGTCACCTCCTGGCCCGTCCCTCCGTCTTCCAGTCGCCCCGGGGCCAGGCTTGGGAGACGCGGGCGAGGGAGAACCTCGAGGCCGAGCTCGCCAAGCTGGACGAGGCCATCGGCAAGCTGGACCCCTCGGACTCCTCCCCCAACGGCGAGGCACACCAGGACGTGGACGTCGACGTGGCCGAGGGACCCGAACGGCCCAACTTCGGCTCCGACGAGTCCATGACCTCCACCGGGACGATCATCATCCGACGCAAGCACCTGCGGAAGAACGCCACGCCCCAGGACGTGGACAACGACGCCACGACCTCGACCGGTCGTCTCCCCCTCCTCCCGACCACCGGCCACACGCCCGGGCCCGAGGAGGACGAGGACGACGCGTCCTCGCTGGAGACCGCCATCGACGCCCTGGACGTCCCGTCGCGTCCGAGCGACTCCCACTGACTGACGGCCCCCTGCCGGGGACCACGGCACAACCGTGCCCGTCCCCAGGTGCCCGGGTCCGCGCTGGTCACCACCGCCCGGGGCGCGGGCACTCCCGCGCCGGTGGCGTCCCCCGTCCACAGGACCGCGGCCGTCCTCCCGCGTCCCCACAGGTGCGCGCCCCGCACCCCCGGAGGTTCGGGAGGTCCACCTAGCCTCGCCCCGTGGTCCCAGGGTGGGACCGGGAGGGAGGAATCGCATGGCGATGTTCGTGGTCGATCCGGAGCAGGTGGCCGCGTCGGCGGCACGTGTGACGGGCACGGGAGAGCGGATCAGGGGTGAGGTGGCGGCCATGATGGCCGACCTGGTCTCCCTGCAGGGCAGCTGGGCGGGGGTCGCCTCCGCGAACTTCACCGAGTGCACGGCACAGTGGCGCGTGACGCAGGCCCAGGTCGAGGCGGCCCTGGACGCCATCGGCGCCCAGCTGGCCGTCGCGGCAGGCACCTACGCCGATGCCGAGTCCCGCTCGGCCTCCCTGTTCCTCGGTCGGTGAGGCGTCGTCCTCGGCGACGTGGAGGAGTGCCCCGGGCCCGGCGGGGTCGACACGGCCCGCGGCCCCGGTGCGACCGGTGCCGCGGGCGGTGCCTCCTGCTGCGCGGGGC
>NZ_CCXH01000207.1 GCF_000820725.1 Actinomyces polynesiensis | reverse complement strand
GGTGGAGGGGGACCCGAACGGGATCTCACCAGCGGTGGAGCCGGTGGGAGACCGGGGCGATCAGTACATGCCGCCCATGTCGTCACCGGCGCCGGCGGCCGGGGCCGGGGGCTCCGGCTTGTCGGCGACGACGGCCTCGGTGGTGAGGAACATCCCGGCGATCGACGCCGCGTTCTGCAGCGCGGAGCGGGTGACCTTGACCGGGTCGGAGATGCCCTCGGCCATCAGGTCGCCGTACTCACCGTTGGCGGCGTTGAGGCCGAAACCGGCCTCCATGCCCGCCACGCGGTCGGCGACGACGCCACCCTCGAGACCGGCGTTCTCGGCGATCTGCTTGAGCGGGGAGGCGACCGCGATGCGGACGATGCCCACACCCGTGGCCTCGTCACCGGTGAAGTCGAGCGCACCCAGCGCCTTGTTCGCGGCCTGGATCAGGGCCACGCCACCACCGGCGACGAGCCCCTCCTCCGAGGCGGCGCGGGCGTTGCGGATCGCGTCCTCGATGCGGTGCTTGCGCTCCTTGAGCTCGACCTCGGTGGCCGCGCCGGACTTGATGACGGCGACGCCACCGGAGAGCTTGGCCAGGCGCTCCTGGAGCTTCTCGCGGTCGTAGTCGGAGTCGGTGTTCTCGATCTCGGCCTTCAGCTGGCGGATGCGCCCGTCGAGGGCATCCTTCTCGCCGGCGCCGTCGACGATCGTCGTCTCGTCCTTCGTGACGACGACCTTGCGGGCGCGGCCGAGGACGTCGAGGTCGGCGTTCTCCAGGGACAGGCCGACGGTCTCGGAGATGACCTGACCACCGGTGAGGATGGCCATGTCCTGCAGCATCGCCTTGCGGCGGTCACCGAAGCCGGGGGCCTTGACGGCGACCGACTTGAAGGTGCCACGGATCTTGTTGACGACCAGGGTGGCCAGGGCCTCACCCTCGATGTCCTCGGCGATGATCAGCAGCGGCTTGCCGGACTGCATGACCTTCTCCAGGACCGGGAGCAGGTCCTTGATGTTCGAGATCTTGGACTCGACGAGCAGCACGTAGGCGTCCTCGAGGACGGCCTCCTGACGCTCGTTGTCGGTGACGAAGTAGGCCGAGAGGTAGCCCTTGTCGAAGCGCATGCCCTCGGTGGTCTCCAGCGTCGTGTCGAAGGAGTTCGTCTCCTCGACGGTGACGACACCCTCCGCCCCGACCTTCTCGAAGGCCTGCGCGATGAGCTGGCCGATCTCGGGATCATTGGCGGAGATCGAGGCCGTGGCGGCGATCTGGTCGTTCGTGACGACGGGCTTGCCGTCCTTGTGCAGCTGGTCGACGATGGCCTCGACGGCCGCATCGATGCCGCGCTTCAGGGCGATGGGGTTCGACCCGGCGGCGACGTTGCGCAGGCCCTCGTGGACGAGCGCCTGGGCCAGGACGGTCGCAGTGGTGGTTCCGTCACCTGCGACGTCGTCGGTCTTCTTGGCGACCTCCTTGACCAGTTCGGCGCCGATGCGCTCGAAGGGGTCCTCGAGGTCGATCTCCTTGGCGACGGAGACGCCGTCCTTGGTGATCGTGGGGGCGCCCCACTTCTTGTCGAGCACGACGTTGCGGCCCTTGGGGCCCAGCGTCACCTTGACGGTGTCGGCCAGGAGGTTCAGGCCGCGCTCCATGCCACGACGAGCCTCCTCGTCGAACGTGATGATCTTGGACATGCTGTGTGTTCCCTTCCGCGGTGCGGATGCGGAGTCCGGTGCCCGCGACGGACGACCACCCCGTGGACGTTCTTGTCACGTCCCCGCGGAGGCCTCACCGGTGCTCCTGGTTGTTATCACTCTGCCTTGGCGAGTGCCAGTGGCAAGTCTGGCACTCCCACCACGAGAGTGCAAGACGGGGGTTGCGCCATCGGCGCAACCCCCGTCGAGGGACCCGGTGTCCCCCCAGCTCAGCGGAGGATGACCACCACGTCCGCCCCGGAGAGGTAGGAGGTGTCGGTCGTCTGCACGGCGCTGATCCCCAGGACCCGGGCGACCTCCTCCGCGGAGGCCTGGATGTCGGGGTCGGCGTAGTAGACGGTGGACACCGTGGTCGACCAGCCGTCGGCGTTGGCGGCGGTGGTGCCGGCGAAGCCCGCGTTGTTCAGCAGCGCGGCCTGCTGGGCCGCGTACCCCTGCGTCCCCGTGCCGTTGAGGACCGAGATCTTGATGCCGTAGTCGACCGTGGGCGCCGTCGTCTCGCTCTCGCTCGGCTCGGGGGTGGAGGACTCGGACTCCTCCGGCTCGGAGGTCTCGTCCTGCGACTCCGACGGCTCGGCCGAGGCACTCGGGGTCCCGGTGCCCGACTGGGACGTCCCCGACTGCGTGGACTGCGCGGTGTCGGACTCCTGCGCATCGACGCCCCGTGAGGTCAGGAGGTGGCTGGCTCCCCATCCGAGCAGTGGCACGAGGATGAGGACGAGGAGGAAGGGCAGCACGGACTTCCACTTCGAGGGCTGCGGGCGGTGCATGCCGACGGGCATGTCCTCCCCTGCCCGGTCGAACTCGTCCTTGGGATACTGGTTGCTCACGGGGACAGAGTACCTGCATCGTCCCCGTCGCCACCGCTGACCCGGTCAGGATGTCCCGGCGCTGACGTCGGCGCCACCGCCCGCCCTCCTGCGCTGCGCCGACCCGGTGTCCGCCCACGCCCCCGCCCGCTCCGGTCCGTGCCACCCGCGCGCCCAGTGGGCGACCCGTGAGCGCACGCCTCCCCCGGTCCGGGTTCCCGCGCCACCCACGCGCGCAGTGGGCGACCCTCCACTCCCGTCTACTGTGGGGACGTGACCACCGCTG
>NZ_CCXH01000206.1 GCF_000820725.1 Actinomyces polynesiensis | reverse complement strand
GCCTCCCCCGGTCCGGGTTCCCGCGCCACCCACGCGCGCAGTGGGCGACCCTCCACTCCCGTCTACTGTGGGGACGTGACCACCACTGCTCCCCACCCCCTGTCGGAACTGCTCGACCCGGGCTGGGCGCGGGCGCTCGCCCCCGTCGAGGACCGTGTCCACGAGCTCGGCCGGATGCTGCGCGCGGAGACCGCGGCCGGCAACCACTACCTACCGGCCGGCACCGACGTGCTGCGGGCCTTCACCTACCCCTTCGAGGGGGTCAAGGTCCTCATCGTCGGCCAGGACCCGTACCCGACGCCCGGGCACGCCATGGGCCTGTCCTTCTCCGTCGCCCCCGGAGTGACACCCCCTCGGTCGCTGCAGAACATCTTCACCGAGCTCGTCGACGACCTGGGCGTCCCCCGCCCCACCTCGGGGGACCTCACCCCGTGGTCGAGGGAGGGCGTGTGCCTCCTCAACAGGGTCCTCACGGTGCGTGCGGGAGCGCCGGGGTCCCACCGGTCCCGTGGATGGGAGGAGGTCACGGACCTCGCCATCGATGCCCTGGTCGCCCGTGACCAACCACTCGTGGCGATCCTGTGGGGTCGTGACGCCCAGTCCCTGGGGCCCCGGCTGGGCCGGACCCCCATGATCTGCTCCCCGCACCCGTCCCCGTTGTCCGCCAGCCGCGGATTCTTCGGGTCCCACCCGTTCTCGAGGGCGAACGCGCTCCTCGCCGAACAGGGGGCCGCGCCGGTCGACTGGCGCCTGCCCTGAGCCGAGGTGGACGCGGCACGGTGCCACAGCAGGTGGTCGCCGTCCGGACGTCGACCGGACCGCCCTCCGGGAGGAGTGCCGACCCGGGGCGCGGTGTCCCTGCTGACGTGGGACCCGGACGGACCCCTCCCCGGAGGAGGGGACATGGAGCCACCTGCGAGACTCGAACTCGCGACCGTCCGCTTACAAGGCGGGTGCTCTACCAACTGAGCTAAGGTGGCGGGCCCCCACAGTGTGCCACGGGGCCCGAGGTGTCTACGAATCAGAGGCGTGACCGCCCCCCGGGCCCGCGGGACCCGGGGGGCGGGAGACCCCCGCACGTGGCGGGGACGTCACGTCACTTCGCGGTGACGCCCATGCCCGTCATGATCGTGTTGAAGAGCTCGTCGGCGGAGGTGCCGGTGAGCTTGATGACCGTCGTCCCGTCCTTGACGAACTCAGGCGTGCCGAAGTTGCTCTGGTCACGTCCCTGGAAGGTCTTCGCCGTCCAGGCGTTGGTGGTCGTCGTCAGGTACGCATCGACCGAGTTCTGCGTGAAGGTGGAGACCACGTCGGCTGGGACACCGGAGTCCTCGGCGATCTGCTTCACCTGGGCGGTGGACTTGTCGAGGTCCTGGATGACGGTGCCGTTCCCGCCGTTGAACTGCTCCTCGAAGTAGGCGAGCAGCGCGTGGTGGAAGGTGACCCAGTGGTCGGGGTCCTTCTGGGCGACGATCAGCGAGGCCGTGGTCGCCGGCTTCTGGAAGGCCATGCCCACGGTGGTGACGGGCTGGTACTCGATGTTGAAGGCACCCTTCTCCGCCTGGTCGGAGAGCTTCGCACCGACTGCCACGTCCACGTCGGCGCACACGTGGCAGGTGTAGTCGAAGTACTCGGTGAGGGTGGGCAGTGAGTCGTCCACCTGCCCGACCCCGAGGTGGGAGTAGAGCACGGGTGCCCCGTCGGCGTAGGGGCCGAGCACTGCCGCCGCGTCCCCTGACTGGGACTGACCCGACTCACCCTCGGAACCCTGCCGGGCGATGATGATCGCGACGGCGGCGATGATGGCGACGACGACCACTGAGACGACGGTGATGATGACCAGGCGGACCCGACGGTCGGCCCGCTGCTGGGCCTCCCTGAGCTGCTGGGCCTTCTGGCGGGTCGAGTCGCTGTTGGAACTCTTGCTGGGCATTGAGGCATCCTCCGTGGCCGTGTGGTGACACCACAGTACCGGCAGCCCGATGCTGCCGTCCTGTCATGTCCCTCCGCCGGTCAGGATGTACCACGTCGCCGCGAGGACACACACCAGGAGCAGGTCCAGGACCACCCTCGACCACCTCGGCCGCAGGAGGGTGCGGGCCACCACCGCGGTCCCCTCCCTCAGTCGGCGGGAGGTGGGCAGTACCCACATCACCAGCAGGACCACCGCCGTCAGGCCCCACACGACCTGCAGCAGCACCGGACCCGCGCCCTCGCCCCACTGTCTGTGAGCGTCGGAGAGGATCACCTCCAGCGGCCACCCCAGAGAGGGGGGAGCCGCGAAGAGGGCGCCCCGGAGCAGGACCCACGCCCCACCCGACACCAGCACCCCGGCGATGAGCCCTCCGATGAGGGCAACGGCGGACCGCAGGATGTGGAGGGGGAGACCGGCGAGCGCCACCGCGGTGTCGGAGGGACGGACCTCCTGGTGCCGCACCCGGCGTGTCTCACGGCCGGCGCGTGTCGCACCCACCGTCGCGAGCAGCACGAGGACGACACCCACGACGGCCGACCCCGCGGAGCCCAGGACCACGGGCAGCACCGCGAGGCCGAGCATGAGCAGGCACCCGGTCAGTGGGACCGGGCGGGGACGGGAGGCGACGTAGGGCGCGACCGGGTACCACTCGGGCACCCCACCCGACCCCTCGGGCACCCACCCCTGCCCCTCGGGCATCCGACCCCATCCCTCGGGCGCCCCGGTCCGGCCGGGGGGCAGGTCCCCCTGCGGGGGCGGCACCCAGACCGGCGACCCCCATCCGGGGGAGGAAGGGAGGACCGTCGTCGCGCCCGACAGCTGGGTCGGGTCCACGGGTGGCAGGTCGGCCGTGGCGTCCGGCGCCGCGTCGGTCGGGCCTCCCGTCAGCGCCTCCGGCCGCCCTCCGGGGACGCGGTTGGTAGGACGGCCGGAATCCCTGCGGGCGGCGCCATGGGCTGCGTGGCGGGTGTCCCGTCCCACGCCGCGGGCAGGAGTCCGGTTGTCCCGCCCTCCCGGGTCGCCGCCTGCGCGTCCGACGTCCCGGCACCGGCGCCGTCCCACCCGTCCGCACCGCGCAGGACCGTGGTCCGTTCCCCCGACCCGCCCTCGTCGACGGGTCCGGCGGGGACCGACGGGGGCGACCCGTGCCGCTCCCCGGCGTGTGGCGTGGGGGCTGTCCTCCAACTGGTGGGGAGGGCCAGGCATGCACAGACGGCCTCGGGCCCGGGACGGGTCGAGGCGTCGACCGCCAGCTCCCCGGCCAGCACGCGGGCGACCCCCGAGGGCAGTCCCGCGGTGTCGGGTTCCCCGCCCATGACCCGCAGCATCACCGCCTGCGGGTCCCCGGAACCGAAGGGGGGCCGTCCGGTCGCCGCCTCGAGCACGGTGGCCGCCCAGGACCACCAGTCGGTGCCGACCGATGCGGGTGCTCCCCTGAGCAGCTCGGGGGCGGTGAATCCGGCCGTACCGGACACGAGGCCCGTGTGCGTGAGGCGCTCGTCGTCCTCCGCCATCGCGATCCCGAAGTCGATGAGGACGGGACCCATCGGGTTGAGGATCACGTTGGAGGGCTTGACGTCGCGGTGGACGACTCCCGCGTCGTGGACCGTGAGGAGTGTGTGCCGCAGGGAGTCCGCCAGGGCCGCCACCTCGCGGGGGGCGAGGGCTCCCGAACGCAGGCGCAGCGACAGGGTCGGACCGTCGACGAACTCGGTGACGACGAAGGGCTGGGAGTCGTCGACCTCGACGTCCAGGACCCGGGCCACCCCGGAGCTGTGGACCCGGTTGACGGTGGTTGCCTCGCGCGACAGGCGCCGACGCGCCTCCTCCGTCGAGGCGAGCGCCGGGTGGAGCAGCTTGAGGGCCACACGCTGGCCCGCGCCGTCCTCCGCCAACCAGACGGTGCCCGCCCCTCCCGTGCCGAGACGTCGCAGGAGGCGGTACCCACCCAGCATCCGTCCCTGTCCCTCGTCCACCGGCCCAGACTATCGGCACCACCCGCCCCGACCCGGGCAGCCGGCGCGGAGGGGCCCGACCGGCACACGGGCGGAACGGGGGCGCAGACGTGTCCCGACACACATTGGTCCGGCGCGCCCCCGGCGTGGTACTTTGAGATCGGTCACGTCCCTGCGCGAGCGGGTGCCGGGTCCGGCGTCGGTGAAGATGCTGACGTCTCGTCTCTACTCGGATCGTCCGGCACGTACCTGCCGGTGGAGGAGAATCATGGCAACCGTCACTTTCGACAAGGCAACCCGGATCTACCCGGGTTCCGACAAGCCGGCCGTCGATGCACTGGACCTGGAGATCGCCGACGGCGAGTTCCTCGTCCTCGTCGGCCCGTCCGGCTGCGGCAAGTCCACCTCGCTGCGCATGCTCGCCGGCCTTGAGGACGTCAACTCCGGCCGCATCTTCATCGGCGACCGTGACGTCACCGACGTCCAGCCGAAGAACCGCGACATCGCGATGGTCTTCCAGAACTACGCCCTGTACCCGCACATGACGGTGCGCGACAACATGGGCTTCGCGCTGAAGATCGCGGGGACCCCCAAGGACGAGATCCGCAAGCGCGTCGACGAGGCGGCCAAGATCCTCGACCTCGAGCCCTACCTCGACCGCAAGCCCAAGGCCCTCTCCGGCGGCCAGCGCCAGCGCGTGGCCATGGGCCGTGCGATCGTCCGCAAGCCGCAGGTGTTCCTCATGGACGAGCCCCTGTCGAACCTGGACGCGAAGCTGCGTGTGCAGACCCGCACCCAGATCGCCTCGCTGCAGCGTGAGCTCGGCGTCACGACGGTCTACGTCACCCACGACCAGACCGAGGCCCTGACGATGGGCGACCGCATCGCGGTCCTCAGCGATGGCATCCTCCAGCAGGTCGGCACCCCCGCCGAGATGTACGACACCCCGGCCAACTCCTTCGTCGCGGGCTTCATCGGCTCGCCCGCCATGAACCTCGGCAAGTTCACGGTCACCGGCGAGTTCGCCACCCTGGACACCGCCAAGGTCCGCCTCACCCCGGCGACCGCCGCGGCCCTCACCCCCGCCGACAACGGGGAGATCATCATCGGCTTCCGTCCCGAGGGCCTCGAGCTGGTCGGCCCGGACGTCGAGGACACGATCCCGATCGAGGTCGACTTCGTCGAGGAGCTGGGCTCGGATGCCTACATCTACGGCCACCTGGCCGGTGCGGGCAGCGGCCACGGCCTCGGCTCCGGCAACGAGGGCAAGGCCGAGCAGCTGATCGTCCGCGTGCCCCCGCGCACCGCCCCCGAGCGCGGCAACGTCGTGCACGCCCGCATCATCCCCGGACAGCAGCACGCGTTCTCCGCCGCCACCGGCGTGCGTCTGCCCTCCTGAGCCGACCCGACCGGTGCCCCGTCCCCTCCCGGGGGGCGGGGCACCGTCGTGTCCGGGGTGTTGTGCGGGTCCCGTGGGTGTGTGGCACCCGGCCCCCGGGTCCCGGGGGGTGGGGCGCGGGCACACGAGGTGCGACAATGGTGGCCATGCCCCAGTCATTGGAGATCACGGCCGCGACCATTGACCCGGCCCTGCTCGACCTCCCGTGGGAGCTGCCCCTGAAGGAGTGGCCCCCCGACATCCTGGCGGCCCTTCCCCGCGGCCTCTCCCGCCACATCGTGCGCTTCGTCAACCTCTCCGGACGCGTCATCGCGGTCAAGGAGATCGGGGAGACCGTCGCGCACCACGAGTACGAGATGCTCCGCGACCTCTCGCGCATCGATGCCCCCTCCGTCCTCCCCACCGCCGTGGTGACGGGTCGACGCGACAACGCCGGTGAGGAGCTCAACGCGGTCCTCGTCACCGAGCACCTCCAGTTCTCGCTGCCCTACCGGGCCCTCTTCAGCCAGTACATGACCCCCGACACCGCCACCAGGCTCATCGATGCCCTGGCGGTGCTCCTGGTGCGGCTGCACCTGCTCGGTTTCTACTGGGGCGACGTCTCCCTGTCCAACACCCTCTTCAGGCGTGACGCCGGCGCCTTCTCCGCCTACCTCGTGGACGCGGAGACCGGTGAGCTCCACCCTTCCCTCACCAGGGGGCAACGGGAGTACGACGTCGACCTCGCCCGGACCAACATCATCGGGGAACTGATGGACCTCCAGGCCGGCTCCTACTTCCCCGAGGACGAGGACCCGATCACCGTCGGGGACCGCATCCGCTCCCGCTACGAAGAGTTGTGGCGCGAACTCACCGCGCCGGAGTCCATCGAGACCGGCCAGCGGTGGCGGGTCGCTGAGCGCATCGAGCGCCTCAACGAGCTCGGCTTCAGCGTCGGTGAGCTCCAGATGGTCTCCGACCTCGACGGCACCCACCTGACGATCCAACCGAAGGTGGTCGACTCGGGGCACTTCCACCGCCAGATGATGCGCCTGACCGGGATGGACGTCGGGGAGAAGCAGGCACAGCGCATGCTCAACGACCTCGAGACCTACCGGGCGATGACGGGTCGGCAGGGACAACCCATCGAGATCGTGGCCCATGAGTGGATGCGTGACGTGTTCGAACCCGTCATCGCCGGTGTCCCCCCCGAGCTGCGGGCGAAGCTCGAACCCGCGCAGATCTTCCACGAGGTGCTCGACCACCGCTGGTTCCTCGCCCAGCAGGCCGGTCACGACATCCCCCTGGACGAGGTCATCGACTCCTACGTCCACTCCGTCCTCCCCTCCAAGCGTGACGAGGCGATCCTCCTGGACCCCGGGCCCCAGGACACCGCCGAGATGCCGGCGGTCATCCCCGGGGAGCCTGCCGCCCCGGAGGACCCCGCCGACGTCGCCCTCGTCAACGGCACTCCTGACACACCTGCAGGCGGGGACGCCCACCCCGACGGCGCGTGACCCCGCGCGCCACCCACCCCGAAAGGACCGCAATGCCTGAGTTCCCCCGCATCCTCGCCCACAGGGGCGCCTCGTCGCTGGCCCCGGAGAACACGATGGCCTCCTTCGTCAAGGCGATGGAGGTCGGCGCCCGGTGGATCGAGTTCGACGTCGACATCATGGGCGACGGGACGCTGCTCGTCATGCACGACGACACCCTCGACCGCACCACCACGGGGCACGGTGGCTACTACGACAAGGGCTTCTCCGACCTGCGTCGCCTCGACGCGGGCTCCTGGTTCTCCGACGTCTACCGCTTCGAGCCCGTTCCCGAGGCGGCGGACGTCATCGAGTTCCTCAACGCCTCGGGACTGCACGGCAACCTCGAGATCAAGCCGTGCCGGGGCGGGGAGGTGCTGCGGGAGCGCGTCATCGAGACCTTGGCGCACACCGTGGACACCCTGGTCGACCAGGAGCACTTCATCGTCTCCAGCTTCGACCACGACCTCTTGGCCCGTTTCCACGCGGAGCGACCCGACACCGACCTGGGCTGGCTCCTCGAACGCGATGACCACGGCCGGGAGGGGTGGAGGACCGGGGCGGTGGAACTCGGGTGCCGGGCCGTCAACCCCGGGGACACCGACCTGACGGAGGCCCAGGTGGCCGAGATGCTGGAGGCCGGTTTCGAGGTCAACGTCTGGACCGTCGACGACCTCGACCGAGCCCGGGAGCTGGCTCGGTGGGGCGTGACCGGCATCTTCACGAACCGTCCGCAGGACTTCCCGGAGTCCGCCCTGCAGCGCTGAGGGCGCCGCCCCGGCGCCGCGGCTGCGGGAACCGCGTGGGTCGGAGCGGGCGCCGCAGGAGCCTCAGGCGCTGTGGCCCCTCCTGCGCTCCTCGCGCAGGCCCAGGTACTTCGCGAGGGAGAGCTCGGCCACCGAGTCCACGAGCATCAGGCCGCCCAGGACGCCCCCGATCTTCGTCCACCCCGACCGGGGCTTCTCCGCGCGGATCGCGAGTGCGACGAGGGTTGCGCCCGTCGCCGCCTCGAGGCTCGCACCGACCCGCACGATCCACGGCCGCTCCACGGCCGCCGTGTGGTAGGCGTCCCAGAGCGGGAAGGTCGGGGAGTCGTGCTCGGTGAGCATGATGTCGACGCTGCGTCCGATGGCGTTGGAGATGCCGCGGGCGAGGTGGACCTCCGCCCCGGACACCTCCTCCAGCGGGATCGCGCCCTCCAGGAACGCCGCGACGCTGTCGTCCAGGCCGAGTGCACGCACGGCGGCGTGGACGGCTGCGGGGCCCTCGACCCCGGCCGCCGCACGGAAGGCGTCGGTGTCGGCGCCGGGCACGTGGGAGGCGATCGCCTCGAGGTCCTCGCCGTCGCCCACGAGGTCCTCGACCGCCGGGTCCAGGGGGGCGTCGGCCGGGTGGGCACCGGGCACGAGCTGGGTGCGCATGCCCCAATTGTGCGAGACGACGTTCTCGGGATCGTCATCGGTGACGAGGAAGGCCTGGAACTCGTCGCCCGCCACGGACAGGGAGACCAGGGGCACGTCCCCGAAGTTCCACCCCGCGCGCTCGGGCGGCAGCTCCGCGAGGAGGACACGCTCCCCTCCGGGCAGTTCGATGTCGGAGATGTCCACACCCTCCAACGCGGCCAGGAGCGGGACGGAGGAGGCAGGGGTGTGTCCGATCTCGACGACACGCGACGAGGGAGGCTCGGCATCCTCGTCGGTCTGCACGTCGGCCAAGGGGGACACGCCCTCCGGCAGGTGGTCGGCGAGGGCGGCTCCCAGGCGCACCTCGGCGTCCAGGAGGACGGCCAGCTCCTCCACCAGCACGTCGAGGGCAGGACCCGGGTGGGGCACGTCCGCGTCCGCGTCGAGGGCGGCCACGGCGCCGTCCTGCTCGGCGACGACGATGCCGAGGAGCTGGGGGGACCGGTCGAACCACTCGAGCTGCGCCAGCACGCTGCGCGAGGCGAGCTCATCCGCCACCACCTGCGGGTCGAGCTCGCGGGCGATGATCATCCCCTCGACGCGTGCCCATCCGTTCGCGGCCATGGAATCTCCCCCTCGTAGCTGTGGTCACACCATCTCATCACGCATTGGTGTCCATTGTCCTCATTTGGCCGGCGGTCTCAACCCATCAACGCACCACCAGGGTAGATGATGCGTTGTCGTGGAGGCTGGGATGAGTGTGGTGACGTCGCTGCCAGCGGCAGTACAGGACGTCGTGTGGCAGGCATGGGGCGAGGGCGAGTCACTGCGGCGGATCGCCGATCGGGCCGGCGTCCCGTCGCATCACGTGCGCCGGTACTTGCTGCGTCATGGTGGGGTGCGACCCGCGTTGCCGAGACGCTCCCCACGGCATCTGAGTCCAGGTGAGCGGGAAGAGATCTCGCGTGGGATCGCTGCTGGTCTTTCTGCCCGGGCGATCGCCGAAGGGTTGGGGCGGTCGGCGTCGACGGTCTCGCGCGAGATCGCCCGCGACGGCGGCCGTGACGCCTACCGTGCGACGGTCGCCGATGAGCGTGCCCGCGTCGAAGCCCGGCGGTCGCGGGTGCCGCGTCTCGCGAGCGACGAGCGGCTGCGGGCGGTGGTGCTCTCGCGGCTCGAGCTGGACTGGTCCCCGCAGCAGATCGCGGCGTGGCTGCGCCGCGAACATCCCCACGAGCCGGGCATGTGGGTCTCGCACGAGACGATCTACCGCGCTGTCTATCTGCCGGCATCGCGGAACCTGCCTAAGAGCACGTACCAGCGGCTGCGGTCCGGTCGCACGATGCGCCGGCCCCGGCTCGTGAAGCGATCGCACGGGCGAGGGCATCTGCGCGACATGGTCTCCATCCACCACCGCCCCGCCACCGTGACCGACCGGCTCGAGCCGGGTCATTGGGAAGGTGACCTCGTCATGGGCAAACACCCGAGCGCGGTCGCGACCCTCGTCGAGCGCACCACCCGCTACCCGAAGATCGTGCCGCTGCCCGACGGGATCAAGGCCAAGGACGTCAGCATCGCGGTCGCCCGCGCCCTGTTCAACGTCCCACCCGGCATGTGCAAGTCCCTGACCTAGGACCGCGGCCGCGAGATGGCCGACCACGCCTTCCTCAGCGCACTCATCGACGCCCCGGTCTACTTCTGCGACCCCCGCAGCCCGTGGCAGCGCGGCACCAACGAGAACACCAACCGCCTCCTGCGCCAGTACCTCCCGCGGCGCACGAACATGAACGCGACGAGTAACGACGAGCTCGAACGCATCGAGAGGCTCCTCAACGAACGGCCTCGGCAGGTCCTTGAATGGGCGGCGCCGACGGAGAGGTTTCTTGAGACCGCAGCGGCGGCTCGAGAATTGCGCCGGTCGATGAGCAGATCCGACGCAGGCGTGCGAGCTGTAGCTGAGGAATGAAGCCGGGGCAGGCAATGAGAATCGGCGACTGTGATGTGTCTCTGCGAGACCGCCCACCGGGGATACCCCTTCGAGTCAGGAGGGCGACCAGCGTGGGCGTGGCGCCGGTCTGGGCGCAGCCACGATCACATCGGGCTTGTCACGTGGACGATCCTGAGTGGGCCTTCTTCAGGTGTGGGCGTCTCGAACCCGTCGATGTACGCGATCGCTCGCTCGCGCGACACAGCGATGTCGTCCGGGCCGGAGTTCTCGCGCTGGGCCAACCTGTCCAGGAGGATCGACCGCCTGGTGTCCAGGTAGTGGACGACCGGGACGACGCCGAGGGGGGCGCAGAGCCGCCTGAACTCATCGCGCGAGGCACGGGACCAGAACGAGGAGTCCACGACGACGCCCTTCCCCTGCTTCACACAGTCGACGAGCTTGTCCTGGAGCGTTCCGTTGACGACCTGGCGCGCGTCGTCGCCGATCGGGTGGGTCCGGTGCCCGAGGGCCCACGCCTCGCCGTCGAACGAGACCCTGACATAGCCCCGGGCCTCCAGGCCACGCGCGTAGGTCGACTTCCCCGATCCAGCCGGACCGCACATGAGGATGACCTGGTCCACGTAGCCAACCCTATCCGGGCTCAACGCAGGTGAGGGACAAAGGCGGTGACGCCCGGGTAGGAGTCGAGGGCTGCATGACCACCTACGGTCGGCATCACCCGGAAATCCGCCTGACCATACCGCCGTGCCGTAAGCCGATCCCCTACCGAGACACCCCGCGCACGCCCACGCGGCGAGGCAGCACCTTGATGTCGACTGTCTCGATAGACCCGCTCGAAAATCTGCCCGGTGAGGGCTGCCTGTCTGCGACACTCACGGCATGACCGCGACGCTCATCGGGTACGCACGCTGCTCGACCGCCGAACAAGACCTCACCGCCCAACGCCAAGCGCTCGAGACGATGGGAGTCGACCCGAGACGCGTCTACGTCGACCAGGGCGCGACCGGCACCCACCGCGACCGGCCCGGGCTCCGCGAGGCCCTGGCCGCGACCCGGTCCGGGGACACGCTCGTGGTGACCAAGCTCGATCGCCTCGCCCGCTCGATCCGCGACGCGCGCGACATCGTCGACGAGCTCACCACCCACGGCGTCCGGCTGCAGATCGGAGGCACCGTCCACGACCCCAACGACCCGGTTGGCCGGCTACTGCTCAACGTGCTCGCGATGGTCGCCGAGTTCGAGGCTGACCTGATCCGCGCCCCGCACCCGCGAAGGCATGGCCATCGCGAAGGCAAAGGGCAAGCTCAAGGGCCGCAAGCCCAAGCTCACTCCTGCCCAGGAGCGTCACCTCGTCGACCTCCACCACGCCGGCAACCACACCTCCGCCGAGATCGCCGAGCTCTTCGGGGTCTCCCGCGCGACCGTCTACCGCGCCGTCGGACGTGCTCGACCTCTGGCAGCACGCTCGGGCGAGGCCTAGCCTCGATCCATGTGGAGACGTCATAAGCCGAAGCCGCTCGATGAGGTCGATCGCTGGATCAACGAGGGCCAGTCCGCCACCGTCGAGGACCGGCTCGACACCATCGCGCACCAGCACGCCGGACACTCGGAAGACGAGGTCCGAACCGCGCTGCAGTCCGCGAGGATCCCAGCTCCCGCGTCGGTGATCGACGGGCTCGCGTCCCGGATCTCTGTCCTCGAGCCCGCCCAAGGGACACGGGCCACGGTGCGCATGCGCACCCACGATCCCCGCTGAGCTCGACGCTAGAGTTCCTCGGAGTGAAGGTGGTGCGTTGATCGGTTGGGACCGCCCCCGAATGCGCAGCGCGTCGACGTCCGAGCGGGAATGGGTCCCGGCGCGGCGGGGAGGTCGACCCGTTCCGCCCGGCCGCGGCCGGGAGCCCCTCGGCCACAGGGTACGCACTGCGCACCGCGGCCAGGGGGCACACGGCCCGGGCCACAGGGCACACGCCGGGGGGCACACGGCCCGGGCCACGGACGTCCCGCACGCACGAGGGCCCGCCGCGGTAGTACCGCGACGGGCCCTCGTGCCCCGGGGAGGGCTCAGTGCGGGCACCCCGGGATGTGGCCGGGTGACTCAGGCCATCTTGGTGCCGACGGAGCCGAGGCGCTCGGCGGCCTCGACCACGCGGGCGGCCATGCCTGCCTCAGCGGCCTTGCCCCAGGCGCGCGGGTCGTAGGTCTTCTTGTTGCCGACCTCGCCGTCGATCTTCAGGACGCCGTCGTAGTTCTTGTACATCCAGTCGGCGACCGGACGCGTGAAGGCGTACTGGGTGTCGGTGTCGACGTTCATCTTGATGACGCCGTTGGCGACGGCGGTGGCGATCTCCTGGTCGGTGGAGCCGGAGCCACCGTGCATGACCAGGTCGAAGGGGCGGTGGTCCAGCTTGTAGTGCGCCTGCACCTCGTCCTGGATCGTGCCGAGGATCTCGGGGCGCAGCTTCACGTGGCCGGGCTTGTAGGCGCCGTGCACGTTGCCGAAGGTCAGGGCCGTGATGTAGCGGCCCTTCTCGCCCAGGCCGAGGGCCTCGACCGTCTTGATGGCGTCGGCCGTGGAGGTGTAGAGCTTCTCGTTGATCTCGCCGACGACGCCGTCCTCCTCACCGCCGACCGCACCGATCTCGACCTCGAGGATGGTGTGGGACGCGACTGCCAGGGGCAGCAGGCGCTTCGCGATCTCGAGGTTCTCGTCCAGCGGGATGGCGGAGCCGTCCCACATGTGGGACTGGAACCAGGGCAGACGACCCGCCTTGACCTCCTCGACCTCCAGCTCCATGAGCTTCTCGGTCCAGGAGTCCAGGTTCTGCTTGGCGCAGTGGTCGGTGTGGAGGGCCACGGTCACCGGGTAGTTCTTGGCGACCTCGCGGGCGTAGGCGGCCATCGCGAGGGATCCGGCGATACGGTCCTTGACCGTGGAGCCCGACCAGTACTCGGCACCGCCGACGGACACCTGGATGATGCCGTCCGACTCGGCGTCGGCGAAACCGCGCAGGGCGGCGCTCAGGGTCTGCGACGAGGTGACGTTGATGGCGGGGTAGGCGAACTTGCCGTCCCTCGCGCGGTCGAGCATCTCGTTGTAGACCTCAGGGGTTGCGATGGGCACAGGAGCCTCCTTGTTGACTGAGAATCTGTCCCCCCGATTGTCCCACACCTGCACGGGCGCGAGGAGCGGGAGAAGGTCCCTCTCCTGTCATCCCCGACGGTTCACCCACGCCCACATGGCGATGGCGGCGGCATGGCCGACGTTCATCGAACGCGTGGAACCGTGCTGCGTGATGTGCAGGACACAGTCGCACCCGCCCAGCATCTGGTCACTGAGGCCCCCGGACTCCTCCCCGAAGACGAGGAGCGCGCGCCCGGGGAGCTCCGCCTGCTCGAGGGGCTCGGAGCCCTCGACGTTGTCGATGCCGACCACCACCAGTCCCCGCTCGTGCGCGTCCCGCACCAGGGCGGAGGCATCCGGCAGGTGGTCCACCGGCAGGTAACGGTCGGTGACCATCGCCCCGCGGCGGTTCCACCGCCTGCGCCCCACGATGTGCACACGCGAGGCACCCAGCGCATTGGCGGTCCTCACGATGGAGCCGATGTTGAAGTCGTGGCCCAGGTTCTCCACGGCCACCTCGAATCCCCGGGACCTGGTGCGCAGGTCCTCGCGGATCGCCTCCATGCTCCAGTAGCGGTAGCGGTCCTCGACGTTGCGCTGGTCCCCCAAGGCGAGGAGTTCGGGGTCCAGGCGCGGATCAGTGGGCCACTCGAGGCGCCCCCCGGGCCACGGCCCCACGCCGACCGGATCGGTCCCACCGTCCGGTTCCGCCGTTCCTCGACCACGGCTGGCGGGACCACCCGCGTCGGTGTCGGGCGGGGTTCCGGTGTGGACGACCTCCGCCGGCACGGGGTCACCGGCGCCGCCCTCGTCCCCCGACACCGGGCGCCCAGCGGCGCCCCACCCACTGGGGCCACGGCCGTCGGCGCCACCCCCGTCCCCGGAGGGTGCGGTGGAGCGGCGCGACGACTCGGACATGGGCACACCCTAGCCGGGGGCCCACCCCGGACCGGTGCCGGGCGGGGCCCTCGACGACTAGATTGGAGGCATGACGACGAGCGCAGTGCCCCATTCGGTCCCACTCTCCGAGATGCCCCCGATCACCGCCTGGCTCTCCGACATGGACGGGGTCCTGGTCAGCGAGAACCGGGCACTCCCCGGAGCGCAGGAGTTCCTGGACGCGCTCCAGGAGCACCGGATGCCCTTCCTGGTGCTGACCAACAACTCGATCTTCACCAACCGGGACCTCTCGGCCCGGCTGGCCCGTGCGGGGCTGCAGGTCGCCGAGGACCGGATCTGGACCTCGGCGAACGCCACCGCGGCGTTCCTCACCCAGCAGTCCCCGAACTCGACGGCCTACGTCATCGGCGAGGCGGGTCTCACCACGGCCCTGCACAACGCGGGGTTCATCATGACCGACACCGATCCCGAGTTCGTGGTGCTCGGGGAGACGCGCAACTACGACTTCAACGCGTTGACCCGCGCGATCCGCCTCATCGAGAAGGGCGCGAAGTTCATCGCCACCAACCCCGACGTGACCGGCCCCTCCGACGAGGGCATGCTCCCGGCAACGGGCTCTGTCGCCGCGATGATCAAGGCAGCCACCGGGCACTCCCCCTACTTCGTGGGCAAACCGAACCCGGTGATGATCCGCGCCGGGCTGAACCGACTGGGGATCCACTCCGAGGACGCCGCCATGGTGGGCGACCGCATGGACACCGATGTCCGCGCCGGCGTCGAGGCCGGCCTGCGCACGCACCTGGTGCTCTCCGGCTCGACCAAGGCAGAGCAGGTCGCGAACTTCCCCTACCGCCCCTTCGGCATCCACAACGGCATCGGGGACTTGGTGGCTCTCGTGGAGGCGTCGAGGGGCTGAGGCCTGCCAGCGGGTCGGGGCCGGCGGCTGCAGCGGGGCCAGCGAACCCACACACCGTCGCCGCCGCAGCCCTCAGGACATCAACCAGCTGTGGGTTCGACCCCGAATCCACGCCCGCAGACCGCCCTCGCGCCGCCGAACCCACACACCGTCGCCACCGCAGCCCTCAGGACATCAACTAGCTGTGGGTTCAACCCCCATACGGCCCTCACAGACCGCTCCCAGACCCCCGAACCCACACGCCGTCGCCGCCACGGGCAGTGGACGACCACCAGTGCTGCACCCCCGGATCTCAGAGCCCCGCCAGGAGCACCTTGTTGGGGCGAGGAGGACCGTTCATTCCCGATCGGGCGACCACTTCATCCCGGATCGCCTTCCAGTTCCCGAGTTCTCGGTACTCGAAGCGGATGACCACCAAGCCCAATGACTCGAGCCCCTTCTGGCGCCGGTTCTGTTGGGACAGCTTCTCCAGGACAGCGTCCCGCTCCTCGCCGTACTTGGCCTTGCCGTCGAATTCGATGACAGCATCGGTTCCCTCGATCTCGACATCGACGAAGTAGAGCGCGTCACCGACTTGGTGGGCGGCCTGAGTCCGGACCCCGGTGAACCCGGCTGCCTTCAGAGCCCAGAGCAGGAGCGCTTCCGGCACGGACTCGCACCCTGCATCGGCTGCCCTGATCACTTCGCGAGCGCGGGAGACGTTGCGCTGCCCGGGTCCTCGACTCTCCAGGAGATCCAACATGCGGGCGCGCCACAGCTCCTCCCGCTCACGACTCTCGTTCATGTGGAAGCGGTCGAACCGGCTGAGCATCCTGAGCGCACCCGAGACGATGACCAGGCTCTCCCTCGGGTGCATCGAAGAGGCACACTGCACTGCCGTGGCCGGGAGGTCGCTCACGATCAGCTCCCTCAGGTGCTCGATCCGATGAGCGGGGACCGGTGTCTCGTGCCGGACCAGCCGAACCGAAGGAATGACAGTGTGGTCCGGAAGGAGAATGGCGGGGAGGACGGCAGCCTTCCCTCCCCACCGTCGGCCGATGGAGACGTGGACATCCGTGAGATCCGCTGTCATCCCGAGCCCGTGCACCACGGCGGCCGCCTGGTGGCTGAGTGCCGCACTGGGACCGAGCAGCAACGACACCGCACATGCGCGGACGAGATTGGCACGGCGCGCACGTTCCCACCGATCGGGCACCATCAGGTAGCTCGCCTCGACGAGGACGTTGCGGAACACGCGGACGAGCTCACCCGAACCGAGTCGCCGGGCGCACCTTCCCGAGGACCTCCTGTCCGCCACCACGATGTGCTGCAACACCGCTGACGACTCTTCCATGATGTCAGTTCTTAGCAGACCATTGCGCTTGGAATCGTTCCTCCACAGGTTGCCCGTGAGCCAGCGTGCAAGTCCCTTCGCGTGGGAACGCTGGGAGGACAGGGGGTGAGGGTCGGGCAACAACGCGCTGTGGGTTCGACCCCGAACCCACACCCACAGACCGCCCTCGCGCCGCCGAACCCACACACCGTCGCCGCCACAGGCCCCAAGACGTCAACCAGCTGTGGGTTCGACCCCGAATCCACGCCCGCAGACCGCCCTCGCGCCGCCGAACCCACACACCGTCGCCGCCGCCCTCAGCAGCACCCGCAGGGGGCGCTGCTGCCTCAGGCCAGGCCGATGTCCGCCAGACCCAGGGCGTGCAGGTAGGGGTACCCTGCGGCCTCGATGCGTTCCTTGGCGCCCGTGTCGCGGTCGACGACCACCGCCACGGCGACCACCGTCGCCCCGGCCTCCTCCACCGCGGCCGCCGCCTCCAGCGGGGACCCGCCCGTGGTCGAGGTGTCCTCCAGGACCACCACCCGACGACCGGCGATGTCGGGCCCCTCGATGCGCCTGCGCATCCCGTGGTCCTTGGCGGCCTTGCGCACCACGAAGGCATCGACGTCCAGTCCGCGCGAGGCAGCCGCGTGCAGGATCGCCGTGGCCACCGGGTCGGCGCCCATGGTCAGACCGCCCACGGAGTCGTAGTCGCCGGGAGCGAACCCGGACTCCTCCAGCAGGTCCAGCATCACGTGGCCGATGAGCGGCGCCGCCTCGTGGTGCAGGGTGGCGCGACGCATGTCGACGTAGAAGTCGGACTCACGCCCGGAGGCGAGCGTGACCTTCTCGTGGACCACGGCCAGGTCCCGCACGAGTTCGGCGAGGCGGGCCTTCTGGGAGTCATTCGTCATGTGCCCAGCCTATCGGGATCGACGAGGGCGCTCCCGCCCTCGTCCGTGGTCACCGGGGCACAGCGGCTGGCACGGGCCCGGGCACACCGGCCGGAACCCCACAGCCCTCGGGAGAGCCACTCAGGAGTGGGGGATGCGCCGCACCACGGCACGCACGGCGGCGCGCGGGGCGAGGCGCGTGACCACGGAGGTCACCTTGTACAGGGGCGTGGGCGTCACCAGGACCCGACCGTGCCGGACCGCGTCCAGGGCGGCGGTCACCACCTGCTCGGGAGTGGACCAGACCCACCCGGGGGTCGCGGACACGTCCAGGCCGGCGGCCTCGTGGAAGTGCGTGTGCGTCAGTCCCGGGCTCACGAGGGTGGCGGTGACCCCACTGCCGCGAAGTTCCTCGCTCAGCCCCTCGGTGAAGGTGCGCACCCAGGCCTTGTGGGCGGAGTAGGTGCCCATCCCCGTGTCGGCGGCGACGGACCCGACGTTGAGGACGGCTCCCCGTCCGCGGGCGACCATGGAGCGTGCGGCCGCGTGGGAGAGCACCATGACGGCCCGGACCATGACGTCCAGTGCACCGAGCTCGGCGTCGAGGTCGTCCTCCAGGAAGGGACGACCCAGGCCGTACCCGGCGTTGTTGACCAGCAGGCCGACCGGTGCGTCCGAGTCGCCGGGCTCCGACAACCTCCGGGCGACGAGGGCGACGTCGGCGGGGTCCGACAGGTCGGCGCGGAGGACCTCCACCCCGATGCCGGCGATCTGGTGCAGGCGGGTGGCCAGTTCCTCGAGACGGTCCTGGGTCCGGGCCACGACCACCAAGTCGTGGCCCGCGGCAGCGAGCTGCCAGCAGAACTCCTCGCCGAGTCCCGAGGTCGCGCCCGTCACCAGTGCTGTGCCCATGGGGTCATCGTAGTGAGTCCGCACGACCACGGCCCTGCCCGCAGTGGTGGGGCCCGGTCCCCGGGGCGGTGGACCTGGAGGCGGGACCGTAGGCTGGGCGCATGAGGATCGCCACCTGGAACGTCAACTCCATCCGCACCCGTGTCGACCGGGTCGTCGCCTTCCTGGAGCGCTCGGACACCGACGTCCTGGCCATGCAGGAGATCAAGTGCCGGCCCGACCAGTTCCCCACTGCCCCCTTCGAGGTCGCCGGTTACCAGGTGGCGGTGCACGGGCTCAACCAGTGGAACGGGGTGGCCGTCGCGTCCCGACTGCCCATCTCGGACGTCCAGCGGGGGTTCCCCGACCAGCCGACCTGGGGGGATCCGGGTGTGGTGGAGGCGAGGGCGCTCGGCGTGACGGTCGCGCAGCCGCCCTCGTCGACGGGTGGGACGCCACGGGACCTCACGGTGTGGAGCCTCTACATCCCCAACGGGCGCACCCTGGACGACCCGCACTACCGGTACAAGCTCGAGTGGCTGGCGGAGCTGCGGGCCGACGCGAAGGGGTGGCTGGAGGCGGACCCCGAGGCCCGCATCGTCCTCGTGGGCGACTGGAACGTGGCCCCGACCGACGCCGACGTGTGGGACATGGGGTTCTTCGCGGGCAAGACGCACGTCTCCCCGCCCGAGCGCGCCGCCTTCGACGCCTTCGCCGAGGACGGCTGGGTGGAGGTCACCCGCCCGCGCGTCACCAACTACACGTACTGGGACTACCAGCAACTGCGCTTCCCCCGCAACGAAGGCATGCGCATCGACTACGTCTGCGCCTCACCGGCGCTCGCGCCCGAGGTCACCGGTGCCTCCATCGACAGGAACGAACGCAAGGGCAAGGGCGCCTCCGACCACGTGCCGGTCGTGGTGGACATCGACTGAGCACGGGGGGTGCGGCTCGTCAGGGGGGCCGGGCGGCTCGTCAGGGGGCTGGGCGGGCCTGCCGGGTGCGGCCGGGGCCCACGTCGGCGGCTGTGCCCGCATCGGCGAGGGCGGCCGGGCAGCGCACAGCCGCGTGGGTACACGGACAGGGGCGCGCTCACAGGGGCGCACCGACAGTTCGCGCCGCCGGATGCCGGGCGGGAGGGGACGGACCTCGTGCCCAGAAGTGAGCGGACCTCAACGTGAGAAGTGAGCGGACCTCGGCGGGGTCAGGGGTCGACGAGGCGGTCGAGGATCTCCTGGTTGAGTGCCGCCCAGTGCTCCTGGTGCCAGGGCCCGAAGGGCTCGGTACCGAGGAACACGGCTGCCGCGTCGCGCGCGCGGTCCACCCAGATGAAGGAGCCCGACACACCGAAGTGCCCGAAGGTCTCCGGCGAGGCACCGGGAGCGGTCCAGTGGGGGTGCTTGTGGCCCCGGATCTCGACACCCAGGCCCCACGGGCACGGCGTCTGGCGGCCGTAGCCCGGGACCACCCCGACCAGGTCGGGGAACACTGGGGAGGTGGCCTCGTGGTCCAGTGCCGGGGACACGAGACGGGGGTGCAGGAGCTCGTCCGCGAGGACGAGGAGGCCCTCGACGTCGGAGACACCCGAGTGCGCGGCGGACCCGGGCACATCGGTCACCTCCATGCCGAGCGGCTCGAGGAGCACCTCCTCCACCCACCTGCGCACGGGAGTGGCAGTGGCCTCCTCGAGCCCGGCGGCCAGGACCTCGATGCCCCGGTTGGAGTAGATGCGCCGTGCACCGGGGTGGGCGAGCACCGTGTCGGAGTCCATGGCCAGGCCCGAGGCGTGGCACATCAGGTGGCGCACCGTGGAGCCCGGCGGCCCGAGCGGGTCGTCCAGGGAGAGCATGCCCCGGTCCACCGCGACCAGAGCCGCCCGGGTGACGAGGACCTTGGTGACCGAGGCGAGGGGGAAGGGCCGCTGGGTGTCGCCCTCGCGGTGGAGGACCTCCCCGCGGGCGAGGACCGCGAGGGAGTGCTCGAAGGGGACGGGGTAGAGGTCCGTGGCCGTCACGGGCGTCCGCCGGCCCTCATGCGTGCATGTCCCGGTAGATCTTGAGGGAACGCGCGAAGACGTCAGCCAGGTCCTCCGGGATCGAGGCGGCGAGGGTGAGCACGACCTCCGGGCGTAGTTCCAGGGTGCGGCTGCTGGCCGCGAGGAACCCGGCGATCGTGTGGCGTTCGGCCTCCTCCCCGCTCAGGTAGCGGGCATGCACGGCCATGCCGTACCAGTCGCGGATCAGTGCACAGGCCATGGCGGTGGGCGTGAGGTCGAAGTTGACGGTGCCCGCCGACAGGAGCCGTTCCATCTCGGTCTCGAGGAAGGAGTGGAGTGCCTCGAAGCGATAGGCGAAGTGGTCGTGGGCGGGGTGGGTGGGCGAGGCCGCCTCCACACCGAGCACACAGTCCAGGGCCATGATCGTGCGCGCATCGGGGTGCTTGGCCAGGCGCATCATGGCGAGCGCGAGTTCCGCGACGGAGTCGGGACGGATGCCCTTCTCGATGATGGCGCCGGTGTCCTCGTCGATGTCGATGTCGAGCAGGCCGAACTCGCGTTCGTAGCGCTGGACGACGGCGAGGAGCAGGGCCTCCTTGGAGGGGAAGTGGTAGATGACCGCGGGGTGTGAGATCCCCACGGACCGGCCGACGTCCCTCAACGAGAACCCGTGGTACCCGGAGTCCGCGATGAGCCGCATGGACGTCTCGAGGATCGACTCGCGCGTGGCGAGGCCGGCGGAGTAGGAGCCACGTGTCCTGCGTTCCGCGGGCATCCTCGGCCTCCCTTGCTGAAACTCACCTCACGGGCGGCACCTGCGGCCCGCGTCCACCATTCTCCCACGGCCCGGGGGTCGCCGACGACCGCCCGTGCAGCCACCCGCGTGCCGAGGTACCGATCTGCCCTCCCAGCAGGCACCCGCTCACGTGCCGGAGCCACCCGACTGGGTGCCGTGGGGCGTCCGGCTGCGTGACCGACGGGCACCCGGCTGTCCGGCCGAAGAGCACCCAATCCCCAGGGTTGGACCATCCGCAGCAGACACCCGCCCGGTGTCAGACGCGCTCCCCGAGGCCGGCCGCGAAGGCCGTGAACAGGTCCCACCCGGCCGGCCACTCCCCCAGGTCGGAGTCGGAGTTGATGTGTCCGAGGTTCCCCACCGACACCCATCCCGCCTCCCAGGCCCGGGCGATGTCCGTGGAACGTTCCGAGCTGCAGAAGGGATCGTCCTCGCTGGCGACGACGAGGGCGGGCACACCCAGTTCCCCGCCGAGCGGACGGGCGCCGAATGAACGCGCCGCTGGAGGGAAGGCCGGCACGCCCGGGTCCGGCACGGCCACGAGGAACACCGCCCGGATGCGCATGGGGTGACGCCGGGCGAAATCGGCCGCGGCCAGGCATCCGAGACTGTGGGCGACGAGGACGGCTGGTCCGTCGGCCACGGCACGGTCGAGGGCCGCCGACCAGTCGGTGGGATCCGGCTCGCTCCAGGACGCAGGCGCGAAGCGGACGAGGGAGGGATGCGCCTCCTCCCACGCGGTCTGCCAGTGCTCGGGTCCGGAGCCGCCATAGCCGGGGACGGTGACGACGTGCATGCTTCCCTCCAGCCGGTGGTGCAGGTGTCGAGGTCGGGCGGGCACCGGTGCGGATGTGCACCGGACCCGCACGCCAGTCTCACACCGCCGTGGACAGCCGGGTCCACCGGTCCGGCCAGCGGAGTCAGGTGACAGGACTCCTGTGGACCGGTGGCGTCGCAGTGGACCCGGGACCAGCGATGGAGTCCGCGTCAGCGACGGTGTCGGGATCGACGGTGCTGACAACGGTACTGACAGGGTCAGGAGCGCAGCCGCGGCTGGGCAGGTTCCGGGCGGGCGAGCTCCCCGTGGGCACCTTCCGTGCAGGCAGGTTCCGGGCGGGCAGGTCCCGTGCGGATAGGTCCTGGCCACGCGCTCGGCAGACGTGCGGGAACGGGAAGCCCCGCGAGGACGGCAGTGGCCCCGCCCTCGTCACGCACGAGGGCGGAGCCACAGGTGGTCCGGACGGATCCTCCGAACTGCCCCAAGCAGCCGGGTCACCAGTCCCGGTCGGCGTCCTCCTCGGAGGGAAGGTCGGCGACCGCGCCGGAGGTGACGGTGAGACCACTGAGGTCCTCCGACACGTCCACGCGCACCCGGTCGCCGTCCTCGACGTCACCCGAGAGGAGCAGCGTCGCCAGACGGTCACCGATCTCGCGCTGGACGGTCCGACGCAACGGACGTGCACCGTAGGCGGGGTCGTACCCGACCCTGGTCAGCCAACCCTTGGCGGGCTCGGAGACGTCCAGGGTGATGCGGCGCGAGGCGAGCCTGCGGGCCATGTCCTCGACCTGCAGGTCCACGATCCGCGCCAGGTCGTCCTGGGACAGCGGGTCGAAGATCAGGGTCTCGTCGAGACGGTTGAGGAACTCGGGCTTGAAGGCCCGGCGCACCTCCGCCATCACGGCCTCCCGCTTCGCGTCCGCGTCCAGCGTCTGGTCCACCAGGTACTGGGACCCGAGGTTGGACGTCAGGATGAGGATCGTGTTGCGGAAGTCGACGGTACGGCCCTGGCCGTCGGTCAGGCGGCCGTCGTCGAGGACCTGGAGGAGGATGTTGAAGATCTCCGGGTCCGCCTTCTCGACCTCGTCGAGCAGGACGACGCTGTAGGGGCGCCGCCGCACGGCCTCGGTCAGCTGGCCGCCCTCCTCGTAGCCGACGTACCCCGGGGGCGCGCCGACCAGACGGGCGACCGAGTGCTTCTCGGAGTACTCGGACATGTCGATGCGGACCATGGCGTGCTCGTCGTCGAAGAGGAACTCCGCCAGGGACTTCGCCAACTCCGTCTTGCCGACGCCGGTGGGTCCCAGGAAGAGGAACGAACCGGTGGGCCGGTCGGGGTCGGAGATGCCCGCACGCGAGCGGCGCACGGCGTCGGCGACCGCGTGGACGGCGGATTTCTGCCCGATGAGTCGCTTGCCGATGACCTCCTCCATGTGGAGGAGCTTCTCGGTCTCGCCCTGCAGCAGGCGCCCGGTGGGGATGCCCGTCCAGGCCTCGACGACCTCGGCGATCTCCTCGGCCCCGACCTTCTCGGCGATCATGGGCTCGGGGGCGTTGCCGTCCTCGTCGGTCTCGTCGGCTGCGGCCTCCGCCTCCGCGATCTGACGCTCGATCGCGGGGATCTCACCGTTCTGGAGACGTCCGGCCTCCTCCCAGCGGTTCTCGCGGACCGCCAGGTCCAATTGCGTGCGCAGCTCGTCGAGCTGGACGCGCAGGTCACCGACCTTGTTGTGGCCGGCCTTCTCGGCCTCCCAGCGACTGGTGAGTGCCGTCAGCGACTCCTGCTTGTCGGCCAGGTCGCTCCTCAGGCGGGCCAGGCGGTCCTGGGTCGCCTCGTCGGTGGCGTCGGGGTCGGACTCCTGGAGGTAGGACTCCTCCATGCGCAGGCGGTCGACCTGGCGGCGCAACTCGTCGATCTCGACAGGGCTGGAGTCCAGCTCCATGCGCAGACGTGACGCGGCCTCGTCGATCAGGTCGATGGCCTTGTCGGGCAGCTGGCGCCCGGTGATGTAGCGGTCGGACAGCGTGGCGGCTGCGACCAGCGCACCGTCGGAGATCGTGACCTTGTGGTGGGCCTCGTACTTGGGTGCGATGCCACGCAGGATCGCGATGGTGTCCTCCACGGAGGGCTCACCGACGAAGACCTGCTGGAAACGACGCTCCAGGGCAGGGTCCTTCTCGATGTTCTCGCGGTACTCGTCCCGGGTGGTCGCGCCCACCAGGCGCAGCTCACCGCGGGCCAGCATGGGCTTGAGCATGTTGCCCGCGTCCATGGACCCCTCGGCGGAGCCCGCACCGACGACGGTGTGGAGCTCGTCGATGAAGGTGATGACCTGGCCCTCGGACCGCTTGATCTCGTTGAGCACGCCCTTGAGGCGTTCCTCGAAGTCGCCGCGGTACTTGGCCCCGGCCACCATCGACGTGATGTCGAGGGCGATGAGCAACTTGTCGCGCAGGGAGTCGGGCACGTCGCCGGCGACGATGCGCTGGGCGAGGCCCTCGACCACTGCGGTCTTGCCGACGCCGGGCTCACCGATCAGCACGGGGTTGTTCTTGGTGCGCCGGGACAGGACCTGGATGACACGGCGGATCTCGGTGTCACGGCCGATGACGGGGTCGAGCTTGCCCTCCCGCGCCACCTCGGTGAGGTCACGGCCGTACTTCTTGAGTGCCTCGAAGGAACCCTCCGGGTCGGCCGAGGTGACCGGCTCGGGACGCAGCTCCTTCAGGGCTGCGACCAGCTTGTCGGGCGTGGCGCCGGCCTCGGTGAGGATGTGGCCCGCCTCGGTGTCGGAGTCCGCCAGTGCGATGAGCAGGTGCTCCGTGGAGACGAACTTGTCCCCGCCCTCGTCGGCGCGCCTCCCCGCCTCGTTGAGGACGTTCATGAGGGAGCGGGACGACTGTGGCTGGGCCACGGATGATCCCGAGCTGGAGGGCAGGGAGACCAGCACGTTGCGCACGCGGGTCCCCACGACCTTCCGGTCGGCACCGACCGCTGCCAGCAGTGACAGCGCGATGCCCTCCTCCTGCTCGAGGAGTGCCCCGAGCAGGTGTGCGGGTTCCACCTGGAGATTCCCCGCGGCCCCAGCTGCCTGGACGGCGGAGCTGATGGCCTCCTGCGACTTGGTCGTGAATTGATGGTTCACGTCTACCTCCTGATGTGGCGCCGGGGCGTCGCGGTCCCCGGGAGGGGGCGACGCAGGGGCGCTGCGAAATGTGCAGTGACCGGGAGTGCGCGGTCTGTCCCGCGCTGGTCCCGATGTCTGCAGATCTCAACGTTCACAACCTTGAGTGTATTCCACTCAAGTTTGATTGTCGCCCCCTGCTGCGCAGGACCGGGCCCGGGATGCGGGGGGCACGGGTGTCGTCACTGCGCCCGGGACGGCCCGGCATGCCCCGCGGTGAGTGCCGCGACCGGTGACGGGAGGTGCGCCCACGAGGGCGGCCCGGGGCCGTGTGGGCGGCAGGGAGCGTTCGGCGCACCGGGCCGCCACCCGGGGACCCGAACGAGGTCGCGGCCATGCCCTCCGCCCGTAGCATGTCGCCATGACACGCTCCGATGCCGCCCGCAACCGGCAGACCCTCGTCGACGCGGCCGAGGCGGTGTTCACCGAGCACGGTCCCGACGCCCCCCTGGCGTTGGTCACCGCCCGCTCCGGTCTGGGGCGGGGCACCCTCTACCGGCACTTCCCCAACCGGATCGCCCTGGTCTCCGCCATCTACGGTGCCCGTCTCGACCGCTACCTGGCCCACACCCGCGCCCACGCCGAGGACCCCGAGGTGCTCCTGGACGTCATCGCGATGATCGCCTGGGACCAGTACTCGATCCCCGGCATGTTCCGCATCATCCATGCCAATGCCCAGGCCTCCGACCAGGCCGCTCGCCTGTGGGAGCGGACCGAGGCCGTCTTCTCCGAACCCCTGGAGATCTCCCGGGACGCCGGCGTGGTCCGCGAGGACCTCACGGTCAACGATGTCCTCCTGGTCCTCGCCATGCTCTACGGGGTGGCGCAGTCACCCTCGACGGAGAAGTTCGGCCGCGCCGCCGTCGAGCGCACCCTCGTCCACCTCCGGCGCATGCTGACCTGAGGGTCCTCGTGGCCGCGCGGAACACTGACGCACACGCGGTCGCGCACAATGTGACCATGACGAACCCGGACCCGCTGCCCACTCCCCCCGCCTGGCTCGACGAGGTCGAGGGGGACCGGGCCCTGGACTGGGTCCGCGAGCGCAACGCGGCCACCGAGGCCGAGTTGGCCGGACCCCACCTGCAGCACCTGGAGGCCCGCCTCCTCGAGGTCCTGGACTCCCCGGACCGCATCCCCTTCGTCCGGGTGCGCGGGACGTGGGCCTACAACTTCTGGACCGATGCCGACCACCCGCGCGGGTTGTGGCGTCGACAGGACCTCGACGCCTACCTCGACGGTGGCGACGACTGGGACGTGCTGGTGGACGTCGACGCCCTGTCCGCCTCGGAGGGGCACTCCTGGGTCTGGCACGGGGCCAGCGTGCTGTACCCCGACGGGGACCGGGCGCTCATCGACCTCTCCGAGGGGGGCTCCGACGCCGACACCACCCGCGAGTTCGACATCACCTCCCGCACGTGGGTCACGGACGGGTTCACGCGGTCACGGGCGAAGGGCTCGATGTCCTGGATCGACCGTGACTCGGTGTGGGTCGCGAACGACTTCGGGCCCGGTACGGTCTCCACCTCCGGGTACCCCCTGCAGGTCCGCCTCGTGCGGCGCGGGCAGGACCCGGCTGACGCGCCCGTGGTGGTGCACGGGGACCGCGAGGACCTGGGTGTGGGCGTCCACCACGACCACACCCCCGGTTTCGAGCGTTCATGGGCCGAGATCGCCCACGACTTCCACCACTCCACCACCTACCTCCTGCGAGACGTCACTGCCCTGTCGGCCGGGACGGGGAGCAGCGCCGGGACCGGCGCGCCGGCAGGCCACGGGGGCGGGGAGCGCACCGACCGCTCGGCACCCACCGAGGGGGCGGGCCGCTCTGACGCATCCACCCCGGCGCCCACCGAGGGGGTGGGCCGCGCTGACGCGCCCGTCCCGGTGGCCATCGACGTCCCCTCCTCCGCCGACGTGGGCGCCTGGCGGGAGTGGCTGCTGGTGGCGCTGCGCGAGGACTGGGAACTGGAGGGCCGGACGTGGGCGGCGGGGTCACTGCTCGCCTTCGACCTGGAGGACTTCCTGCGCGGCTCCCGTCAGGTCAGCGCGCTCTTCGAGCCGGACGACCACACCTTCCTGGAGACCTTCACGGCCACACGGCACCACCTCGTCCTCACACTCCTCAGCGATGTCACCTCACGTCTGCGGGTGGCGACCCCGCCCCTGTCGACTGAGGGGGGTGCGCTGGACTGCGCGGGGAGGACGCCACACCCCGGCGGGACGGGAGGACAGCCCGGCGGGACGGGAGGACAGCCCGCCGAGGGTGACCCCGGCGTGGTTCCCCCACGTGCCGACGGCGCGCAGGACACTCCCGGCGGGAGCGACGCGACGCAGGGCCCCCGGTCCGCGGGCGGACCGACCGGCGGTTGGGCACTGCGCGACCTGGACCTGCGCGGGACGGAGGTGCCCCCGCTCAGCACGGTGTCGGTGGGTGCGGTCGCGCCGCTGGAGGACGACCGCCTGTGGCTGACCGTCTCCGGGTTCACCACACCGACGACCCTCGCCCTCCTGGAGCTCTCGCCCACCGGCACGGTGGGCTCTTCCCGGTCGGTGCGACGGGCCCCTGAGCTCTTCGACCCCACAGGCGTGGAGGTCAGCCAGCACTTCGCCACCTCCCAGGACGGGACCCGGATCCCCTACTTCCAGGTCGGTCGCCCCGGCGGCAACCCCACTGCGCCGACCCTCCTGTACGGCTACGGCGGATTCGAGGTCTCCCTGCTCCCGCACTACGCCCCGGGCGTGGGCCGGGCCCTCCTGGAACAGGGGGGCACCTACGTCGTCGCGAACATCCGCGGTGGCGGGGAGTACGGACCCGCCTGGCACCGGGCGGCCCTGCGCGAGCACAGGCACCGCGCCTACGAGGACTTCGCTGCCGTGGCCCAGGACCTGGTCGGGCGCGGGGTCACCACCCCGTCGCGGCTGGGCATCCAGGGCGGCTCCAACGGTGGACTGCTCACGGGCAACATGGTCGTGCGCGAGCCCGGCCTGTTCGGGGCGGCCGTCGTCCAGGTGCCCCTCCTGGACATGCGCCGCTACCACACCCTCCTGGCCGGGGCGTCGTGGATGGCCGAGTACGGCGACCCCGACGACCCCGAGCAGTGGGAGTCGATCAGGGAGTTCAGCCCGTTCCACCTCTTCGACCCCGCGCTGTCCCACCCACCCGTCCTCATCACGACCTCCACGCGCGATGACCGGGTCCACCCCGCCCACGCACGCACCATGGCCTGGCGCATGCTCGAGGGCCGCGCGGACGTCCTCTACTTCGAGAACACCGAGGGCGGCCACGCGGGGGCCGCGGACAATGCGCAACGCGCACACGTCCAGGCCCTGGTGTGGGAGTTCCTCCGGAGGCGCCTGGGGGACTGAGGGGCACGACGAGGGCGACGCCGGCGGGGTCAGGCCCGGTAGGGCCCCATGTTCCACTGCCCGCGCTGGATCTCGCGGCGCCGACGGTTCACCCTGACCAACCAGACGACACCGACGATCGTCAGCACCACGCCGATCACCCCGACCACCGTCCCCCACACGAGCGAACGCGCGCCGGCGGCGGTGAGCGCGGAGGCATCCACCCCGGTCATCCCCACCATCTGACCGGTGCCCTCGCCGGTGCAGTCGAGGGTGTACTGACCCGCCGGGATCCCCATCCCCAGGACGACGGAGGAGTTGCCCGTCGCCTCGTCGAGGGCGTGGGTGGTGCCGTCGGAGCCCTCCAGTGTGCAGCTGATCGACTCACCGCCGGTGGCGCTGACCAGGTAGGAGCCGGACTGGTCGACCGTCACCGTCGATCCCGATGTCACCGAGGCGGCATTGGCGACGAGGTCCTGGAAGCCGGCGCCCGAGAGGAGGACGGCCAGGAACACGCCGAAGGCGAGGACGGTCGCCGTGAGCGCCCCCACCACGACCAGGACGATGGCCCAGGCCCTCGAGGGCAACGGCTGGAGCGGCGCGGAGGGGCCCGGACCGTAGGGGCCCGACGGGACCCCCGGACCCTGCTGGTAGGGCGGTTGGGCTCCGTACCCGGGGCCGGTGGGGTACTGGGCTCCCCCCTGCGGTCCGCTCGGCGCGCCGGTGGTGCCGGCCTGGGGCCACGGTGACCCCGAGGGGGTCGAGCCACTGGTCTGGCCGTACTGGGGCCACGGGGTGCCGGAGGTCTGGCCCGGTTGCGTCGCCGAGGGATCCTCGGGCTTCCATCCGGGTGAGCGCTGACCGAAGCGCGGACCGCCGTCCGGTGTCGGGTCGTTCGGAGTTGACATCTCGGCCCCTTCCAGGGGTTCGTCTGATGCCTGAAGTCTAGCCGCGGGTGCCCCGCGCTTCCCACGGAGGATGCCCTCCGGGACGGGTGTCGCCACCGGGGCGGTGGGCAGGCGGGTGTGGACGGGCGGCCCCGGAGCGGCCCTCACCCCCAGTGGTGGGCGGGAGGGTTCACGGACGCCGGACGCCGGTGGCCCCGAGTCGCTCCTGCCGGAGTTCGGGGACGCCGGGGACGTCGAGGGGCTCCAGGTCGTGCCCCACTGCGCGGGAGAGCAGCAGGTCGGCCAACTGGGGATTCCGGGCGAGGGCGGGACCGTGCATGTACGTCGCGACCACCGACCCCTGGACGACGCCGTCGGTGGCGAGGGGGGCGGGTTCCTCGCCCTCGGGCGTGCCGTTCCCGGTACCCACGAGCACACGGCCCAGCGGAGCGGCGTCCGGACCCAGGACCGTCCCGCCTCCGTGGTTCTCGAACCCGGTGAGCAGGTCGGTGAGCCCCTCCACCAGGGGCTCGGAGACGAGCTCGCCGATGGTGCGGTGTCCCTGGGGGTCGGTGGTGACGTCGAGGACACCGATCCCGGCCACGCGTTCCCCGCGTGCATCGCGGTACCAGTGGCCCAGCACCTGCAGGGACGCACAGATGGCGAGCAGGGGGCGCCCGGCGTCGAGGGCGCGCACGAGCCCCGGGTCGCTGGCGAACTTGCCCGCCGCCAGTGCCTGGGCGGTGTCCTCGCCGCCGCCCATCGTGTAGATGTCGAGCCCCTCGGGGATCGGCGTGTCCAGGTCGATGACGTGGACCTCGGCCTCGATGCCGCGTCGGCGTGCCCGCTCACGGAGGATCCACGCGTTGCCGGTGTCCCCGTAGGTACCGAGCACTTCCGGCAGCAGGACCCCGATGGTCAGGACCGAGTCGCTCATCGCTCCCCCTTGCCGGAGTCCGTCGTCGCGTCCACGGGGCCGCCCTCGTCGGTGCCCGTGCCCCGGGCACCGCCACGGGAGTCGAGGACGCGCTTGAGATCGCGGAATGCGGTGTAGTTCGCCAGCAGCTCGACCTTGCCGGGTCGGCACAGCTCGATGGCTTCCATCGGTGTGTCGACCCGACGGCAGTGCAGGCCGTCGTACTCCAGGCGGACCGCGAGGTCCGCACCCCGCTCACCGCAAGCGACGACGGTGCGCTGACGGCCCGTCTCCAGGGCGGAGAAGTCCACGTCCCACAGCCAGGAGAGGTCCTGTCCGTCGGGGACCTGACCGTTCACGGCCACGACCACCTGGTCGACCTCCGGGTCGACCATCGTCATGGCCTCCTGCCAGCCCGCCGGGTTCTTGGCCAGCATCACACGGACGAGTCGCCCATCGACCTCGTGGAGGGAGTAGCGTCCCGCGACCTCGCTGACGCCGCTGACCGCGGTGACGGCCTCGTGCGCGTCGACCCCCAGCGCGACCGCGGCGGCGACGGCCTGGGCGGCATTTCCGAGGTTGGCCACGCCGGGCAGCGCCAGGTGGAGGTCCTCCCGGATCCCCCCGGGGCCGACG
>NZ_CCXH01000205.1 GCF_000820725.1 Actinomyces polynesiensis | reverse complement strand
CCGTCGGCGCCCGCGGAGCCGGGGCGGGCCTCCTCCAGCCACCACTGCGGGTCGGGGCGTGCGAAGGCGGCCGGGGCGTCCACGACGTGCCACGGCCCGTCGGTGCGCACCACGCGCCCGCCCCTCGGGAAGCCCACCGAGTCGGCACCCCACCCGGCTCCCGCCGCCACCCACACGACATGGTCGGAGTCCCAGGCGGCGGAGGCGATGAGGGGGTCATCACAGTTGGCGACGACGACGGCACCGGGGTGGGTGTCCACTGCCGAACGCAGTCGGCGTTCGACGGTCCCGATCTCGCCGACGCGGTCGAGCTGGTCGCGGGACAGGTTGAGCAGGACCATGACGGCGGGGTCGACATCGGCGGCGACGAGGGGCAGGTGCATCTCGTCGACCTCGAGGGCCGCGAAGGGGGCCGTGGGCGACTCCATGAGCGCAGTGACGAGACCGGGGGGCATGTTGTCCCCGTTGACGTTGGAGGCGACCTCTCCACGGGTGGACAGTGCGGCGCGCACCATCCGGTTGGTGGTGGACTTCCCGTTCGTCCCGGTCACCGTCACGCAGCGGCGACCGCGGGAGAGGTCGGCGAGGACGCGGGGCGAGAGCGCGAGGGCGACCTCGCCGCCGATCATCCCCCCGGACCCGCGACCCAGGGCCCGCGAGGTGGCCCGCGCCAGTCGCCCGACACCGGCTGCCAGACGCGAACGGATCGGGACGTGCGCCCGCACCGGGTCCCCCTGTGCTGCTCCTCGGGCCTGGTTCATGGGGTCACAGTAGCGCGGCGTCCGGACAGAGGGTGCGCGGGACCCGCGCCTGCTCCACTCCTCCGTCCAGGAGCCTGACAAGGGCCACCATCGACGGGCCCCGGTCCAGTGCCTGCCATCCACTGTCGCCGAACGGTGGGGTTTCCAGCGAACGGTGGGGGTACAGCGCCACCACTCGGTGGGAAGTCCACCGCTCGGTGAGAGGTCCACCGCTCGGCGCGCACGCCGCACGGGGACTGGCCCGCATGCCAACCGGGACGGACCTCATGCCCCGAACTGAGCGGACCTCGCGGTCGGAAGTGAGCGGACCTCGCGGGTCAGGCGCCGAAGGATCCCTCCACGACGCGTCCCCCCGCCCGCAGGTGCGAGGACGCCTCCGCGGAGGACCGCCGCGCCTCGATGGTCGCCCGCGCGACGCGGTGGGCGATCGCGGCGCGCAGCGGGTCCCACAGGACCACGTCCGCGCCGTGCCCGGAGGCACCCTCGGCCCACGAGGTCCGCTGCCCGCGCCGCAGGGGCGAGACGACTCCGGTCGCCGAGGCCGCGAAGACGCGGTCCCGACGTTCCTCGAGTTCCTCGAGGCGGTCCCTCAGGAGCGATCCCTGCTCGCGCAGGCGCTCCACCTGGGCCTCCAGGTCGAGGATCCGTCGGATCCCCGCCAGGTTGATGCCGTCCTCCTGGGACATGCGCTGCACGTCCCGCAGTCGTTGCACGTCCCGGGAGGTGTAGCGACGCCCGCGCCCCTTCGAGCGCGCGGGCGTCACCAGGCCAAGCCGGTCGTACTGGCGCAGCGTCTGGGGGTGCATCCCCGCCAGCTCGGCGGCCACCGAGATGGCGAAGAGCATCTCACGGGGTTCTCCCTGTTCGCGCGCCACGGTGCTCACACCCTCGCCCGGTCGGCGAGACCCGCACGCGGGTCCCAGTCGCCCTGGCTGCTGGCGAGCGCCTCGACGGCCCTGCGCTGGTCGGCGTCCATGTCCTTGGGCACCGCCACCTGGACCTCCACGAGGAGGTCACCGGTGCGCTTGCCGTGGTGGACGCCGTGGCGACGCACCCGCAGCACCGTGCCCGACGCGGTCCCGGCGGGGATCCTGAGCGAGACGCTCTTCCCGTCGGGCAACGGCACGGACACCTTCGCGCCCAGCGCCGCCTCCGCGTAGGTCACCGGCAGGTCCATGCGCAGGTCGTCACCCGAACGCGAGTACACCGGGTGCGGCTCGACCTTGATGGTCACCACCAGGTCGCCCGCCGGTGCCCCGAGCTGTCCGGGACGGCCCTTGCCGCGCAGACGGATCTTCTGGCCGTCGCGCACCCCCTCGGGGATGCGCACGGTCATGGACTTCCCGTCCACGCCCATGCGGACCGTTGCGCCCTCGAGCGCCTGACGGAACGACAGCGAGGTGGAGGCCCGCAGGTCGGCGCCCCGCTGGGGACCCTCGCCCCCGAAGCCGGAGCCGCCTCCCGACGCCCCACCGAAGGGCGCGCCCGCCCCGAAACGGCTGCCCCGCCCGAAGGTGGTGCCACCGTGGGGAGTCGCGCCCCCACCGAAGAGGTTCGAGATGATGTCGTCGAAGTCGGCGCCCCCGTTGGCTGAGCCGCCGTTGGTGCTGTAGCGGACACGGGTCCCCCCGTTGCCGCCACCGAACATCGAGGAGAAGACGTCCTCGAACCCGGCGCCGTTGGACCCACCGGGCCCCGCGGAGAACCGGGCCCCGCCGCCTGCCATCGCCCGCAGCGCGTCGTACTGCTTGCGCTGCTCGGCGTCGGAGAGCACCGAGTAGGCCTCGCCGATCTCCTTGAACTTCTCCTCGGCCTTGGCGTCACCCGGGTTCTGGTCCGGGTGCCACTTCCGGGCGAGCTTGCGGTACGCCTTCTTGATGGCATCCTGATCGGCGTCCTTGTCGACGCCCAGGGTCTTGTAGAAGTCCTTCTCGAGCCAGTCCTGTCCGCTCACCGCAACTCACCTCCTTGATTCCATGTCCTGAAGTCCGTGGTCATCCTCACTCGGGATTCTCGACCAGCACCTTCGTGGCCCGCAGCACCCTGTCACCCATCCGGTACCCCGGCTGGAGCACCTGGGCGACCACCGGGTGGTCGACCTCGGCGCTGGTCCGGGCCATGAGGGCCTCGTGCAGGGCGGGGTCGAAGGCGTCCCCGACCGCGCCGAAGCGCTCCAGTCCGAAGCGCGTGGAGAGGGTGTCCTCGAGCTTCTGGGCGATCGAGGCGAACGGGCCGCCCTCCAACTCGCCGTGGGTCCGGGCCGCGTCGATGTCGTCGAGCACCCCGATGAGGGACTCCACGACCTCCTGACGACCCATCTCACGGTGGCCCGAGGCCGCCTCCTTCGCCCGGCGCACGTAGTTCCCGTACTCCTGGTTGAGGTTGTACAGGTCCGCCTTGGCGTGGGCGAGGTCGTCGCCGAGCTGCCCGATCTGGCCCATGGCCTTCGTCAGCTCGGAGTCCTCGACATCCGCCTCGAAGGCGCTCATGTCGTGGTCACCCCCCGCAGCGCTGCCGTCTGCGGCACCGTCACGTGCGGACGAGGGCGACGCCCCCTCCGCGGGCCGGTCCCCCGCG
>NZ_CCXH01000204.1 GCF_000820725.1 Actinomyces polynesiensis | reverse complement strand
GGTGGCGGGCGCATCCGCGCCCGCCTGCGCCGCCTCGGCGGCGCCGCCCTCGTCCGTGTGGCCCGATGCACCAGCGGGGGTGTCGGGCTCGCGGCCCGGCTCGCCGTTCATCGGTTCCTCACTCACTTGTCGTCGTCCTCGTCCACGATCTCGGCGTCGATGACGTCGTCATCGGAGCCGGAGGACTGGCCACCGTCGGAGGACGCCTGGGCGCCCTCGTCACCGGCGGGGGTCTGGGACTCGGAGGCCTGCTGTGCGGAGTAGACCTCCTGGCCGACCTTCATGCCCGACTCGTTGAGCTTGTCCAGCGCCGACTTCACGGCGTCGACGTCCTCGTCCTCCAGGGCCTTCTTCAGGGCGTCGATGTCGCCCTGGACCTCGGTGCGCGTGCCCTCGGTGATCTTGTCCGCGTTGTCCTTGAGGAGCTTCTCCATGGAGTACACGGTCTGCTCGGCCAGGTTGCGGGTGTCGGCGTCCTCACGGCGCTTCTTGTCCTCGGCGGCGTGCGCCTCGGCCTCGTGCACCATGCGGTCGATGTCCTCCTTGGGCAGGGCGGACCCACCCGTGATGGTCATCGACTGCTCCTTGCCCGTGCCACGGTCCTTGGCGGAGACGTGGACGATGCCGTTGGCGTCGATGTCGAAGGTGACCTCGATCTGGGGGACGCCACGCGGGGCCGGCGCGATGCCGGTCAGCTCGAAGGTGCCCAGCGGCTTGTTGTCACGGGCGAACTCGCGCTCGCCCTGGTAGACCTGGATGAGCACGGAGGTCTGTCCGTCCTCAGCCGTGGAGAACACCTCGGAGTGCTTGGTCGGGATGGCCGTGTTGCGCTCGATGAGCTTGGTCATGATCCCGCCCTTGGTCTCGATGCCCAGGGACAGCGGGGTGACGTCGATCAGCAGGACGTCCTTGCGGTCGCCCTCGATGACGCCGGCCTGCAGGGCCGCGCCGACGGCGACGACCTCATCGGGGTTGACGCCCTTGTTGGGCTCCTTGCCACCGGTCAGTTCCCTGACGACCTCGGTCACGGCGGGCATACGGGTGGAACCACCCACCAGCACGACGTGGTTGATGTCGGAGACCTTGATGCCGGCCTCGCGGATGACGTCGTGGAACGGCTTCTTCGTGCGCTCGAGCAGGTCGGAGGTCATCTCCTCGAACTTGGCGCGCGAGAGGGTCTCGTCCAGGTGGATCGGGCCGTCGGAGGTCATCGAGAGGTACTGCAGGGAGATGTTGGTGCTGGTCGCGGAGGACAGCTCCTTCTTCGCCTGCTCAGCGGCCTCCTTCAGACGCTGCAGGGCCACCGGGTCCTTGGACAGGTCCGCACCGGTCTTGGACTTGACCTGCTGGATCAGCCAGTCGACGATCCGCTGGTCCCAGTCGTCGCCACCGAGTCGGTTGTCACCGGCGGTCGCGCGGACCTGGATGGTGGAGAACCCGTCGTCATCCTTGCCGATCTCCAGCAGGGACACGTCGAAGGTGCCACCACCGAGGTCGAAGACCAGGATGTTCTCGTCCTCCTTGCCCTTCTCCAGGCCGTAGGCCAGTGCCGCGGCGGTGGGCTCGTTGATGATTCGGGTCACGTTGAGGCCGGCGATCTGGCCGGCGTCCTTCGTGGCCTGGCGCTGGGCGTCGTTGAAGTAGGCGGGGACGGTGATGACCGCGTCGGTGACGGGCTCGCCGAGGTACTCCTCCGCGTCGTGCTTCAGCTTGGCCAGGATCCGCGCCGAGATCTCCTGGGGCGTGTACTTCTTGCCGTCGATCTCCACGGTCCAGTCAGTGCCCATGTGGCGCTTGACGGAGGAGATGGTGCGGCTGACGTTGGTGACGGCCTGGCGCTTGGCGATCTCGCCGACCAGCACCTCACCCGTCTTCGAGAATGCCACGACGGAGGGCGTGGTGCGCTGCCCCTCCGCGTTGGCGATGATCGTGGGCTCGCCACCTTCCAGGACCGCGATCGCGGAGTTGGTGGTGCCGAGGTCAATGCCGATTGCTCGTGCCATGTGTGTCTGTTCCTTCCGACCGT
>NZ_CCXH01000203.1 GCF_000820725.1 Actinomyces polynesiensis | reverse complement strand
GCCACCCCCGACGCGGGATCCCGGCGGCGACGGGGACAGGGGTGGGCAGGAGGACGCCACGACCGGTGGCGTGGCACGGGGCCCTCTCCGGCGCCGGCGGCCCTCGCGCCGCCTGCGCGCGCTGCTCCTGGGTCTGGCGCTGCTGGTGGCGGTGGGCGGGACGAGTGCCTGGGCCCTCGACCGGTTCGTCATCGAGCACGTCGAGATCACCCACGCCTCCTCCCTGGAGGCCTCCGACGACTCCTCCACGGACAGCACCGCGACGACCACGCAGTCGGGATCCTCCGGATCGGGCGGCACCGGCTCGGACGGCACCTCGGCCACCAGCGCATCGACCACGACGACCTCCACCACCTACGAGTCGGCGGACACCTCCGTCTCCGTCACGAAGGTGACCACCGGGAGCGGCGCGGACACGGTGACCTACTACGTCGCCGACGTCCAGCTCAGCGACGCCACGGACCTGCGCTCGGCCTTCGCCCGGGACGCCTTCGGGGAGAACATCACGGAGAAGACCTCCGAGATCGCCGCCGACAACGACGCGGTGCTCGCCGTCAACGGCGACTACTACGGGTTCAGGGACACCGGCATCGTCATCCGCAACGGCGTCGTCTACCGCGACGAGGGCGCCCGGGAGGGCCTCGCCCTCTACCGGGACGGCACCATGGAGGTCTACGACGAGACGACGACCGATGCCCAGACCCTCGTGGACGAGGGCGTGTGGAACACCCTCTCCTTCGGCCCGGCGCTCGTCGAGGACGGCGAGGTCGTCGACGGCATCGACTCCGTCGAGGTCGACACGAACATCGGCAACCACTCCATCCAGGGTGAGCAGCCACGCACCGCCATCGGCATCATCGACACGGACCACTTCGTCCTGGTGGTCGTGGACGGACGGTCCGAGGGGTACTCGCGCGGGGTGACGATGACCGAGCTGGCGGGCATCATGCAGGACCTCGGGGCGCCGACCGCCTACAACCTCGACGGGGGCGGTTCCTCCACGCTCTACTTCAACGGGGAAGTGGTCAACCAACCCTCCAACGGGGGCGAACGCGCCACCTCCGACATCCTCTACATCCGGGACGGGTCGTGATCGTCCTCGTGCCGGCCCACCGACCGGACATGCGCCTGGTCGCCCTCGTGCGCTCCCTGCGGACGCAGCGCCCCGGCCTCGACGTCCTGGTGGTGGACGACGGGTCCGGGGAGGAGTTCTCCGCCGTCTTCGGGACGGCGCGGACCGCAGGCGCGCAGGTCGTGCACCTGGAGGTGAACCGTGGGAAGGGCGCCGCGCTGCGGATCGGGGTGGAGGAGGCCCGGCTCCGCTTCCCCGGGGAGGACGTCGTCACCGCCGACGCCGACGGCCAGCACCGCGTCGAGGACGTCCTGCGGGTCGCCGACGCGGTGGAGTCCTCCGGGACGATGGTGCTGGGGGTGCGAGGCCCCTCCCCCGACGTCCCCCTGCGCAGCCGGGTCGGCAACCGGCTCACCGCGTTCCTCTTCCGCCTCTCCACCGGGTGGGACCTGCGCGACACCCAGACCGGACTGCGCGGCTACCCCGCCGACCTCTTGGAATGGGTCGGGGCGGTCCCGGGGCAGCGGTACGAGTACGAACTCAACGTGCTCCTGCGCGCGGCCCGGGAGCACCTGCCCGTGGTGGAGGTGCCCATCGGGACGGTCTACGAACCGGGGAACCCGACCTCGCACTTCCGCCCGTTGCGCGACTCCGCCCGGATCTACGCCCCCCTCCTGGCCTTCTCCGCCTCCTCCCTGGTCTCCTCCGGCGTCGACCTTGGCGTCCTCGTCCTCCTGCGACCCCTGTCCACCGGCCTCCTCCTGCCCGTCGTCGGCGCCCGGATCATCTCAGCGGGCGTCAACCACGCGCTCAACCGGCGGTTCTTCCACGCCCCACCGGGGTCCGCCCGGCGCACGGGTCTGCGCTACGCACTGCTCGCCGTGGCGATGGTGGTGGCCTCCTGGCTCGCACTCACCGTGCTCACCGCCTGGGGCCTGCCGCTGGTCGTCGCGAAGGTGGTGGGGGGCGGGACGCTCTACCTGGTGAGCTTCCACCTGCAACGCAGGCTCGTCTTCCGGGCCGGCTCCCGGCACAGCGCTGGCAGCGCCGCGTCGCCGCGTGCACGATCCACCGGGCGAAGCGCCGCCGTCTGACCGTACGCTCAGGTTCGCCACGGGCGCAGGCGTCGGATTCGTCGTGCGGGCTGGTCACGCGGATAATCGGATGGTGACCTTCCAGCTGAGACGGACCGAGGCATCCGACCTGCCCGTGCTGCTCGGATGGGTCCCGACCTGGACGGACATGGTCCTCTGGTCCGGCACCACCTTCCACTGGCCACTGGATCTCGACCAGCTCACGCAGGATCTGGACACCGCAGCGGAGTCGGGGCGCATCCTGTGGACCGCCGTCCAGTCCGACGGCCTGCCCATCGGGCACGCCTCCCTCACCACCAATGACGACGGCACCATCGGGCGCTTCGGACGTGTGCTCATCAACCCCCTCAAGCGCCGCAAGGGCTACGGGCGCCCCCTCGTCGGGCGCAGCGTGGAGGCGGGGTTCGAGGAGACGGGGGTCGACCTCATGACGCTGGGCGTCTACGAGCACAACAGGGCCACGCGCGCCCTCTACTCCGAACTGGGCTTCGAGGAGACCGGCATCGTCTTCGACACGGAGGTCGAGGGCGGCACCCGCCGCCTCATCGAGATGTCCTGCGAACGCACCTCGTTCCACCTGCCGGGGTCCTCCACCGCGCAGGGCTGACCCTGCCGGGGTGGGCACGCAGCGCCGCCCGCCCACCGTGGGCGCCACCGATAGGATCCAGACACGAACACACGAAGGAGTGACCATGCCCGTCGAACTCGTCTCCACGTCCTCACCCGAACTGGTCGAGGCGATGGCCCTGTTGATCCCCCAACTCTCCCGCAGCTCCAAGCCGCTCGATGCCGAGGCCACCGCCCGGTTCGTGGCCCAGGACGGGGTGCACCTCCTCGTCTACCGCTCCGAGGGAGGGGCCGGTGGGAAGGGCCGCATCCTCGGCATGCTCTCCCTTGCGACCTTCGAGATCCCCACGGGGCTGCGCGCCTGGATCGAGGACGTCGTCGTCGACTCCCGGGCGCGGGGCACGGGGGCCGGACAGGCCCTGGTGGAGGCCGCCGTGGACCTGGCCCGCGGGCTCGGCGCCCGCACGGTGGACCTCACCTCACGCCCCTCCCGTGAGGCCGCGAACCGCCTCTACCGTCGCTGCGGGTTCGAGCTGCGCGAGACGAACGTCTACCGGCGCGACCTCGGCGACTGAGCCGCCCCCGCGCCACCCGGCACCGGACGGGTCCCGCCCTCGTCCCCGGCGTCACGCCACCAGGCGCACGACGACCCACGCACCCAGTGCGAGACCTCCCAGCAGACAGGCGACGGGGAGGACGAGGGATGCCAGGGGCGTGACCCGCGTCATCAGCTCCCGCGCCGCGGTGACGGCGCGGTCCCCGACACCGGCCGCCAACGCCACCGCCAGGACGACGAGTGGTGACTGGGAGACCACCGCCCACAGCAGGAACCCGAGGACGACCACCGCCACGGGCTGGTGGGCGGAGAGGACCACCGCCGCCGGGAACGGGGGATCGGAGATGACCACCGCCACGAAGACGAGCGCGACGAGCATCAGCGGCACCAACCCCGCAGCCATGCGCGAGGCGGTGCGGGTGTCCCGACGCAGGAGGTCGCCCGTGCGTCCGGGTCCCCCCGACCTGCCGCGGCGCAGGAGGGAGACGACTCCCCAGGCGACGAGGGCGACTGCCGCCACCGCCGCCAGCGTGAGTCCCACTGGGGACTCGGCGAGGATGAGCCAGTGGACCCGTCGGACGGCGGGCCCGGCGACCACCGAGAGCGCGCTCCCCCACACCGCGGTCCCACCGACCAGGGCGGCGGCGAAGATGAGGATGTCACGTCGACGTGCTCCCAAGGAGAGCGCGGCGATCGAGATGAGCATCGGACCGGGGTCGAACCCGAGGATGCCCAGGAGGACCATCGCTCCGAGGTAGGACCACACGGGCCGATTGTGCCATGCGACCCGCTCCCCGAAGGGGCGCGCGTCCGGGGACGGTGGGGCCCGGTCAGTCCTCCGACCCGCTCGCGGCGTCCTGCTCGGCCTGGGCGCGGCAGGCCGGCGTCCGCCGGAGGGCTGCCCTGACCTGTCGCGCGGCCTCACCCGCCGCGAGTGTCCCGGGAGCCCCGAGGACGCCGACGAAGTTGGACTCGACCTCCCGCTCCACGACGAGGGCCGCCCGGGCACGGACCTCACGGCCGTGGGTCGTCAGCTCGACGACCGTCGATCGGCGGTCCGTGGGCGAGGGCAGACGCCTGACGAGCCCGAGGTTCTCGAGGCGGGTGACCGCGCGGGTGGCACCCGAGCGGGTCAGCGCGACAGAACTGCCCAGGTCACACATGCGCACCGGTTCCGGCGCCGCACCGAGACCGTCGAGGAGTTCGAAGTCGACGAGGGCGAGGTCGACCTCGGAACCGAGGAGCCTGTCCAGGTGCGCGGTGAAGGTGCGCGCCGCCACGATCCACTCGTGCCACGCGCCCATCCGCTCCCCGTCGAGGAGTCTCCCGTCGGTCGACATGTCACGAGCCTACCATTCAGTTGACTGCGCAACAGCATCGCGGTAGCGTCGGATTGTTGCCAGATCAACCACACCGATCCCACCGGGTCGGCACCCTGAGGAGAACCGCATGACCAAGGTCGCCATCGTCTACTACTCGTTCACCGGACACGGGACCGCCATGGCCAAGCGCCTGGCGAGCACCGCCGAGTCGCTCGGTGCGGAGGTCCGCCTCCGCCCGATCGCCGACGACACCCCCGCCGACCGGATCGCCGCGATCCCGCCGGCCGCCGCCAACGCCGCAGAGGTCGCCGAGTACCCGGTCGCGACGCCGGAGGACCTCGAGTGGGCCGATGTCGTGGTCTTCGGCTCCCCCACGCGCTACTCCGCGGTCACCCACCAGTTCCAGGCCTTCATCGACACGCTGGGACCCCTGTGGGGTCAGGGCAAGCTCGCGGACAAGGTCTACACGGCCTTCACGTCCTCCCAGACGCTGCACGGTGGCCAGGAGTCGACGCTGATCCACATCAACACGATGGTCGCCCACTTCGGTGGCATCCTCGTCACGCCCGGCTACACCGATCCCACGAAGTTCGTCGACGGCAACCCCTACGGCACCTCACATGCGACGGGCCCGGAGAACACCGAGCCCCTCTCCGAGGCCACGCTCGCCGCCCTCGACGTCCAGGTGACGCGCGCGATCGCCGTCTCCCGCCGACTGGGGGCCTGAGGTCCACACGCGTCCCGACGGACGCACACCCGTGACACGGAGGGGCCCGCACCGGTCGGTGCGGGCCCTCCGTGTCGTGTCACCCCTGGGCGGCGCTCAGAACTCCTCGTAGACCGCCGGGTCCTGGTTGTTCGTGCGTCCGTCGGGACGCCCGAGGGCGGTGATGGCCGCCATCTCGTCCTCCGAGAGCTCGAAGCCGAAGACGTCGAGGTTCTCGCGCTGGCGTCCCGGGTTGGAGGACTTGGGCAGGGGGATCGACCCCAGCTGGTGGTGCCAGCGCAGGATCGCCTGGACGGGGCTGACGTCGTGGGCGCGGGCGATGTCGATGATGACGGGTTCCTTCGCCACCGCGTTCCCGCGACCGATCGGGCTCCAGGACTCCGTGCGGATGCCGAGTTCGGCGTGCACCTTGAGCTGGTCCGTCTGGGGGAAGTAGGGCAGCAGCTCGATCTGGTTGACGGCGGGGACCACCCCGACCTCGTCGATGATCCTGTGGAGGTGCTCGGGCAGGAAGTTCGAGACGCCGATGGAGCGGATCAGTCCCTCGCGCTGCAGGTCCGCGAGCGCCCGGTAGGCCTCGACGTACTTGCCCTCCTTCGGGTTCGGCCAGTGGATGAGGTACAGGTCCCAGTAGTCCAGCCCCGCGCGGTAGAGGGACTCGTGCACGGTGTCGATCGCCTGGTCGTACTGGTGGTGGCGACCGGGGAGCTTGGAGGTCAGGCGGAGCTCCTCGCGGGGGACCCCTGCGCGACGCACCGCCTCGCCGAGGGCGCCCTCGTTCTCGTAGTTGAAGGCCGAGTCCAGCAGTCGGTAGCCCTGGTGGATGGCCGAGACCATGGCGTCCACACCGCCGGCACCGCTGAGTTTGTAGGTCCCCAGCGCGATCGCGGGGACGACGTCGCCGTCATTGAGGGTCCAGGTGGGGACTTCCAGCTCCGTGTCCATGGCACCAGCATAATTCCGCCCTGCCCCGCCACGCCCGGCGAGAGACCCGCCGTGCTCTCAGGATCCGGGCGCACGGGCACCGCGTCGCCGGGATCCGGGCGCACGGGCACCGCGTCGCCGGTGCCGGGACGGGAGGGCCCGGGTGCGAGGGCCCGGGGCGGAGCGGCCCGGAGCAGGCCGACCCGGGTGGGGCACCGGAGCGGGAGTGTTCCGGGCGCCCCGGCCTACCATGGGCACCATGCCTCTGGATGCCACGCGCGAGCACGCGATCGACTACGCCCACTTCCTCGCCGACAGCCCCTCCTCCTACCACGCGGCCCACCTGGTGGCCCAGCGCCTCGAGGACGCGGGGTTCGCCCGACAGGAGGAGACCGCACCCTGGGACGCCACGCCCGGGGGACACGTCATGGTCCGCGACGGGGCCGTCATGGCCTGGTTCGTCCCGGAGAACCTGGGGGAGGGCGGTGGGTTCCGCATCGTCGGGGCCCACACGGACTCCCCTGCCTTCAAACTCAAGCCGAACGCCTCGACCACCACGCCCGACGGATGGGGACAGCTCGGCGTCGAGGTGTACGGCGGGATGCTGTGGAACTCCTGGCTCGACCGCGAGCTGGCGCTGGCCGGGCGCCTGGTGACGACCGACGGCCGTCAGGTCCTGGTCAGGACCGGGGCCGTCGCCCGCATCCCCCAGCTGGCGGTCCACCTCGACCGCGGGGTGAACACCGAGGGCCTCAAGCTGGATCCCCAGCGCCACCTCCACCCCGTGTGGACCGTGGACCACCCCGGCGCCGACGTGCTCGACATCGTCGCCCGCGACGCGGGACTGGAGGACGCCAGCCGGATCGCCGCCCACGACCTCGTCACGATCCCCACCCAGGGCCCGGACTTCTTCGGCGAGGACGGCTGTTTCCTCGCCTCGGGGCGCCAGGACAACCTCTCCTCGGTCCACTCCGCCCTCACCGCCCTGGAGGCCATCGCCCAGGAGCCGCCCACGGGCGGCGACGTGCTGGTCCTGGCCTGCTTCGACCACGAGGAGGTCGGCTCCGCGACCCGCTCGGGCGCCGCGGGTCCAGTCCTCGAGGACGTCCTGCACCGCACCGCGTGGGCCCTGGGCCGCGAGGGCGACGCTCTGGCACGGATGCTCGCGGCGTCCTCGTGCGTCTCCAGCGACGCCGGGCACAGCGTGCACCCCAACTACGCGGACCGGCACGACCCCGACACGCGCCCGGTCATGGGCCGGGGGCCGATGCTCAAGATCAACGCCAACCAGCGCTACACCACCGACGCCGTCGGTAGCGCCCTGTGGGACCGCGCCTGCGCCGCCGCCGGTGTCCCCCACCAGGAGTTCGTGTCGAACAACGCCATGCCCTGCGGGTCGACGATCGGTCCGATCACCGCGACACGGCTCGGGATCACGACGGTCGACGTCGGGATCGGCCTGCTCTCGATGCACTCGGCGCGGGAGATGAGCCACATCGCCGACCTCCACGCGATGTCGGGTGCGCTGCGCGCCTACTGGATGGGGGCCTGAGGGGAGGGACCCTCCCCTCCCCGCCGGGTCCGTGCCCGGTCAGGTGCGTCCTCCGTCCCGGAACGCGTGGTGCCCCCACCCTCGGGTGGGGGCACCACGGAGGTACCTCATCGGCACGCCCGGGCCGGTCCCGGTCCGACCGCCTCGACGCGGGGACCGCACACGGCCCCGGGGTCCGGGGCGAGCCCGGTTCAGAGCGATTCGACGGCCGTGACCTCGACGGGGACGTTCCCCCGGGTCGCCTTGGAGTAGGGGCACAGCTGGTGGGTGCGGTCCGCCAACTCCTGGACCTTCTCCACGGGCAGGCCGGGCACGAGGACCTCGATGCGGACCGAGATCGCGAAGGACTCGCCCTCGGGACCGATCCCCACGGAGGTGCGGACGACGGAGTCGGCCACGGACACCCCGGCCTCCTTCGCCGCCAGACCGAGCGCGCCCTGGAAGCACGCCCCGTACCCCATGGCGAAGAGCTGCTCGGGATTGGTGCCGTCGCCCGGACCGCCCATGGCCTTGGGTGCCCTCAGGTCGACGCTGATGTCGGGATCCGTCGAGACGGAGCGCCCCGAACGGCCTCCTGTCGACTCGGCGACGGCGGTGTACACGATCTTCTCCGGTGTGTTCTCCATCTGGCCATTGCACCACCGGGTGGTGTGCCCCGCAACCGCTGGACGTGTCCCACGTCACGCACTGTCCGCACAGGGGTGCCCACCCGGGCGGTGCCCGGGACCGGGTCCCCGGCCCTCGGACCTGCGGGGTTGGGACCCGCGGACCCCGTACCCGCGGACCCCGGCCTCAGAGTCCCGCCGGGCGCGGGCGGGCCGCGGACCCGGAGTCCGACCCGTGATCCGACCCGTCGGCGCCGTGCCCGTCGTCGAAGGCGGCGGCGACCTCGTCGGAGAGGGCATGCGCGACCACCCGACGGAAGCGGTCGTTCATCGGTGGCAGCTGGGAAGCGGGGACGAAGCGGGCCACGGTGTTCTCACCGTCCGCGGGCCTCGGCTCACCCGAGACCCAGTCCAGGACGAAGGCGGTGTCGAGGTAGCTCGAGACGTCCCCGTTGTCGTACTCGACGGGGCCCACCACGTCGACCGAGACCAACCTGCGCGGGACCGCGACGACGTCGGCCTCCTCGCGGACCTCCCGGACCGCGGCGACGGCCGGGGCCTCCCCCGGGTCCACGATGCCCGTGACGGGGGTCCAGGCGCGGGTGTCGGCGCGGCGGACCACGAGCACCTCGACCTCTGCGTCTCCCGGACCGGGCCGCAGGACCACCGCGGTGCACCCCGGCACCCACAGAGGGGCATGACCGATGTGTTCGCGCAGGTCAAGGATGAATTGAGGCGTCGTCATGCCCTCCACCCTACCCGCCGGCACTCCTGGGACCCGAGCAGGTGCCGCCCCCTCAGCGACGCCCTCGGCGACCCCTCGACGGGTGTCCGCGGCCGTCTAGGATGGGTCCGGGAGCGGGGACGGATCCGGTTCCCCGACACGCGGAGGCAGGCCCCATGGACGACACGCCCGGATTCGCCGTCTACGCCTTCGTCCAACGGATGGGGGCCAACGTGGCCCTCGTGCACACCTGGCCCGGCGAGGCTGCAGGGACCGCGCACCGCGCGCTCAGTGCTGCGGGCATCACCACGACGCTGGTGGGCCAGGACCAGCCCGGTGGTGGCGCGGTCATGTACTTCGCGGAGGACGACTTCGGGGACGAGTTCCTCGGTGTCCTCGCCGAGGAGCTCACGCTGCGCGGGATCGGGACCTATGCGCACACGCTCGTCCACGACGACGTGGCGGACGCCCATGTCGACGCCTTCGCACGCGTGGGACGCGTCCATCCCCTGTCCGGCCGGCGCATCGTCCTGGTCCACACCTTCATCCATGACGTCCCCGAGGGGATCGGGGCCACGACCTGGGTTTTCGGGGCGCCCGAGGACCTGGCCTCGGCGGCACGCTGCCTCGGGCGTCGCTTCGAGGTCGAGCCCGTGCTGGACCCCACCGGTGTGGCAGCCCTGGAGATCACCCACCTGGAACTCAATGCCGGTCTCGCCCGCCCGATCGAGGCGCAGCGCTCACTGACACAGGCACTGACGGAGGCCGGGTTCGAGGGTCCGGTGCTGATGACGAACAACTCCACGCCCCACCTCGACTGAGCCCCGCGTACCCGCAGCACCGGTCCGACGGCCCGGCCGGCCGGTCGCGGCCCGGGCGCTTCCTCAGGTGAGGGTCCAGACCAACGGGACCAGCAGGATCTTCACCACGATCGAGAAGGCGAAGAGGGTCGCGTAGGCCCCCTCGATCCTCTCGTCCGCGAGCCTGGCGGCAGCCGCCTGCAGAACGGCGGGCTGGCCGAGGAAGCCCGCCACCCCGCCTGCGGTCCTCGGCGCCGACAGCCCCATCCACCGTCCCACGAGGACCAGCGCGAGGCAGCACACCGCCACCATCACTGCGCTGAGGAGTCCTGCCCTCCACCCCTGCGGTGAGACGAGCAGACCTGCGAGGTCGGGCCCGGCCCCCAGACCCAGTGCCGCGAGGAAGAGCATCAGTCCGATCTGGCGGATCGTCAGGTTCGCGGACTCCGGCAGGGACCACACCAGCGGGCCGGTCCGCCTCAGGGCTCCCAGCAGCATGCCGACGACCAGCGGCCCGGCCGCGGGCCCCAACTGGAAGGAGGACCCGCCGGGCATCGGGAACGACACCGTCCCCAGCAGCATGCCCAGGACCATCCCGATCCCGAAGGCCATGGCGTCGACCTCGGCGACCCGGCGCTCGGAGTCCCCGAGGAAGGTCTGGACGGCGTCCAGCTCCTCGGTCGGGACCACCACGGCCACGTGGTCACCGGGCTGGAGGGCCAGGTCGTCGCGTGCCAGCAGCTCCAGGTCGCCGCGACGCACGCGGGTGATCACCGCCCCGAAGCGGGTCGCCATGTTCAGCTCCGCGACCGTGCGCCCCACGACGTCCGGGTCGGAGACGACGACCCGTTCGAAGGCGACGTCGGTGCGGTCGTCGGCGAGGTGACGGCTGGTGGGGTCACCGATCTCCTTGAAGGTCTCGGTGAGGGAGGCGGGGTCCCCGACGAGGAGGACGAGGTCGCCCTCGTGGAGGTCCTCCCCGGGGACGACCACCCGGGTGTGCCCGTCACGACGCAGGTAGGACATGCGGATGCGCTGGTCCACCCAAGCGGGGATGTGGCGGGTGGAGACGCTGTGGCGCACCCGCACCGTGAGCGCGTCCAGACCGGTGCCCGCCAGGGAGGGCGTGTCCCGTGTCCCCGCCCAGGAACGGGTCACGGTCATGGTGACGACGATGATGCCCACGACCACGCCGATGGGGTACCCGAAGGCGTAGCCGACGGCTGCCATCGGGTCCCCGGTCACCCGGGTCGCGGCGTCGAGGGCGGGGGCCGCGGTGAGGGCGCCCGTGAAGAGCCCCAGGGTGAGCCCACGGTCCAGCCCGAGGGCACCACCGCCGAGGACCGCCACGACGGCGCCCAGGAGGCACACCCCCGCGCAGGCCAGGAGCAGTCCCGTCTGGCGGCGGAGGTCCTGGAAGAAGGTCGACCCGGCGGCGACACCCACCGTGTAGACGAAGAAGGCCAGGCCCAGCTGCTGGACGATCTCCATGCCCTCGCCGACACCCGGTCGCCACGCGGACACCGCGAGTCCCACGAAGAGGGCACCGGCGGCCCCCAGTCGGAGTGGTCCGAAACGGATCGCCCCGAGCGCCGCACCGATCCCCACCACGAGGAAGAGCGTGAGGAGGTGGTTGGAGGTCAGCAGGTCTGCCATGGGCCAAGGGTAGCGAGGGCACGCCGGCCCACGGTCGCCCGTGGGACGGAGGTGGCCGCGCGGGTCCGGGTGGTCCCGGGCACCACTGGCCGGGCGCAGTGCCACGGGCGGGCCCCGTGGCCGGTGTGCGGACCGCCGCACAGGGAGCGGACAGCCCGCACGGCTAGGGTGGTGGACATGACACTGGAGGGGGCGATCGGCCGGACCGGGCCCGGGCCCGAGGACCGCGAGACACTGGCAGCACTCCTGGAGGACCTCTCCGGCGACCCCTCGGACCTCCTGGTCCCCGTCGGCACCCCCTATCCGG
>NZ_CCXH01000202.1 GCF_000820725.1 Actinomyces polynesiensis | reverse complement strand
GGCGCCGCGCCCACCGCGGCAGCCGGGGTGTGTCCGGCGCCCTCGGACGCGACGGAGGGGGGACTCCCGCCGCCGCGCACCCCCGCCGTCGCCCGCCTCGCCGGGGGCACGCTGTCCACGTGGATCGTCGACCTGCTCCTGACCCAGGTCTACCGACCTGAACCACCCGAGCCGTCGTCGCGGCGACAGACCGCCGACGGGATGGCACTGCTCACCCCGGGACGCATGGGGGAGGAGCTCCAGACCTGGACGCCGGCATGGCTGTCCCTGACCTGCGCCGCGCTCCGGGACGCCGGTCTCCCCGTCTCCTCCCACACCGACGACCACGCCGGTGGCGGGGACTGCGGGTGCGGAGCGGCCGACTCCCTGGGGACCGTGCTCGCCCTGCTCGGCCAGCACCCGGCAGGGGTGGATGCCCTGCTGCGGCAGTGGGGCATCGACCCGGCGGACGTGCCCGAGGAGATCGGTGGGCGGTGCGGCGCCCTGGCCCTCACCCTGCCCCACGGGGACAGCATCGCGGGGGTGGTCTCGGGATACGCACAGTCACCCCTGCCCGTCATGCACGGACACCACCGGGAGGTGGCGGTCGTGGCCAACGCGGTGACCGGGACCAGCGTGGACGTGCCCTCGATCGCCCGCCACCTGGCCGCAGCCCCGGGCATCGGGACCGACCCGCAGGCATTCGTCCTGGACATCTGGTCATTCGACAGGGTCGCGGACTTCTACCTGGACCGCGCGGATCCCCCACCGGTCCCACGTACGGCGATCGTGGCGACCCTCGCCGCCTTCAACGCCGCCACGCTGCTCACCCTGTGCAGCCCCGACATCACCGCGGTCACCCTGCGGGCCTGAGCGCCACGGGTCCGGAGGCGCCACGGTCCGGTGACCCCGTGCGCACGGTCGACCCCGGTGGCCGCAGGCGGCGCCCCCCACGCGGGGGCGCCGCGTGGACATGCTGGCACGCCGCGCGCACACCACCTAGCTTTGACGAGTGCTCGACGGAATCGCGGATGTCGCCTGGTGGGTGCCCGTCCTGCTGTGCCTTGCCGCACTGCTCGCCGGTTGGGTGGACGCCGTGGTCGGCGGGGGCGGGCTGATCCAGCTCCCCGCACTGCTCCTGGTGCCCGGGTTCGCCCCCGTCCATGCGCTCGCCACGAACAAGGTCGGCTCCGTCATGGGCACACTGACCAGCGCCACGACCTACTACCGCCGGGTCCGTCCGGACCTGCGCACGACGCTCCCCGTCGCCGGGGTGGCGTTCCTCGGGTCCATGGGAGGGGCGGTGGTGGCGAACCACCTGCCGACCGAGGTGTTCACCCCGGTGATCCTCGTCGCCCTCGTCGCCGTCCTCGTCTTCACCGTGGCCCGACCGCGTGTCGGGACCGACGACCAGGTCGACCCGCCACCGGCCGGGGTCGTCCTGGCCCGCACCGTCCCCTTCGGGGCGGTCATCGGCTTCTACGACGGGGTGATGGGACCGGGCACCGGCTCCTTCCTGGTCCTGGGCCTCGTCCTGCTGGCACGGACCACCTTCCTGCGGGCCACTGCCACGACGAAGATCGTCAACGCGGCGACGAACCTGGGGGCCCTGGCGTACTTCGCCCCGCTCGGCCTGGTGGAGTGGCGCCTGGGGGTCACCATCGGGGTGGCCAACATGCTCGGCGGTTACCTGGGGGCACGCACCGCCGTGCACCTGGGCAGCCGGTTCGTGCGTGCCGTGCTGATCGTCGTCGTGTGCGCGCTGCTGCTGCGTCTGGGTATCCAGGAGTTCGCCGCCTGAGCAGCGGCCGCCCTGGGTCGGGGCGGCGGGGTCGGGGCGGCCGGGGGCACTCAGAACTGCTCGGCGAGCTCCACCACCCGCCGCGAGGCCGCTGCCATGATGTCATCGGCGTTGGCCGGGTCGTGGTCCATGCCCTCGGCCCGCAGCTCGTGGAAGTCCTCCACCCCGAGGAACCGGAAGAGGGTGCGGACATAGGCGCTGGCGGGGTCCTGACCGTTGAAGACCCCACCTGCGGTCTGGATGTGCGCCACGCGCTTGCCGCGCACCAGGCCCACGCCCTCGCCCTCCTGGTTGTACTTGAAGGTCACACCCGCCACGGAGATCGTGTCGATCCACGCCTTGAGCCGGGTGGGGACCTGGAGGTTCCACAGGGGGTTCGCGATGACCACCTTGTCGGACTCCATGAACTGCTCGGTGTAGTGGTTGAAGAGGGTGATCTTGACCTGTTCGACCTGGTCGAGGTGCACGAAGGGGGTCCCTGCCTTCAATGAGTGCCACCCACTGAGGAGGTCGAGGTCGATCTCGGGGATCGCGACCTCGTAGAGGTGCAGGTCGGTGACGGAGTCCTCGGGGTGGGACCGCCGGTACGCGTCCACGAACTCGTCGGTGAGTCGCATCGTCCTCGACGTCCCCGCGTCGAGCGGATGCGCCCTGACGACCAGCAACCTCGTCATGCTGTGCCCCGTCCTCTTCCGTCCCGGTCCCGCTCCCGGACCGGTTGTCCGGGGCGGTCTCGTGGCCCATGTGGCCCGGCACATGAGACTAGACCCAGCATCCCAGCACCCGCAGGGACCTTGGGGGGACGTCCATCCCCCTCCGCCCGGGCGGACAATGTGTGCGTGGACGAGACCCCGGCAGTGCAGGCCCTCCCCGACGGCGCCCTGCCACTCGCCCTGGGACGCCACGCCCTGGCACTCGTCGCACGGCACCTCCGGGAGCATGGGGTCCACCAGGTCGCCGTGCCCGACCACCACTGCCTGACCATGCTCACCCCCTTCCAGTTGGAGGGGATGCACGTCGCCCACGTCCGGGTCGGGCCCGACCTGCTCACCGACCCGGAGGACCTGGCCCGCACCGTCGCGGCCGACCCCTCGTCCTGGGCGGTCCTCCACTGCGAGACCTTCGGTGCCGCCCCCTCCCCCGCCCTCGCCGGAGTGCTCACCCGGGCGCGCGCCGCGGGGGCGACCCTCGTCGTCGACGCGACGCACACCTGGCCGCGGGCGCCCCACCTCGAGGCGGACCACGTCGTCGTCTCCCTCCGCAAGCTGACCGGTCTGCCCGACGGCGCGTTCGTCACCGGCCTGACGCGGAGCGCCCTCCCCGACCTCACCCGTGACGCCCTCGACGAGGAGGTCACACGCACCTGGCTCGCGGGCGACCACGACCGGGCCGAGGAGCTGATGGACGACCAGCTCTCCCCGGTGTCGATGTCCGCCTGCTCCTTGGGGATGCTCGACGGTCTCGACCTCCCCGCACTCGTCGACGCACATCGGCGTACGGCCCGCGCGCTCGACCACGGCCTCCGGGAACTCGGGCTCACCCCCGTGGAACCACGGGGGGCCCACTTCTGTGCCGCCTTCCGGCACCCCCGCGGCCCGCAGCTCGTCCTCGCCCTCGCCCGCGCCGGGGTGGACGGTCCCGTGTGGTGGCCACGGCCGCGTGGCTGGGTGCGCCCCTGGCCCGACGACCTCGTCACGCTGCCACTCGACGGAGGAGGGGCGGCGGGTGGACGCGGGGAGGTCGGGGGGAGTGCGGGCCCCGACGAGGGCGGCGCTGCGCACACGCTCGAGGTGCTGCGCAGGGTCCTGCGCACCTCCGGGGTGGAACGCCCGGAGGTGCGGTGACCACCTGCTAGCCTGCTTCCATGTCGTACACACGTTCGACGGCGCGGGGGGTGGCCGTGTCCGCTGCCGGTCTCGCGGACCCCCGCGGTGCCCGTGCGCGCAGCCGCGCGGAGGCGGTCCGCCGGGGCGTGGAGGTGGTCTCGCGACTGTGGTACGTCCAGCTCGACTCCGTCAACGTCCTCGCCCGCGCGCAGGACATGGTGCTCTTCTCCCGCCTCGGACCGCTCCCCCCGGACCTGCTCACCACACCGCCGCCCACCGGCCCGCCGCTCCTGGTCGAGCAGTGGGCCCACGAGGCCGCCGTCGTCACTCCCGAGGTCGCCCGGCTCATCGCGGCCTTCCCACGTGAGGGGTTGTGGGGGTCCCGTGCGGCACACATGTCGGAGCCCGGGTGGGAGGAGGCCTCGAGCAGGTGATGGCACGTCTGTCCGAGTCCCCCTCGACCGCGCTCGGCGTCGCCGACGAGTTCGCGCAGGGGGACCCCCACCTCCGCCACGTGCTCGAGACCTGTGCCCTCCACGCCTTCCACTCGAGGCGTCTGGTGGGGGTCGGGCGGAACTCCGGCTTCCAGCGTCTCCTGGCGGATCCCACCACCCTGTGGCAGGACTGGTCCGAGGTCCCCGTGCCCCCACCGGCCGAGGCCGTGCTCAAGCTGACCCGCACCGCGGTGCGGGGTCTGGGCATCGCCCGCACCACGACGGTCGCCGACTGGTTCCGCACCCCGCGCCGTCTCACCGTGGGCGCCCTGGAGAGGCTGGAGGAGCTCGGGGAGGTCCGGCGCACCCGTGTCGAGGGCACCCGCGAGCAGCCCGGGAACCCGTGGTGGGTGCCCACGGGCACGGGCCCCGGCGGCAGTGCCGACGAGGACCGGTC
>NZ_CCXH01000201.1 GCF_000820725.1 Actinomyces polynesiensis | reverse complement strand
CCGCCGGCGCGACCGGGTGCGGCTCCTGTCCCCCTTTGACCACCTCGTCGCCCACCGCCCCCGCCTCGAGGAACTCTTCGGGGTGCGGTACCGCATCGGCATCTACACCCCGGCACCGAAGCGGGAGTTCGGGTACTACGACCTCCTCGTCCTCATCGGGGACGACATCGTGGGACGCATCGACCTGAGGGCGGAACGGGCGGCGGGGGAACTCCTCGTGCGCGGGTTCTGGTTGGAGCCCGAGCGGTCCGGCGCCCCCGTGCGAACCGCGCGCGCCGTCCTCCCCGAGCTGCGCCGGGTGGCCTCCTGGCAGGGACTGGGGACGGTCTGCGTCGAGGAGGGCGCTCCGGGGCAGGGGGCGCGCGCCCTCGTGCGGGCCCTGGGCTCCCAGGGCTGAGGGACCCGGCGCCCGCGGTCGGACCCCGGTACGCGCCTAGGATGCCCACATGCACAGCGGGAGGACGACCGAGGGGGGACCCGACGCCACCGGCCCGGGTCCGGTCGACCCGGGGGAGTCAGCGTCCCCCGTCCCCGCCCCTCCGCCCCCGGGTGCCCTCGCGCCGGGGTCCGAGGTGCGCGTGGACGTGTGGCTGTGGGCGACCCGGCAGACCAGGTCACGCTCCCAGGCGACCTCCGCGGCGCGTGCCGGCCACGTGCGGGTCAACGGGGACACCGCCAAGGCCTCGCAGAAGGTCCGCGTCGGCGACGAGGTCCGCCTGCGCGTCGAGGGGTTCGACCGCGTGCTGGAGGTCCGTGCCCTCCTGGTCAAGCGGGTCGGTGCAGCAGTGGCCAGGCAGTGCTACCTGGACCACTCCCCGGAGGTCCCGCGCCCGGTGGGCGGCTTCGCCGTCCGGGACCGCGGTGCGGGAAGGCCCTCGAAGCGGGAACGCCGCGAGCTCGACCGCCTCCGCGGGCGCGACTCCCGCGAGCACGGCTGAGCGCAGACGGTTGGGCGCACACGGCTCCCCCGTCCGGGGATGTCGGTGTGCGTCCGGGAACGGCGGGGTCGACGCCCGGCTGGGACCGCCTGCGGTCCCCGGCGGGGGAGCCGCCGACGCCGGACCTCAGTCGAGGTGCCCGTGCGCAGCAGCCACCGCCGCTGACCAGGACCCGAAGTGCTGCCGGACCGTGGCCGGTGCCGGGACTGACTCCCCGGCGCCGCGCCGCTCCCGCGCCCAGTCGGTGTACCCGGCGAACGAGGTCGACCCACCCGCCGCCTCCGCCTCGTGGAGGAACCTGGCGACGGCCCCGGTGAACTCCCCGGCGGTGAAGCGCGTCCCCCCGCGCTCCCGCCCCCTCGCGGAGGTCGCCACACCCAGGGAGACGAGGGCGTCGTTCCAGCGGCCACCACCCAGTCGCACGGCAACCGTCCGCGAGGTGGGTGGCCACACCACCGCACCCGTCGCGGTCCCCCGCTCCCACCCGGCGAGGAGGTCCCGTCGCGCGCGTTCGAACCCGGCCGCCGAGATCGTGCCCGCACTGCCCGCCCCGCGGGCCCACGCCCTGGTGGCCACGACCAGTTCCGCCACCCGTCGGCGTCCGTCCGCACCGAGCCCGTTCCCCACCAGCGCTGGCTCCAGGAGCTCCGTGAGATCGGCGAGGGCGCCCTCGTCACGCGCACCCCTGTCGGCGGGAGGGGGCGCGGGCACGTCCCGGACGGAACCCAGCACGCACCAGAAGCCGGCCTCCACCAGGTCCCGGGAGAAGGCGGAGCCGCGTGGACGCGGCGGCGTGGGCGGTTCCATGGCGCCAGTCTAGGGGCGGGAAGCGGCGCCACCTGTGACGTCGTGCTCAACCCCGGATCGTGGGAGGGCGGCGGATCACCAGCCGATCTAGCATGTACCCGTCCTGACGGCGCCCGCGACCGGAGAACCGGCACCGGACCCGTGTCCCGCTCCCGGAGGACGCCCATGCCCCGCACAGGGCACTCGAGCGCCCACCCGGCCCCACCCGAACGGACGATCTGTGCTCTTCAGACTTGCCTGGACCTACCTGAGGACCCGCCTCGGCGAGGTCCTCGCCACCGTCGCGCTGCAGACGCTGGCGACGATCGCGGCCCTGTACCTCCCCGACCTCAACGCCCGCATCATCGACGAGGGCGTCGCCATGGGCGACACGACCTTCATCTGGCACATGGGCGGCGTGATGATGGCCGTCACCCTCGCCCAGGCGATCGCCACGGGCTTCGCCGTCTTCCTCGGTTCGCGCATCTCCATGGGGCTGGGTGCCTGGCTGCGTCACCGCATCTTCACCCATGCCCAGGAGTTCTCCGCCCAGGACGTGCACACCTTCGGTGCGCCCTCCCTCATCACCCGCTCGACCAACGACGTCCAGCAGGTCCAGATGGTCACCCTCATGACCTTCGTGATCATGATCCAGGCCCCGATCATGGGGGTCGGCGGCGTCGTCATGGCGCTGCGCCAGGACGTGTCCCTGTCCCGGCTGCTGCTGGTCCTCGTCCCGGTCCTGGCCGTCGTGGTCGGCCTGATCATGATGAGGCTCTCCCCGCTCTTCTCCGTCCAGCAGACGCGCATCGACCACATGAACACCGTCCTGCGCGAGGAGCTCACCGGCATCCGCGTCATCCGCGCCTTCGTCCGCCAGCGCTTCGTGCGCCAGCGCTACGCGGACGCGAACCGGGACCTGCGTGCGGTCGCCCTGAAGATCGGCACGCTCTTCGCCCTGATGTTCCCGGCGGTCACCGTCGTGATCTCCCTGTCGACGGTGGCGGTGCTCTGGTTCGGTGGGCACCTCATCGACTCCGGTGACATGCAGATCGGCGCGCTCTTCGCCTTCATCAACTACCTGGGTCTGATCTTCCAGGGCGTCATGATGGCCGCGATGATGTTCATCATGGTGCCCCGCGCCAATGTCTCCGCCGGGCGCATCCACGAGGTCCTCGACCACGCGCCCTCCGTCGCCGGGGCCACCTCGGTGCACCCCGCACCCGAGGGACGCTGGAGCTTCGCACTGCGCGACGTGACGCTCCGCTACCCCGGGGCCGAGGAACCGGTGCTCTCCGGCATCGACCTCACCCTCACCCCGGGCACGACCACCGCCATCATCGGCGCGACGGCCTCCGGCAAGACGACCCTCGTCAACCTCCTGCCCCGACTGATGGACCCGACCTCGGGCCGCATCGAGGCCTCGGGCGTGCCCATCGACCAGCTCGACCTGGCCGAGCTGCGCAAGCGCATCGCCATGGTCCCCCAGCACGCCTACCTCTTCTCCGGCACCATCGCGGAGACCGTCTCGGGCGTCCCCTCCCCCGACGCCTCCCAGCGTGAGCGCGTCGAGTGGGCGCTGAGGGGCGCCCAGGCCACGGAGTTCGTGGCCCGCATGGACGACGGCATCGACTCCCGCGTCGAGCCGGGCGGGTCGAACTTCTCCGGAGGACAGCGCCAGCGGCTCTCGATCGCCCGCGCGCTCTACCGCTCCGCCGACCTCTACGTCTTCGACGACTCCTTCTCCGCCCTCGACTACGCCACCGACGCCCGGCTGCGCCTGGCGCTGCCCGACTACGTGGACGGGGCGGCAGTGCTCATCGTCGCCCAGCGCGTGGCCACGATCCGCTACGCCGAGGTCATCATCGTGCTCGAGGACGGACAGGTCGTCGGCCGGGGCACGCACGGCGAGCTCATGGAGTCCTGCGCGACCTACCGCGAGATCGTCGCGTCCCAGATGAGCGAGGAGGAGGCAGCATGAGCCACGGACCCGGACCACGCGGCGGCAGGGGTGTCGCCCCCGGACAGCGCTCCGAGAACTTCGGGCCGAACCTGCGCCGGCTCATCGGGGAACTGCGACCGGACTGGCTGCTCCTGGTCCTCGCCCTCGTCGCCTCCGCGGCCGGGGTGGTCGCCTCCGTGGCCGCCCCCCGCGTGCTCGGGCACGGCACGGACCTGATCTTCAACGGGGTCGTCGGGCAGATGATCGCCAAGGCCCCCTCGAAGGAGGCTGCCGTGGCGGCCCTGCGCCAGCAGGGCAATGACAAGCTCGCCACGATGCTCCAGGGCATGGACGTCACCCCCGGCGAGGGCATCGACTTCACCCAGCTCGCCCACGTGCTGCTGGTCGTCGTGGCCATCTACATCGCGGCTGCGGTCCTCATGTACGTCTCCGGCCTGTTCCTGCGGGTCGTCGTGCAGAACACCGGGTACCGCATGCGCACCCAGGTCCAGGACAAGATCGAGCGGCTCCCCCTGAGCTACCTCGACCGCAACAGCCGTGGCGACCTGATGTCACGCGTCTCCAATGACGTGGACAACGCCACCCAGGTCATGAACCAGACGCTGTCGCAGTTCTTCCAGTCGATCCTCACCATCATCGGGATCCTCGCGATGATGCTCGTGATGTCCTGGAAGCTCACGCTGGTGGCGATGGTTGTCGTGCCGGTCGGGGCGTTCCTGGCGGTCCAGCTGATGAAGCGCGCCCAGCCGCAGTTCCGCGAGCAGTGGAAGGCCACGGGCGAGGTCTCCGGTGTCGTCGAGGAGGCCATGACCGGTCACGAGGTCGTCGCCCTGTACGGCCTCGAGGACCGCTTCACCACCGAGTTCAACGAGTCCAACACCGCGCTGTACCACTCCTCCTTCAAGGCGCAGTTCATCTCCAACCTGGTGATGCCCCTGATGGGCATGGTCTCCAACGCCTCATACGTCATCGTCGCCGTCGGCGGCGGGATCATGGTGGCCGGTGGGTCCATGTCGCTGGGCCAGGTCCAGGCGTTCATCCAGTACTCGCGCCAGTTCACCCAGCCCCTGGGCCAGCTCGCCTCCATGGCGAACTCCCTGCAGTCGGGTGTGGCCTCGGCCGAGCGGATCTTCGACTTCCTCGACGCGGAGGAGATGGAACCCGACCCGGGTGCCACCACCTTCGCCGCCGCGCGCGGGCAGGCGGAGTCCGCCGAGGAGGAGGTCGTCCACGGGCACATCGTCTTCGACCACGTGAGGTTCGGCTACGTCCCCGGCACCGAGGTCATCAAGGACCTCTCCCTGGACGTCAGGCCCGGGCAGATGGTCGCCATCATCGGTCCCACCGGTGCGGGCAAGACCACCCTGGTCAACCTGCTCATGCGCTTCTACGAGCTCGACTCCGGGTCGATCAGCATCGACGGGGTGGACATCCGCGACCTCCACAAGGACACGCTGCGCTCCCACACCGGGATGGTCCTCCAGGACACGTGGCTGTTCGAGGGGACCATCGGGGACAACATCGCCTTCGGGCGCGAGGGTGCCTCCCACGAGGAGGTCGTCGAGGCCGCCAGGGCCACCGCCTCGGACAGGTTGATCCGTCAGCTCCCCCACGGGTACGACACCCCCATCAGCGACGAGGGCGACACGGTCTCCACGGGCGAACGCCAGCTGCTGACGATCGCCCGCGCCTTCATCGCCCACCCGGACCTGTTGATCCTGGACGAGGCGACGAGCTCGGTCGACACCCGCACCGAGGTCCTCGTGCAGAAGGCGATGGACCGGCTGCGCCAGGGCCGCACGGCCTTCGTCATCGCCCACCGGCTGTCCACCATCCGCGACGCGGACCTCATCATGGTGATGGAGGAGGGCGACGTCGTCGAGACCGGCCGGCACGAGGAGCTGCTCGCCCGTGGCGGGGCGTATGCGCGTCTCTACCGGGCCCAGTTCGCCGGTCCCGACGGCGAGGAGACGGACATCGAGGACCCCGGCCCCTGGCAGGACCACGAACCCGGGACCGCGGACGACGCCGATCCGGAGGACACCCCGGAACACTGAGGGCCCCCGTGGGCCGCTCGGCCGCTCGGCCGCTCGGCCGCTCGGCCGCTCGGCCGGTGGGCTGGTGGGCCGCTCGGCCCGGTCGGGGTCCCACCGGGTCAGGCAGTCCGCGCTCGGGACGGCAGGTTCCCACACTGCCGGTGTCAGAACTTGCCGGCTCGTCGACCGCCAGAACCAGCACATCTGCATCAGTGCAGGTCACAGCCCCGCCCCCACACGCTCTCGCTCGCACAGGCCGACGAAACGGCAAGTTCCCGCAGTGCCGGTGTCCAAACTTGCCGTCTCGTCACACATCCTTCCCACACCTCCACACATTTCCGCAGGTCACAGGACCGGGCCACTCACCGGCTCCACCAGCACGCCCACGAGACGGCAAGTTCCGACACCACCCGTGTCCAAACTCGCCGTCTCGTCACCGAACCGTCACCGGAGTCCCGCGACACGACATCCCGGCCAACGGGGCGTGACCACAGGGCAGCGTGATCGGGTCACTCCCTCGGCCCAGGGCGCGGCCGTGGGACTCCACGGGACCACGCCACCTCCCGGGGCGGCCTCCCACCGGATGGACCTAGGCTGGGAACACCCGCACGGAAGGCTCCCCATGTCCGAGACACCCGAGATCCCACTCCCCGACGTCCCCTTGGTCACCCTGGCCAACGGCGTCTCGGTCCCCCAGCTGGGGTTCGGCACGTACAAGGTCACCGAGGACGTCGTCGACGTGGTCCTCAGCGCGCTGCGCCTGGGCTACCGCCACATCGACACCGCGCAGATGTACCACAACGAGGCCGAGGTCGGCGAGGCTTGGACCTCCTCGGGCCTCGACCGTGACGAGGTCTTCCTGACGTCCAAGCTGGACAACCCCAACCACGAACCCGACGTGGCGCGAGAGTCCTTCGCCCGCACCCTGCGCGACCTGCGCACCGACCACGTCGACCTCTTCCTCATCCACTGGCCGCTGCCCATGCACTACGGCGGCGACTTCGTCACGACCTGGAAGGTGCTGGAGGAGTTCCTCGGGGACGGCCGTGCCCGCGCGATCGGGGTCTCGAACTTCGAACCGCACCACCTGGAACCGATCCTCGAGCACGCCGACGTGGTCCCCATGGTCAACCAGGTGGAGTCCCATCCGTTCCTCCCCAACCGCGCCGTGCACGACTTCGACGCCGAGCACGGCATCGTGACGGAGGCCTGGTCGCCCTTGGCCAGGGGTCGCGCTCCGAGGGACCCCGTGCTCGTCGGCATCGGCGAGGAGGTCGGGGCGACGGCCTCCCAGGTCGCCCTGGCCTGGGCGGTGCAACGCGGCGACGTCATCTTCCCCAAGTCGGTGACTCCTGCGCGTCAGCAGGAGAACCTCGGCGTCCTCGACGTCCGGCTCACGCCGGCCCAGGTCGCCCGCGTCGACGCCCTGGACGAGGGCGAGGCCGGCCGCACCGGGAGCCATCCAGACACCCTGGACCGCCTGTGACCCGGTCCCTCCGGTGCGCACTGCCCGGGACAGGTCCGACATGAAGTCCCTGCGCCGACTGCTCCTCGCCCTGGTCGTGCTCGCCCTCGTCGCCGTGGTCGCCGACCGCGCCACCGACCTGTTCCTGGAGCGCGGGATCGAGGACTCCCTGTCCACGGTGCCGGGAGTGGTGACCCAGGACGACACCACGCAGGGCTCGGGGACCGCGGACGGTGGTCCCTCGGTGGAGGTCGAGGACATCCCGGTCCTCACCTCCCTGGTGTCCGGCGAGTTGGACTCCCTGCGTGTGGACCTGCCCGCCTACGACGTCGACACCGGGCAGGGCACCCTGCGCATCGACGACATCGAGGCCCACCTCCGCGGGGTGTCCACCTCGGTGCCGCACCTGACCCGGGACCTCACGGCCACGGCCACCATCAGCGCCGACTCGCTGGCCTCTGCCGCGAGCGCGGCCGGGATCCCCGGCACCCTCACCACCGGGGAGGAGGGGGTGACGCTCAGCGTGGAGGTCCTGGGACAGCCAGCTGCGGTGACGCTGGGGATCAGCCCTGACGAGGGCGGCCGCACGCTCGTCCTCACCCCCAGATCGGCCACCCTGGGAGGACTCGAGGTCTCCCTCGACATCGTGGCCCCCGTGCTCGGCGAGTTGCCGACCATTCCGCTGGACGGTCTGCCGGAGGGCGTGCGGGTCGTGCGGATCGACAGCGACCCGGGTGGACTGTCGGCGCGTCTGACAGGCCAGGACGTGGCCTTCCGGTAGCGCCGCCCAGTCCGGACGGCTCCGGGGACGACGATGAGGGGCGCCGGGAGATCCCGGCGCCCCTCATCACGCAAGCCGTGGGTTCATGCCCCGACGCGCGTCACTGCCCCATGTCCTCGTCCTCGTGGACGACCGGCATCTGCCGACCTCAGGCGTTCACGGGCTCGCGAGCGGTCTCGGTGGACTCGCCCTCGATGGTCGCACCGTCGGACTGGTCCACGGACACCGAGATCTTGCGAGGCTTGGCCGCCTCGGCCACGGGGATCGTCAGCGTCAGCACACCGTCGCGGTAGGAGGCCTTGATGCCGTCCAGTGCCACCCCGTTGCCCAGCGTCAGCTGGCGGGCGAAGGTCCCAGTGGGACGCTCGTGCGACAGCCACTGGACGTTCTCGCCCACATGGGCGGAGCGCTCGGCGCTGATGGTCAGGGTGTGCTCCTCCACGTCGATGTCGATCGACTTCGGGTCGACACCGGGGAGGTCGACGGCGGCGACGAACTCGTCGCCGTCACGGTAGAGGTCCAGCGGCATCCCCGGCGTGGCGGGAACCTGGCGCAGGACGGAGTTGAACACGCGATCGACGTCGCGGAACGGATCATAACGAGTAGCCATGGCGATCACCTCCGGTTGTTCCGGCCCGGACCCTCCGGACCGGATCGCCTGCCCTTCTCGGGCTTCAACACTGTCAGTGTCGCGCGGTCGCCCGCTCCCCGCAACCCACATTGAGCCTGTTTCACTCAAGGCTGAACATTGAGCCACCAAGACTCATGTATGGAGGGCGCGGGGCGGGAACCACACCCCGTGCCCGCACGCGCCGACACGCAGTCCCCTGCCCCGAGTGCCCCACTCCCACGCCGGCCCCGCCACCGTGCGCGACGGGCCCCGGGAGTGGTGAGACAGGGCTGCGACCCCTCGTGCCGCGCGATACCCTCGGCCCCATGTCCGGAACCACTGACCTCGACCAGACCCTCGCGTCCCTCGACGCGACACCACAGGGCACCTACGTGTTCGCCACCGTTTCGTCCGTGCCGGAGGGCCTGGAACCCTTCGCCGTCGTCGAGGAGGACGAGGGCACGACCGTCATCGTCAGGGAGCAGCAGGCACGTGACCTCGGCCTTCCCCTGGACCAGGTGTTCGCCCGGATCACGCTGGGGGTGCAGTCCCCGCTGGACTCCATCGGCCTGACCGCGACCATCGCGCAGACCCTCGCGAGCAGGTCCATCCCCTGCAACGTGGTGGCGGGCTACTTCCACGACCACCTCTTCGTCCCCGCTGACCGCGCCTCGGAGGCGTGGTCCCTCCTCGACAACCTCGCCCGCCAGGCGAAGGGCTGGCTCCCCGAGGGCTGAGCGGCGCCGCCCCGCGGCCGGGTCGGCGCAGCCGCCGGCCAGGACGGGGTACCCACCGGCCAGGACAGGCCGTCCGCCCGGAGGACTCCA
>NZ_CCXH01000200.1 GCF_000820725.1 Actinomyces polynesiensis | reverse complement strand
GGAGGACTCCACCGGTCCCGAGCACCCATCCGTCAGGACGCACCGACCGGCCGAGGCCCACCCCGGGGCCATGTGGCCGGATGTCCGGGACGGACCCGTGGATCCCCTCCACCCCCTCAGCGGGCGGTGCCCCGTTCCAACTGCGGGGGCCACCCGGGGTCCACCCGCAGGCGCCTGCGCCACACACGCGGCGCCATCGGGTCGGTGAGCATGACGCGTCCGATCTCCACGACGTCCGCACGTCCGTCCACGAGGATCTGCTCGGCCTGCTCCGGGGCGAGGACGAGGCCGCACGCCGCGACCGGGACGCACCGTCCCCCGCCCGTCCCCACGGCCTCACGGACGGCCGCGGCCGCGAACACCTGGTAACCGGGTCCGGATCCGATGCGGGCATCGGGCACGTTGCCGCCGGTGGAGACATTGACCATGTCCGCGCCGTCCTCGACGAGCAACGGCGCGAGTGCCCGGGTGTCCTCCAGCGTCCAACCGGGTCGCCCGTCCTCGGGGTACTCCTGGGTCCAGTCGGTGGCGGAGACACGGACCAGCAGCGCGGCGTCCCCGATGGCGTCGCGGATCGCCCGGACGACCTCCCGTGCCAGGCGCGTGCGGCCCGCGAAGTCACCACCCCACCGGTCTGTGCGGTGGTTGGAGGCCGGGGAGAGGAACTGGTGGATGAGGTAGCCGTGGGCGGCATGGACCTGCACGCCGTCGAATCCCGCCTCCACCGCACGTCGGGCAGCGTGCGCGAAGTCCTCGACGACCCCCTCGACCTCGGCGTCGCTGAGCTCCCGTGGGACGGGCCAGCCGGTCGCGAAGGGAACCGGCGAGGCGCCGACCACGGGCCACCCGCCCTCGTCAGGGCCGGCGTGACCCTGGAGCCAGCCGGCCCGGGCACTGCCCTTGCGGCCGGCGTGGTTGAGCTGGACGAAGGCGGCGGCGCCACCCGCGTGGATGAGTCGCGCCAGCTCCGCAAAGGCGGGGATGCGGTCGTCCTCGTGGAAGGAGAGGCAGTTCACCGAGATGCGCCCCTCGGGCGCGACCGCCGTGGCCTCGATGATGACCGCGCCCACTCCCCCGAGTGCGCTGGCCCCGTAGTGCACCCGGTGCCAGTCCGTGGGCATGCCCATCCGCGGTCCCGTCGCCTCGGCGGAGTACTGGCACATGGGCGGCATCCAGAGGCGGTTGGGCACCTCGAGGTGGGCGACGGGGACGGGTTCGAACAGCTTGGCGTGGGGCATGGCCCGATCCTAGGACCACCGCTGCGGCCGGGACACGGACGTGGACACCGGTGCACCCGGAGGGCCGGGAACCGTGCGCGACCGCCCGTGGCGGGAGGGATACTCTGGATGACATGGCAAAGGAGCACACCCCCCACCGGGACAATGCGATCGTCCGTCTGGCGGATGGGACGGTCAAGCAGAAGAACCTCCTGACGGGCACCGAGGTGTGGACCGTGCCCGGACGTGGCCACCGTCCACTGTCGGTCTCCCGCAGGGATCCCGAACCGATCCGCCCCGAGTGCCACGGTCTGCACTGCGCCTTCTGCGAGGGTCGCTACCTGGAGACACCGCCTGAGAAGTCACGCCTGGTCCGCCACGAGGACGGCAGGTGGGAGGAACTGCGTGGACTGCCCGCCGACGAGCTGTCGAGCACCGTGGCGGAGTTCCGACGCATCCCGAACCTCTTCGAGATCGTCTCCTACAACTACTGGCACCTCAACCACGACCACTTCCCCTCCGAGGCCGAGCACCGCCGCATGGCGGAGTACCTGGCCTCGGGCACGGGCTACGACCACGTCATGCGGGTCGTGCGTGCCCGCATGCTCGCCGGGGGCATGTCCGAGGGCGAGTTCGAGGCGATGACGGACTCCGCGAAGCTCCAGCAGGCGAACGGGTTCTTCTCCGGCGGGCACGACGTCATCATCGCCCGTCGGCACTTCGTGGACGGGGCGACCACGGACGACCAGTTGGCGGGGTCGGGCACACTCACCCCTGAGGAGCACTACCACTACACGGACTTCACCGCCCGTGCCATGGCGGACCTGTACGGCCTTGACCCCGCGGTGCGCTACGTCGCCGCCTTCCAGAACTGGCTCAAGCCCGCCGGCGCCTCCTTCGACCACCTCCACAAGCAGCTTGTCGCCATCGACGAGCACTCCGTGCAGACCGAGGCCGAACTGGCCCGCCTGCGCTCCGACCCGGACATCTACGACGACATCCTGCGGGTCGCCGCCACGCGCAGGCTCATCGTCGCCCAGAACGAGCACGCCGTCCTCATGGCGGGGTTCGGCCACCGCTACCCCTCGCTCGCACTGTGGCCGCTCCACGCCCCCGCCAACCCCTGGGAGGTGGACGAGGACGAGATGCGCGGCGTCTCCGACATCCTCCATGCCGCCCACGCGGCCACCGGGGTCGAGGTGCCCTGCAACGAGGAGTGGTACCACCGTCCCCCCGACGTCCACACCCCCATGCGGTGGCGCATCCTGCTCAAGTGGAGGATCTCGACCGTGGCGGGATTCGAGGGCGGGACGCGCATCTACCTCAACACGATGGACCCGTGGGCCCTGTGGAGCAGGGTGGTGCCCCGTCTGCAGGAGATGCGCGAGGCAGGCTCGATCGCGCCGATGCGCATCGGCGAGGAGTGCCGCGTGGAGCCGGGCATCCTGCACGACTGAGCGGGTGCGACCAGGATCCGGGCGTGCGTCCCGGTGCCACCCGTCGGAAGCGCGCGACTGAGCGGGTGCGGCCACTGCGTCCGTGGCCGGACCGCTACCCCAGGCCCTTCGACCAGGTCTCGGCGCGGGCGTCTGCGGACGGGAGATCGGCCTCGGGGAGCTGCAGTGCATCGGCGGAGGGCTGGGAGAACCATCCGATGGCCGTCCCCTCGGCGTCGGTGGCGGACAGGGGGAAGGCCACCCCGGTGGAGGCGAGCACCTCCTGGACCGTGGTCCCGCGCAGGTAGGCCAGCAACGACTCAGCCCCGTCCTCGTGCGTCGCGTCGGCGGTGACGGCGGAGTAGAGCATGCGCTCCAGGCAGGTGGCCCCCACCGCTGCGGAGGCCGACTCCGTGCCGGAGTCGTTCAGGGTCGTGGCCACGACGGACTGCCGGGCGACCAGCAGTGGCCGCGCGTCGGTGCCCGTACCCGACGAGGCCGTCCACCTCCGCAGGATCTGGGTGGGGGTGCCGCTCTCCACACCGCCCGAGGTCAGGGCCGACCACCAGGCGTCCGCACCGGCGCCCAGCGAGGCCTGGGCCGCTGCGGTGAACGCGAGCCCCTCGACGGACCCCGCGGGGTCGGGCACGAGGAGCAGATCGGGCCATCCGCCGGACGCCAGCTCCGACCACGAGGTGGGCAGTTCCTTCCGGTTCGCGGCGAACCACTGGGTGTCGGCCAACAGGCAGACGTCGTCGCGCGCATAGGCGGTGGCCGCCGGCGCACCCTGCAGTGCCGTGCCGGTGGGTGTGGTCGTGTCCTGCGGGGCCGTGGTGGCGAGCACCCCGGCCGAGGTCGCCTCGAGGGCCGCATTCGCGTCGAGGCCGAGGATGACATCGGCATCCGTCCCCTGCGGGGCGCCCTCGTGCAGGTCGCCGGCCGGGACCTCCACCTGTCTGAGGGTGAAACCGGTGGTCGACCTGAAGTCACGGACGACGTCCTCGGGCAGGGTCCGTCCCTGCTCCACCACGGCGGCGACGACCCCACTCCCCCGCCGGGGTTCTGCGACCACCCCGGACTGCTGCGCGGTACCGGTCCCGCCCGGGGTCGACCCGGCTGGGTCCGTGGGCACGACCGGTTGTGAGAAGGGGTCGCGCGAAGGGTCGGCCCCAGGGTCCACGGCAGGGGAGCACCCCGTCAGCAGGGCCACCGCCAGGGCGGCGGCGGCGCAGCGGCTGTGGCGCACACGTCCCACGGGTGCCTCCCTCGTCTCGACCCGGGCCAGCCTATCGGGCCGCGCACCCCCCGCTGCGACGGCGCGCCCCGCCCTCGTGCGGCATGATGGGGGTGATCACCCGGGGCGACCCCGGGGGAGGGACCACCCAGGAGGATCCATGGACATCGGCTGGAAGATCGCCAGTGCGGGCTCGATGGCGGCAGCGGCATTCGTGGCGAGCAAGATCGCCGAGGGCGGCTGGAAGGCGGTCACCGGCAAGGACGTCCCCCACGAGGACGACGACGACGTCCAGCTCGTCCCGCTCCTCGCCTTCGCGGCGGCCTCGGCGGTGCTCGTCGCCCTGGCCCAGCGCTTCGCCATGAAGGGCACCAAGAAGTGGTACGGCGCCCGGGAGATCAGCCGGAGCTGAGTGTCTCCCGGGCGCCGCAGGGATCCCACGTGTCAGGCGTCGAGGTCCTTCTCGATGAGGTCGGCGATCTTGTTGAGGGCGTCCTCGTCCTCCGACTCGACGACGACCTCGTCCCCGTGACCGGCCCCGAGGGTCATGATCATCATCACGGAGGAGGCGTCGACGGGCTCGCCCCCGGGAACGCTCAGGAGGACCTCGGAATCGAGACCTCCCGCTGCCTCTGCGATCAGTGCAGCCGGACGTGCGTGCAGTCCGACCTTGGCTCCGACTTTGACGGTACGTGTGGCCATCGGCCTCTCCTTCTGCTCGAGTCCTGACCACCCACGGGCCAGGTTCACCTTGATTCTTGCACCTCATCCCGTGGGCGAGGGTGCTCCCGGTCACAATCCCGCAGAGGATTTCCCCGGCGGGACGTCGGTTCACGCAGCGGTGACCTGGGCCGCGGCCTCCCTGGAGCGGGCCGCGTACTGCTTGAGCGCCGTGACGGCCAGGGCCGACACCAGCACGCCCGCCACGATCGCGACCACGTAGGCCCAGACCGGGGTGATCGCGAAGGCCACGAAGATGCCGCCGTGGGGAGCCCTGGACTCGACGCCCAGTGCCATGGTCAGTGCACCCGTCACGGCGCCACCGGCCATCATCGAGGGGATGACCCTCAGGGGGTCGGCGGCGGCGAAGGGGATCGCGCCCTCCGAGATGAATGCCGCGCCGAGCAGCCAGGCCGTGGTCCCGTTCTCACGCTCGGCGGGGGTGTACAGCTTGGGCCGCACCGCGGTGGACAGGGCCATCGCCAGGGGCGGGACCATGCCGGAGGCCATGACGGCTGCCATGATCTGCCAGGACGCCTCGGTGCCGGCCGAGAGGCCCGCGGTGGCGAAGAGGTAGGCGGCCTTGTTGACGGGACCACCCAGGTCGAAGCACATCATGAGCCCGAGGATGATGCCGAGCAGCACCGCGGAGGCACCGGTCATGCTGGTCAGCGCGTCCTGCAGCCAGGTCATGAGCGAGGCGAGCGGCCTGCCCAGGAAGAGCACCATGATCCCGCCGACCACGAGGGTCGTGAGGAGCGGGATGATGACGACGGGCATCAGACCGGCCAACCAGCGCGGGGCCTTCAGCGAGGCGAACCACGCGGCCACCAGACCGGCGAAGATCCCGGTGACCAGGCCGCCGATGAAGCCCGCCCCGACGAGGACGGAGACGGCACCACCGATGAAGCCGGGGGCGATGCCGGGACGCCCGGCCAGGCCGAAGGCGATGTAGCCGGACAGGGCGGCCACCAGGAAGCCCATGCCCAGACCGCCCAGGGTCGACAGGACCGCGCCGAGGTAGAGCCGCAGGCCCCCGTAGGTCGTGAGGACGTCGACGCCGTTCTGCACGTAGGTCTGGGGATCGGGGAGGTTCCACAGCGAGAACTTCGTGGCGACGTCGTTGGAGACGAAGGCGACGTCGTATCCGCCGACCAGGAAGGCCAGGGCGGTGAGCAGACCGCCGGCGGCGACGAAGGGGATCATGTAGGAGACACCCGTCATCACCGCCTGCTGGATGCGCTTGCCCCAGCCCACCTGGTGGTGTCCCGAGGACGCGGCCGACGAGGACGGGGCGGAGGACCCCGAGGAGCCCTCGACGTGGTCGGCGTTCGGGTCGTGGATGGCGGCGACGGCCTCGTCGATCATCTTCGGGCCCTCGGAGATCGCGCGCTTGACGCCCGACTCGACCAGCGGCATGCCCGCGAAGCGGTCCCGGCCGGTGATGTTCACGTCGGCGGCGATGATGATGGCCTGTGCCCGCTTGATGGTGTCGGGGTCGAAGGGGGTGATGCCGCCGGAGCCCTGCGTCTCGACGTGGAGTTCGACGCCCTTGTCCTTGGCCGCCTGCTCGAGGCTCTCGGCCGCCATGTAGGTGTGCGCGATCCCTGTGGGGCAGGACGTGATGGCCAGCAGGACCGGCGCGTCCGGGGTGGCCCCGACCGTGGCATCCTGGTTCGCGGCGGGAGCGGCTCCGCCCGCAGCGGCGGGGGCCGGGTCGACGACACCGCGGATGAGCTCGGACGCCTGCTCCGGGGTCCTGGCCGCGCGCAGGGCGGCGACGAAGTCCGCCTTGATCAGGGAGCGCGAGAGCTTGGCGAGGAGCTTCATGTGCTCCGATCCCGAGCCCTCGGGCGCGGCGATGCCGATGATGAGGTCGGCGGGGCCGTCCTTCGAGCCGAAGTCGACGGGTGTCGCCAGGCGGATGAGGCCGAGCGCCGCCTCGTGGACCGCGGCGGAGCGGCAGTGGGGGATGGCGATCCCGCCGGGCATGCCGGTCGCGAACTGCGCCTCGCGGTCCTCGAATGCCTGCTGCAGGCCGGCCCTGTCGGCACGGCCGGTGGATGCCACCAGGTCCGCCATCTGGGCGATGACGGCGTGCTTGTCGCCGGTGACCTGCACCCCCAGCCTGACCAGGTCAGGGGTGATGAGTGGTTCGGACATCGTCGTTCCTCTCGTGGTCCGGAGTTCCCTCCGGGTCTGGTGGTGCGGGTGGGTGTGTCAGAGTGTGATGACGCTGGAGACGTCCTCGTGGACGTCCGGGCGTGAGGGGATGGTGGTGCCGGGCAGGGAGACCGCCACGGCACCGTAGGCCACGGCCAGCGCGAGGCGATGCGCGGCAGGGGCGCCCTGCGACTTCGCGATGAGGTAGCCCGCCACCGCTGAGTCCCCGGCCCCGACCGTGGAGACCACGGGTGCGTCGGGCGAGGGCGCGAACCAGGCGCCCTCAGCGGTGACGAGGACCGCCCCGGCACCTCCCAGGGTCACCAGGACGTCGCCGACACCCGAGTCGTGCAGGTCCTTCGCGGCGTCGCGCACGGCGTCGTAGTCACCGGCAGCGGCCGCCGCCTCGAGCT
>NZ_CCXH01000199.1 GCF_000820725.1 Actinomyces polynesiensis | reverse complement strand
GAGCTGGCCGAGTTCCTCGGCGTTGGGCTTGAGGAAGTCCGGGGCTCCCTGCGGTGCCGCGGCGGCGAGGGCGAGCAGGGGCTCGTCGGAGGTGTCGACCCCGACCCACACCCCCCGGGCCTGCAGGAGACCCACGAGGCGTGCGTACTCATCGGCGGGGATCCCGGGGGCGAGGGAACCGGAGAGCATCGCGATGTCACCCGCCGAGACGGCCGAGGTGAGGACGTCCTCCAGGGCCGAGACCTCGGAGGGGCTGAGGGCGGAACCCGGTTCGTTGATCTTCGTGGTGACGCCCGGTTCGGAGAGCACCGCGAGGTTGGTGCGCACCCGACCCGAGGTCGGGGTCTCGCGGTGGGGCAGGCCCAGGCCGTCGAGCAGCCCGACCAGGGGATCCCCCGGGGCGGCCGGGAAGATGGCCAGGACGTCCAGGCCGGCCCGCGCGATGCCCAGGGCGACGTTGATGCCCTTGCCACCCGGCCCGGTGACGTCGGAGGAGATCCGGTGGACCCCTCCGGGGACGAGTTCCCCGGCCAGGGTGACGGTCCGGTCCAGTGACGGGTTGGCGGTGAGTGTGGTGATCATGCGCGGACGACCTCGATTCCGTTGTCCTCGAAGAGGCTGACGTGTGCATCTGACAGGGAGGTGTCGGAGACGAGGACATCGATCTCCCCGAGCTCCGCGAAGGTGACCAGTTGGCGTTGTCCCGCCTTGGAGGAGTCGGCCACGACGATGCAGCGGGACGCGGCCCGGACCATCGCCGACTTGGTCGCGGCCTCGTCGGGATCGGGGGTCGTGATCCCGTCGGGTCCCATCCCGTTGCACCCGATGAAGGCGACGTCGGGGTGGATCCTGGACAGGGCGCGGACCGTGTCCACGCCGACGGCGGCGTGGGTGAGCCCCCGGACGCTGCCGGGAAGGATCTCGATGTCGACGGTGCCGAGGGCCAGCGCGGCCTCGGCGACGGGCAGGGCATTGGTGACGATCCGCAGGCCACGGTCCGCGAGGTGGGGCACGAGTTCGGTGGTGGTGGAGCCCGCGTCCACGAGGACGGTGGGTTTGGTCCCGCTGGGCAGGAATGCGCTCGCGGCGAGCGCGATGCGGCGCTTGGCCGCGGTGTTCGTCGACAGACGGGTGGGCAGGTCCGGCTCCTCGTCGCTGCGGCTGGGGATGGCCCCGCCGTGGACGCGCGTGAGCAGTCCCAGGGAGGACAGTGTGTCGAGGTCGCGGCGGATCGTCTCCGTCGCGACGGCGAAACGCTGGGCGAGGGCGGACACCGAGACCCGTCCCTCGTGCTCCACCGTCTGCAGGATCTCCTGCTGGCGCTCCTCTGCGTACATCCGCGTCCACTCCGTCGTCGACCGGGCCCGGTTCCGGACCCGCGGCCGGGGCCCAACCATGGGCTCCGATCGATGGCTCACACCGTACACCACAAACCCACAGGAAGCCACTGTGAGTTCATGTTGCTTCATGTGGGGAACGTCGCACGGAAATGAGATGACGGTCACGTCCCGAGCATCTAGGCTGGGGCCAACTCACCGATGAGGAGTCATCATGACTGACAGCACCGAGCCCACCTCGACGACGACGGTCTACGGGACGCCCGTCGTCCCCGGAGTCGCCTACGCCCCCGCAGCGTGGACACGCCGACCGCCGATGCCCCCCGCCACTGCTCCGGAGCTCCCAGAGGACCAACGGGAGGGGGCGGTCGCCGACTTCGACGCCGCCACCAAGGCGGTGGCCGACGGCCTCTTCAAGCGCGCCTCGGAGGCCGAGGGCCACGTCGCGGAGGTGCTCACCGTCACGGCCTCGCTCGCCACCGACCGCGCCTGGAAGCGCGAGGCGACGGGACGCATCCGCAAGGGCACCCCCGCCGTCCAGGCGACCATGGCGGCCACGGAGAAGTTCATCGTGCTCTTCGAGAAGGCCGGCGGGCTGATGGAGGAACGCACCACGGACCTGCGCGACGTGCGCGACCGCGTCATCGCCCACCTCCAGGGCCAGCCCGAGCCCGGGATCCCGCTGGCGGACCATCCCGTGGTGCTCCTCGCCGACGACCTCTCCCCCGCCGACACCGCGGGCCTGCGCCCCGAGCTGTACGTGGCCATCGCCACCCAGGTCGGCGGGCCGACCTCGCACACCTCGATCATCGCCCGCCAACTGGGAATCCCCTGCATCGTCGCCGCCCGCGAGCTCGACGAGATCCCGGACGGCGCCCCCGTCCTCGTCGACGCGCACCGCGGCACCCTCACCCTCGGCGTCGACGAGGCCGGGGCCCTGCAGGCCGTGGCCGAGGACGCGGAGCGTCTCAAGGTGATCCGTCAGTGGCACGGGCCCGCCCACACCGCCGACGGCGTCCCGGTCCAGCTCCTGGCCAACGTCCAGGACGGGGCGGGTGCCGCCGCAGCGGCCGAGGGCGAGGCCGAGGGCGTGGGGCTGTTCCGCACGGAACTGCTCTTCCTCAACACCCCGGTCGAGCCCTCGGTGGACTCCCAGGCCGAGTCCTACGAGCCGGTGTTCGCCGCCTTCCCCTCCTCGAAGGTCGTCGTGCGCACGCTCGACGCGGGCTCCGACAAGCCCGTCCCCTTCGCGACCCTCTCGGAGGAGTTCAACCCGGCGCTGGGCGTGCGCGGCATCCGCACCACCGGCCACAACGAGAAGCTCCTCATCCACCAGCTCGACGCGATCGCCGAGGCGGCGAAGCTCCAGCCCGGCACGGATGTGTGGGTCATGGCCCCGATGGTCTCCACCATCCCCGAGGCCGAGTGGTTCAGCGGCCTCGTCCGCGAGCGCGGCCTGAAGGCGGGGATCATGATCGAGGTCCCCTCCGCGGTGATCCTCATCGACCAGTTCCTCGAGGCCGTCGACTTCGTGTCGATCGGCACGAACGACCTGACCCAGTACACGATGGCCGCGGACCGCATGTCCCCGCACCTGGCGGAGTACACCGACCCCTGGCAGCCCGCGGTGCTCGCGCTCATCGCGCGGACCGCGGCCGAGGGGAGGAAGCAGTCGAAGCCGGTGGGGGTGTGCGGCGAGGCCGCCGCCGACCCGGTGCTCGCCTGCGTGCTCACGGGCATGGGCATCACGAGCCTGTCGATGGCCACCAACGCCATCCCGCCGGTGGGTGCCGAGCTCTCCCAGGTGACCATGGCCCAGTGCGAGGCCGCTGCCGCGGCCGTGCGTGGCTCGCGGGACGCGGGTGCCGCCCGCGAGCGCGCCCGGAAGGCGCTCGGCCTGGCCTGAGTCCGGAATGGGGTCCCGGGGACATCGGCGTCACGCCGCGGTCCCCGGGACCTCCCCCGTGTGAAGCACGCCCCGGGTCCCCGGCCGGTGGATCCACGGGCGACCACCGCGCCTCCCGTCGGCGAGGATGCAACAGGCCCCGGGGAGCAGCCGGGACGGGTCCCCTCAGAGGTCCGCGCGCCCGAACACGGGCAGGTAGGGAGCCAGGTCCGTCCGCTCCCCCGAGGCCTGCACCAGGCCGCCCGTCTCCGCCCCGGCCCAGTCGAGGTCACCGACCACGAGGGCCAGCCAGGTCTGCATGTCGGTCTCGACCACGGCCGGCGGGGTGCCGCGTCGGTGGACCGTGCCCGCGATGATCTGCACCGCACCGGCCGGTGGCACCCGCACCTCCACCGAACGGCCGGGGTGGAGCGCCGCGAGTTCCTCGAGGCTGAACCTCACGGCCGTCAGCAGGTCACGCCGGGGAAGTGAGCCGGGACCCGCCCGCCACGCCCGGACGGCAGCCATCCCCTCGACCGGGTCGATCCGTCTCCTGGGCACCCGCCCATCCTAGGCCGCCGACCCGCCCCGGCCACCGACGAGGGCGGGTCCGCCCTCGTGCGCCCGGGGTCCTGCGCCCGGCTCCCGGAGCCACCTGACCCACCCGGGTCAGGGACCGACCCCATTGCGGGGTCCTCCCGTCAGCCGGGAGAGTGCCACGCGTGCGGCCTCGCGCCCGGCGCGCGTCGCCCCGAGCGTGGAGGCGCTCGAGCCGTACCCGACCAGCAGGACCCGCGGGTCGGCGGCCACCGTCACGCGGCCGTCCATGACGATCCCCCGCTCCCCCGGCTCCCGCAGTCGCAGCGGGGCGAGCGGGCCGAGGGCCGGGCGGAACCCCGTGTTCCAGAAGACCACGTCGGCGTCCACCCAGGTGGGGGCCGCGTACGGCCGCCAGGAGTCCGGTTCCACGAGCCCGCGGTCCCGCTCCCGCGCAGCCGGCCCCAACCCCGCAGGGTCCGCTGAGGTGGCCGCCGGGGAGAACCGCACGCCGTGCGCGCCGATGCGGTCGAACATCCCCCGGCTGACGAGGGTCCCCCGTGCGATGCCGGCGAGGTAGGCGGGCTCCCGGGGGATGCCGGTCGTGCGCACGACGGATGCGGGGGGCAGACCCGCGGCGGTGCGCCGGTCGACGGCCTCCTCCACCTCCGTGCCCCAGACGTGGTCGAAGGTGACGTCGGTGAAGTTCGGCGGGCGCCGCGTCGCCCACACGGTGTGAGCCACGGGCTCGAGCTCCAGGAGGAACTGGACCGCCGAGAACCCGCCCCCGACCACGACGACGCGGGCGCCGGAGAAGTCCTCGGCCCGCGTGTAGTCCACCGTGTGCAGCTGCCGGCCGCGGAACTGCGGTGCCCCCGGCACCCAGGGGACGAAGGGCCTCGACCAGGTCCCCGCCGCGGAGACGACAATGCGGGTCAGCAGGGTGCGGCGCACGGGGTCGGGGCCCCGCCTGTCCTCCACCACGCAGGCGAGCAGCGTGTCGCGGGGAAGGGGCGCCCGGGAG
>NZ_CCXH01000198.1 GCF_000820725.1 Actinomyces polynesiensis | reverse complement strand
AGGGGTGGTCGGCGGGGGTTGGCAGGGGGTCGGCGGGCGGTGGTCGGGGGGCGCGGAACCGGCGGGCGGAGCGCTGACGGGCACGGCGCCGGCGGGTGGAGAGCCGGGGGCCGTCGTGAGGGCGGGGGCGGGCAGGTCCGTGGAACGCACCGCGACCACACGGACGGGGCGGCGGACCGCCAGGTGGAACATCTCCTCGTAGCGACCGTGGTAGTCGACGACCACGCGGGAGGCGGGGAGCGTGGGGTCCACCGGTCCCAGCGGCAGGCCCGGGAGGTCCGCGATGCCGTGCGCCCGCCCCAGCGTCAGCGAGTCCCACCGCTCCCTCCACGCCCCTCCGGGACCTGCCCCGTCGTCGAGGACGAGGAAGTCCTCCCCCGGGACCAGGCCACGCCGGGCGAGGTCGTGGGCGGTGGCCAGGCCGGCCTGGCCGGCACCGATGACGACCACCTGCCAGACGTGCGGGTCCGCGGGGCCCGGTGGGGTGGACAGGGTCGGTGCCATCAGCAAGCGCTCCTCGTGCCCGGGGTGGGTGGTGCCGCGCGCAGCCCGGTGGTGCGGGTGTGGCCGGGACTGACACGCGGCGGGGGCATGTCAGCCCGCCACGGCATCGATGTGGTCGGCGAAGGAGCGCATGGCGGTGGCGAGGAAGTCCTGGGTGCCCTCGCGGGTCGCGCGACCCTCGTCATCGAACTGCTGCTTGGTGATCTGGACGTAGAGCTCGGGCTGGCCGAGCAGGCGGACGTCGAGATGGCTGAGGACGGAACGGAGCTGGGCCTGTGCGGCCGCGGTCCCGACGGCTCCCGGTGTCGCTCCGGCGATCATGGCGGGCTTGCCGGCCAGTGTCCCCGTCCCCTTGGGGCGGGAGAGCCATTCGAGGGCGTTCTTGAGGACGGCGGGGACGGAGCGGTTGTACTCGGGGGTGACGACGAGGAGCGCGTCGGCCGACTCGACGACCTGCTTCAGCCGGGTCCCGACCTCCGGGTAGTCGGCGTCGTACTCGGGACGGTAGAAGGGCAGGTCCGCGATCTCGGCCTCGACGAACTGCAGGGAGTCGGGCGCTGCGAGCTCCAGTGCCCGGGCGAGCCGACGGTTGAGGGAGTCCTGGGACGCGGATCCGATGACGACGGCGACGGTGTGGGTCATGATGTCCTTCCGGGGAAGACGTTTGTTGCGGTATCAACAACAATCATCACCCGCCCGTGCCGTCGCGCACCTCCCCGACCACTGTGGGACTCCGCACAACCAGCGAAGTCCGCTCAGTTCTGGGCTCGAAGTCCGCTCAGTTCGGGGCTCGAGGTCCGTCCCGGTTTCTCGAGGACGAGCGACGTCGCCCGGAGCCGACGTGATGGTCCCCGTTCCCGGGCGGGACCCACGGGTGCACACGGGCGTACCGCCCGGGACGTGCCGGCCCGGGGGCGCGGCCCACCCACCACCTCAGCGGCGCAGCCCACCCACGTCGGAGCACGGGCCCTCCCGGAGCTGCGGCGGAGCGGACCTCAGGACGGACTTCGAGCCCCGAACAGAGCGGACTTCACCGTCAGAAGCGGTCGGCGAGTGCTGCGTCGGAGAGACCGCGCAGTTCCTCCAGGTCCACGACCCACCCGGCGCCGTTCCCGAGGTCACCGAGCAGCTCGGCGCCGGTCACGGCCAGCATGTCGCCGCCGGTCGTCCCGATGCGTGCCACGGGCACCCCCTCGGCCTCGGCTGCGGCGAAGACCGCGGGGACCGCACCCTCCGGGACCGCCACCAGTGCCCTGGCCTGGGACTCCGACAGGAGCATCTCCAGGTCCCCGACCCCGTCGCGACCGGCGGCCTGGGCGAGGTCGAATGACCCTCCGATCCCGAAGCGCAGGCTCGCATCCACCAGCGCCTGCACCAGGCCCCCGTTGGAGAGGTCGTGGGCGGCGCGCACGAGGGGCCTGCCGTCGGGTCCGTCGGCCTCGGTGAGCGCCCGCACCACGTTGCCCAGGGCGACCTCCGCGTCCAGGTCGACGCGGGGCGGCAGACCGCCGAGGTGACCGTGCACGATGCGCGCCCAGGCGGAGCCGTCCATCTCGTCCCGGGTCTCCCCCAGCAGGAGGACGGCCAACCCCTCCTCCGTCCACCCCGAGGGGTTCGCGCGGGTGACGTCGTCGAGGATCCCGAGCATGCCGACGACAGGGGTCGGGTTGATCGAGGAGTCGGGCTGGCCCTTCTCGGTACCCGAGGAGTTGTAGAGGGACACGTTGCCCCCGGTGACCGGCACCCCCAGCTCGACGCAGCCGTCGGACAGGCCGGTCATCGCCGTGACCAGCTGCCACATGGCGTCCGCGTCCTCCGGGTTGCCGAAGTTCAGGCAGTCGGTGATGGCGACCGGGCGGGCCCCCACCACCGCGACGTTGCGGTAGGCCTCCGCCAGGGCCTGGCGGGCGCCCTCGTAGGGGTCGAGCTTCGTGAACCAGCCATTGGCATCGGTGGCCAGGGCCACGCCCAGTCCGGTCCCCTCGTCCACCCGGACCACGCCCGCGTCGTCGGGCTGGGCCAGGGCCGTGTTGCCCTGGACGTAGCGGTCGTACTGGTCCGTCACCCAGGACTTGGAGGCCTGGTTGACGTCCCCGAGCACCTCACGCAGGACCCCTTCGAGCTCCGCGGCGTCCGCCGGGCGGGGGAGGCGGTCGCTCGTGTCCGCCTGCAGGGCGTCCTGCCAGGAGGGACGCGCGTAGGGACGGTCGTAGACGGGTCCCTCGTTCGCGACGGTCTTGGGATCCACGTCCACGATCCGGCTGCCGAAGTGGTCGATCGTGAGGCGCCCGTCCCCGGTCAGTGTCCCGATGACGGAGGCCTCCACGTCCCAGCGGTCGATGACGGAGAAGAACTCCTCGCGGTCCTCGGGGCGCACGATGGCCATCATGCGTTCCTGGGACTCCGACATGAGGATCTCCCCGGCGGTCAGGGTCGGGTCGCGCAGGAGCACGTTCTCCAGGTCCACGTGCATGCCGGAGTCACCGTTGGATGCCAGCTCCGAGGTGGCGCAGGAGATTCCCGCCGCCCCCAGGTCCTGGATCCCCTGGACGACGCCGGCCCGGAACAGGTCCAGGCAGCACTCGATGAGGACCTTCTCCATGAAGGGGTCGCCCACCTGGACGCTCGGGCGCTTGGTGGGCATGCCGTCCTCGAAGGTCTCCGAGGCGAGGATCGAGGCGCCACCGATGCCGTCGCCGCCCGTGCGGGCGCCGAAGAGGACGACCAGGTTGCCCTCACCCGTGGCGTTGGCCAGGTGGATGTCCTCGTGGCGCAGGGTCCCCAGGCACAGGGCGTTGACCAGGGGGTTGCCCTGGTAGGAGGGGTCGAACTCGGTCTCGCCGCCGATGTTGGGCAGGCCCAGGCAGTTCCCGTACCCACCGACTCCGGCCACCACCCCGTGCACCACGCGGGAGGTGTCGGGATGGTCGGGCGCCCCGAAGCGCAGCTGGTCCATGACCGCCACGGGGCGTGCCCCCATGGAGATGATGTCGCGCACGATGCCCCCCACACCGGTGGCCGCACCCTGGTAGGGCTCGACGAAGCTCGGGTGGTTGTGGGACTCGACCTTGAAGGTCACCGCCCAGCCCTGCCCGATGTCGACGACCCCGGCGTTCTGCCCCATGCCGACCAGCAGGTGCTCACGCATGGCATCCGTCGTCCTGTGCCCGAACTGCTCGACGAGGTGCTTCTTGGAGGACTTGTAGGAGCAGTGCTCGGACCACATCACCGAGTACATCGCGAGCTCGGCGTTGGTGGGGCGACGCCCCAGGATCTCGCGGATCCGGGCGTACTCGTCCGCCTTGAGACCGAGCTCCGCCCAGGGCATGTCCCGTTCGGGGGTGGCCGCGGCGTCCTCGACGGTGTCGGGAAGCTCGCGCGGGGTGGCAGGAGTGACCGGTGCGGTCATGGCATGCTCCATCGTTTCGTGTCGTGGGGGTGGCGGGTGATCGGAGGAGTGATCGATTGCGTGGCGCGGCGGGTGGGGGACGGGAGATGCGTCACGAGGGCGGCGCCACCTGTCCACAGACGCTGTCCACAGGGGTGGGGACGGTGACGGAATCTCGCTCCACAGCTGTGGAGAACCCGGTGGACAGATGTGCACCCGACCTGCACGCGCACCCCCGACCGCTCAGTGGGGTGAGCGGAAACCTCCCACGCGCCTCCGGACGCGCCGTCCACGGACGGGCACGCCGAGCGCGCGCTGCGCCATGAGGGGAGGAGGGGTGTCTGCGCAGGTCGGAGCATGTCTCAGCCGACCAGTGTGTGCAGGACCGAGGTGAAGATGCCGAGACCATCGGTGCCACCGTGGGCAGCCCACCCCCGGTCCCCCCCGTCCGCGACGGGTCCGAATCCGGGCTCGACCGCGTGCTCCGGGTGGGGCATCAACCCCACCACGGTGCCTGTGGAATTGGTGATCCCGGCGATGTCATGGGCGGAACCGTTGGGGTTGACGTCGACGTAGCGGAAGACGACCCGCCCCTCCTCCTCCAGGCGACGGACGGTCTCGGGTGCGGCCTGGAAGGCTCCCTCCCCGTTCTTCAGCGGGATCGTGATCTCCGTGCCCGCCTCCAGCGAGGTGGTCCAGGCGGTGTCGGCATTCTCCACGCGCAGGACCTGGTCACGGCAGATGAACTTCTGGTGGTCGTTGCGGATCAGTGCCCCCTCCAGGAGGTGGGACTCGCACAGCACCTGGAACCCGTTGCAGATGCCCAGGACCGGCAGTCCCCGGCCCGCGGCCTCGACGACGGACCCCATGACGGGGGCGGTGGCGGCGATGGCCCCACACCGCAGGTAGTCACCGTAGGAGAAGCCACCGGGCAGGACCACCGCGTCGACCCCGTGCAGGTCGTCGTCCTTGTGCCACAGGCGCACCGGTTCACCGCCGGCCAGGCGCACGGCGCGCGCCGCGTCACGGTCGTCCAGGGTCCCGGGGAAGGTCACCACCCCGATGCGCGTCACCGGGCACCCCCGTCGACGTCCCCGTCCTCGTCCTCGGGGATCTCCTCCACGCGCACGACGTCCTCGATGATGGGGTTGGACAGGACGGTGTCCGCCGCGCGGCGCGCCTCCTCCAGGAGCTCGGGCGTCACCGGCCCCTCGGCGCCCAGGTGGAAGCACTTCCCCTGGCGCACCGAGGTGAAGCCCGTGATCCCCAGGCGCGGCAGGGCCGAGCCGACGGCCTTGCCCTGGGGGTCCAGGATCTCCGGTTTCGGCATCACTTCGACGATGATTCGCCCCACGGCGTCCTCCTTGGTCGGTTCCCGGCGGGTGCCGGTCACAGTTCTGGTTCCGCGCCGGTGAGGCGGCGGAAGGCTTCGATGTAGCGTCCGCGGGTCGCGGCCACGACCTCCTCGGGCAGTGCGGGCGGCTCTGCGTCCCCCGCCCGGTCCCACCCCGAGGCCGGGGAGGTCAGCCAGTCGCGCACGTACTGCTTGTCGAAGCTGGGGGTGACCCGTCCCTCGACCCACTCGTCGGCGGGCCAGAAGCGCGAGGAGTCGGGGGTGAGGACCTCGTCGCCCAGCACCAGTTCCCCGGTGGCGGGGTCCAGCCCGAACTCGAACTTCGTGTCGGCGATGACCACTCCGCGCCCAGAGGCGATCCCCGCGGCCCGTGAGTACAGGGCGATCGAGAGGTCGCGCAGGCGCTCGGCGAGTTCGCGTCCGACCATGTCTGCGACGCGGTCCAGGGAGACGTTCTCGTCGTGGCTGCCCAGTTCCGCCTTGGCGGCCGGGGTGAAGACGGGTTCCGGCAGCCTGGAGGCCTCGGTGAGTCCGCCCGGCAGGGGCACCCCGCACACGGACCCCGACTCCCGGTACTCCACGATCCCGGACCCGGTGAGGTACCCGCGCACGACGCACTCGACGGGGACCATGTCCAGGGCCCGGCAGATGACGGCACGCCCGCGCACGGACGGGGGCACGTCCACGGAGAGCACGTGGTTGGGCACCAGGTCCTCCAGGCGTTCCATCCACCACAGCGAGAGCCGGTTGAGGACCTTGCCCTTGTCGGGGACCGGCGTGGGGAGGATGTGGTCGTAGGCGCTGATCCGGTCGGTGGTGACCATGAGCAGCCGGTCGGGGTGCTCGACGGCGACGCCCGCCCGGGGCCCCTCGGGGGCGAGGATGTCGCGGACCTTGCCCGAGGAGAGGTGCACCCAACCCGGGATCTCGGAGGTGGCGGTCATGTGCGGTCCTTTCCGGGTGGGGATCGGGTCAGGCGAGGAGGTCGTCCGGCCAGGTGGCGATGTCGGTGCGGTAGCGGGCGCCCTCGAGGTGGAGGGCGTCGATGCCGCGGTAGGCGGCCGCGCGGGCGGCGGGGACGTCGCTCCCGCGTCCCACCACGTCGAGGACCCGCCCACCCGCACTGACGAGGGCGGGACCGTGGTCCGTGGCGACCAGGCGCGTGCCCGCCTGGATGACGTGGACGCCGGGCAGTGCCCCGGCCTCGTCGATCCCCTCGATGACGCCGCCCGTGCGGGGGTCCTCGGGGTAGCCCGGTGCCGCCAGGACGACCGTCACTGCGGCGTCCGGTGACCAGGTGGGCGCAGGCACCGTGTCGAGGGCCCCGGTGGCGGCAGCCAGGAGGAGGTCGACGAGGGGGGACTCGAGGCGTTCGAGGACCACCTGGGTCTCGGGATCACCGAAGCGCACGTTGAACTCCACGACCCGGATGCCCCGGTGCGTCAGCGCGAGGCCGCAGTAGAGCAGGCCACGGAACGGGGTGCCCCGGCGCGCCATCTCCGCGAGCGTGGGCAGGGCGACCGTGTCGACGACCTCCTGCGCGACACCCGCGGGCAGCCAGGGCAGGGGGGAGTAGGCGCCCATTCCGCCGGTGTTGGGGCCCTCGTTGCCGTCGCGCAGCCGCTTGAAGTCCTGGGCGGGCACCAGGGGGACGGCGCGTTCCCCGTCGCACACGCAGAAGAGTGAGACCTCGGGGCCGTCGAGGTAGTCCTCGATGACCACCGCGCCACCGGGACGGGACAGGCAGTGTCCGGCATGGGCGAGGGCGGCCTGCCGGTCCTCGGTGACCACGACGCCCTTGCCCGCCGCCAGGGCGTCGTCCTTGACGACGTGCGGTGCGCCGAGTTCGTCCAGTGCGGCCTCGACCTGCTCCGTCGTGCGGCACGTGAAGGAACGCGCCGTGGCGACACCGGCTGCGGCCATGACGTCCTTGGCGAAGCTCTTGGAGGCCTCCAGCTCGGCGGCGGCGCAGGTGGGACCGAAGCAGGGGATCCCCGCGGCGGTGACCGCATCGCAGACCCCCGCGACCAGGGGGGCCTCGGGTCCCACGACCACGAGGTCGACGCCCTGCTCGCGGGCGACGTGCGCCACGGCGTCGGGCTCGGTGGCGGGGAAGGCGACGGCGGTGCCCAACGCGTCCATGCCGGGGTTGCCGGCCTGGACGACCAGGTCGACGGAATCGGAGGTTCGGACCAGGGCACGGGCCAGTGCGTGTTCACGCCCGCCGGTGCCCACCAGGAGGACCTTCACGGGGACACTCTAACGGCTGGGGGCGCGGCCCCCGACGGCCGCCCGACAGATGGTCGCCACCGGCTCCCGCACGGGCCCGGGCAGCGGGCAGCGCGGGGTCCGACGGCTCAGGTCAGGGGTACGGCGGGTACCCACGCCGTGGGACTCACCACCCGCCGCCCGGCGACCCCGGTCGGTTCTGGTCGTAGCTGTTGCCCTGGTCGGTGCGCGACTGCTCCAACTGGCGTTCGAGTTCCTGGCGTCGGCGACGCTGCTCGTCCGTCTCCTTCCCGAACGGGTCCGGGGTCGGGGACGCACTCGGGGTCGGAGTCGGGCTCCCCGGGGAGTTCCCGCCGGGGGTGGGTTGCGCGGAGGATCCCGGGGACGGCTGTTCCGACGGGCCCGTGGAGGGCTCGGCGGACGGCTCCCCCGCAGGTGTCCTGCCCTCGGCGCGCTCCCGGGCGTCACGGGCCTTCCCGTCCAGGCGGTCCTTCGCCCTCTCCGCCCCCTCACCGGGATCCTCCTGTTGTCCCGTGCCGGTCTGCCCGGAGGGGTCCGGGGAGGGCTCGGCGGATCCTCCCTCACCGGGTCGGGCGGAGGGATCGGCTCCGGACCCGTCACCGGAGCCGGAGGGCTCGGGAGAGGCGCCACCACCCTCCCCGGACTGGGGTTCACCGCCCTCGCCGTCGGAGCCCCCGCCTGACTGCGGGTCGCCCCCGGACTGGCCCCCGGACCCCTGGCCGGACTGCGGGTCCCCGGACTGCGGGTCCCCGGACTGCGCCCCAGACTGGGATTGCGAGGTGTCGATGCTGCGACACGGCGCCAGCAGGTCGGCGGAGCGCTCGTACAGGTCAGCTGCCCCGGCCCAGTCCAGGTCCGTGGCGCTCACGTCCCCCTGCCCCTCCAGGCCGAGGGCCAGGTTGGTCCTGACCCGGCACTCGTAGGAGTAGGACTCGATGTAGCCGGGCGCCACCTCGGTGGCCCGCGGCACGGACTCCATCGCCAGTTCCAGATGGGCGACACCGACGTCGAGGTAGCCCTGGACCAGGAGCGTGGACCCGAGGTTGTAGTCCGCCACCCAGGTCTCCGGCCCCGAACGCGTCCACGCCACCTGCCCCTCGAAACCGGAGCGGGCCTGCGGGAAGCGGGCGTCCTGGTAGGCGCGCACCGACGCCCAGGACCACATGTGCATGCCCAGGAGGAAGACCGCGGCGAGCGCCATGACCACGACCAGCGGCATCGACCACCACAGGGGCCTGAGCGCCGACCGGGAGCGCCGCGGACGCCCTCGTCCACCTGCGGAGGGGACCCCCGGGGACCCGGGGCCCCGGGGGGGACGTCCCCCTCCCCTGAGGGGGCATCAGCGAGGGGCGCACCGAAGGGAACCAGCATCTCCCCGGACTGCGCCTCCCGACGCCGACGACGTCCGCGGGGGCGCGGAGTGGGGGTGGTGGGCTGCTCAGACGGCATGGGCCCTCCTCAGTGCTCGCACACGACCGGCCAGGGCCGCCCCTTCCCAGGCGGCCAGCGCTCCCAGGGCCAGGGCGAGGGGCCAGATGAGGTAACGGTAGGTGGACAGCTCCTCGCGCGAGTCCACGATGAGCTCGGCGTCGGCCATCATCGCGGAGGCCTCCCGCCTGATCACGTCACTGCCGGGGGAGTGCACGTAGGCAACCCCCAGTTCGGACGCCGCGGACTCCAGCGCTGCCTCGTCGATGCGGGAGACCGCCGGGGGCGCACCCGGCTGGGAGTAGTCACGGATCCACTCCGGCGCCGCACCCGACTGGGCGCCCGTGGAGTCCTGCGTCCCGTCGCCGAGCCGGTGGACGCGCATGTGCCCACCCTCCTCGGTGCCGTACCCGATGACCAGACCCCCGTCCACGTACTGCCGCAACGGGGCCCAGGCGTCCGGTTGCGGGGAGGCGACCTCGTTGGAGGTCTCCCCGTCGGAGAGGACGAAGAGGTAGCGGACGTCCTCGGGGTGGGACTCCCGGGCGGCCGCGAGGTCCGCCAGCAGACGGGTGGTGGGACGGTCCAGCGAGGAGCCCTGGGAGTACTCCGAGAGTTCCTGGCTGAAGGTGTCGATGAAGGACCCGATGGCCGACTCGTCGGTGGTGAGCGGGACGACGGTGCGCACGTCCGAGTCCCAGGTGCGCACCGAGAAGCGGGCGCCGGCCATGGACTCCAGGACGGTGTGCAGGTCCTCCTTGACGCCGTCGAGGCGGGGCCGGTCCCCGTCCCAGTCCTCCGCGGCCATGGACCCGGTCCGGTCGATGACGAACCACACCTCGGTGGTCGAGGTGACCCGCTGCGCCTCCCCGGGCACCGAGGGTCCGAGCAGCATGAGCAGGACCAGGGCCGACATCAGGCCCCTGCGCACGAGCGCCCAGCGCCCGAGGGGGCCGCGTCGGCGCGCGCCCAGGACCAGCAGGGCGGCCAGGACCAGGGCGAGCACGACCAGCAGCCATGCCGGTTCCACGACCGGTCGGAGGATCATCGCGTCACACCCCCGAACCCGCCCCGCACGACGTCACGGGGTCCACCACCGGGTCCACCCGTGCCTCCCCACCACGTGCGCGCCCTCACAGTCTCGCCCATCCGCACAGCGCCAGGAGCGCGACGAGGGCGACGGCCACCCAGGCCAGTGCCGAACCCGGGCGGTCCGTCACGACCGTGGTGGCGCTGCCCTCGAGGTCGACCCGCTGCTGCGCCTCGATCTCGGCGATGATGCCGTCCACGGACGAGGGCTGGGCGGCGTCGTGGAAGTCCCCGCCGGTGGTGCGCACCTGGTCGCGCAGCTCCGTCCCCTCACTCGTCAGGTACGTCGTGTCCCCCGGGTAGAGCGCGGTGACGACCACCCCCTGTTGCCGGGCGAACTCCATGGCCTGGGGGAGGGTGTAGATCTGGGACCCGAGCACCTCGTTGTCGGTGGCGAGGATGACCATCCGCGAGCGTTCCCGGTCCGTGTGGTCGAAGCCGAGGACGCACCCGGCCAGGCCGTCCCCGGCCAGGGAGGACAACTGACCGTTGGGGTCGTCGGTGCCCTCGAGGAAGTCCATGAGTTCGGTGGTCACGTACACGCCGTCCGAGGTCTGCCCCTGGTACCCGTCGGTCATCAGGTCCCCGACGTCCTCCAGGGTCTGCGTGGCCATGTCGTAGTCGTCGGTGAGGGGGAAGAGAACCATGGTGCGCGCGGACCACAGGTGCAGGGAGATCCGCTCCCCGGAGAAGTGGTCGACGATCCGACGGAAGGAGGCAGCGATCTGGCCGTCGTAGGGGATCATCGAGCCCGAGGCGTCCAGGCACAGCACGATGTCCCTGCTCGAGAGCCGACGGTCCTCCAGGTGCCGGTCCACGGGTGCGCCGGCCGAGACGGCCACCGCCACGGTCAGGCCGACCAGGCTCGCCACCACTCCCACGAGGGCCCAGCGCGTGCGCCTGACGAGCGCACGGTACTTGGGCAGCTCACGCACGTAGCCGCTGTTCGCGACCCAGCCCCGGCGCCCCTCACGCCGACCGGCGTCGCGCAGGACCCACCATCCGGCCGCCGTGGCGAGCGCGACCACGACGAGGACGAGGAGGGCGAGCAGGGGGAACCTCATGACTCCACCGCCTCCCTCGCCAGCGTGAGCGCGCGGTCCTCCGCACCACGGGGGTCACCCTCGAAGCTGGGACGCTCGCACTCCCGCAGCACCGCCGCCAGCTGCGGCCAGGTGGGGGTCAGCACCTCGACCTCCTCCACGGTGGCCACCTCCAGGTCACGGCCCGTGCGTGCCGTCCCGAGGGCCCGCATGAGTCCGGCGAGGGCGAGGTGCAGCGCCCTCAGGTCGTAGTCCCCACCGTCGCGGCGCGCGCGGATCTCCTCCACCAGGGCGAGGTAACGCATCCGCTCCGCCCTGGAGATCGAGAGCAGGGCCGGGGCCTCGGTCTCCTCCGAGCGCCACCAGTGCACGAGGCACCCCACCACCCACGACACCACGAGCACCGCGAGGACCACGCCCAGCACCCACATCCAGTTCGGGTAGGTCACCGGGTCACGCAGGGAGTCACCGGACACGGCTCCCCCTCTCCAGGGCGGTCACCAGCGCGCGGGGCACCGCGGCCACGGAGTCCACGCCGACCTGCGTGACCCCCCTGCGCCAGAGCATGTGCGAGACCTGCGCCCGGCGCAGTGCGACGGCCTCGTGCGCCTGCGCGGCGAGCTCCGCGTCGGCCGTCACGAAGTCCGGCAACGGCCCGGCGTCGACGTCGATGACCTCGGTGCCGCGCGGCAGTGAGGTCGGGTCCGCGTCCGCGACGGACATGACGATCATCTCGTGGCGGACCCGCAACCTCTTGACGAGGTCCTCCAGGGAGGGGTCGGGACTGGTGCCGTCCGTGACGAGTACGACGAGGGAGCGTCTGCGCGTCGAGGCGAGTGCCCTCCCCAGCAGGCGCCCCACGTCGGAGGCGGGTGAGGCGAGGTCGATGTCCTCGGCGATCCGGCGCAGGAGCATCTCCGCGTGGGCCTTGCCCGACCGTGCCGGCACCTGGCGCACGCGCCGGGAGTCCCCGGCGACCAGGCCCACCTGGTCCCCCCTCACCGTCGACAGCCACGCGATGGTCTCGCAGGCCGCGAGCGCGACCTCCTCCTTGGTCTCCCCCGACTGGGGCCCGGGCCCCCATGGAGCGACCGATGTCGACCACGAGGACAACCTGGACGTTCGCCGTGGCCTCGAAGCGCTTGACGACGGGTCGCCCGGCGCGTGCGGAGACCAACCAGTCGATGTCCTTGACGTCGTCGCCCGCCTTGTACTCCGCCATGTCGAGGAACTCCGTGCCCCGCCCCGCCCGTGCGGACCCGTGCCGCCCCTCCATCTCCGACAGGAGGCGTCGCAGGACGGGCAGCTCCACGCGTGCGGAGATGGCCTCGAGTCCGGGGGAGTGCACCGTGGACCCCCTCAGGGCACCGGGACGGCGTTGAAGACGGCGTCGACGAGCCCGTCCACGGAGACGTCGTCCGCCATGGCGTCGTAGGTCCTGATCAGGCGGTGACGCAGGATCGGGTGGCGCATGGCCTTGATGTCCTCGGGCACGACGTAGTTGCGCCCCGCCATCAGGGCCAGGGCCTGGGCGACCTGCATGAGGGCGATGCCGCCGCGCGGGGAGGCGCCCACCCGCACGTGGCTGCCCAGACCCGGGAGGGGGTGCGGTCCCGCCCCCCTGGTCGTGTTGATGATGTCGACGATGTAGGTCTTGATCGTGCGGTGCACGAAGATCCGCCGCGTGAGGGCCTGGAGGTCCCCGAGCTCCTCCAGCGAGATGGGTTGCCCCTGCAGGGGCCGGGCGATGGAACCGGAGTCGATGCGGTCGAGGACCTCGAGTTCCTCCCGCGGCTGCGGGTAGGTGATGACCTGCTTCATGAGGAAGCGGTCCATCTGCGCCTCGGGGAGGACGTAGGTGCCCTCCTCCTCGATCGGGTTCTGCGTGGCCATCACCATGAAGGGCCTGGGCAGGGGGTGGAGGACACCACCGATGGTCGTCTGCGCCTCCTGCATGGCCTCGAGCATGGCGGACTGGGTCTTGGCGGAGGAGCGGTTGATCTCGTCGAGCAGGACGATGTTGGCGTGCACGGGTCCCAGCTGCGTCGTCATCTCGCCGGTGGCGTAGTTGTAGATCTGGGTGCCGATGATGTCGTTGGGCATCAGGTCGGGCGTGCACTGGATGCGGTGGAACGTGCCCGAGACGGCGGCGGCCAGTGTCTGGGCGGCGGTCGTCTTGGCGAGGCCGGGGACGGACTCGATGAGCACGTGGCCGCGCGCCAGGAGCCCGGCCACCAGGGCCCGGCGCAGGTCCGCCTGACCGACGACGCGCTGGGTGAACATCGCGTCCACGCGCTCCAGGAGGCCTCGGGCCCGCTCGATCTCGTCCTCGCTCAGGTACTGGTCCGCCACATCGCCTCCCGGGGTCGTCGACCTGCAGTCTAGGCGGAAGGTCCCCGCCCGTGCCGGACGTGTTCCCTGCGGACGAGCAGGGCCAGTCCCCCCAGGGCGGCGGCGCCGAGGCCGAGGGTGCCGATGACCACCAGGGTCCCGCGGCCCGGACCGTGGCGGGTGCCGGCCTCGATGTCGAGGTCGCGCAGCAGCACGTCGGAGCCGCGCACGGTGACGGTGGCCCCCTCCACGGTCCCGACGGTGGCGGAGGTGATGTCGGCCGGCATGGTCACCGTGAGCACGACGTCATCGGCGGAGATCCCCAGGGAGTCGGCCACCTCCTGGGAGACCCCGCTCGAGCCGGAGCCCTGGGAAAGGGGCAGCGCGAGGCGGTACCCGCCCTCGTCGGCGTCGGCCCACCACAGGGGGCGCCCGGACTGGCCGTCCCACTGGTCGCCCCCGAGGGTGAGGGTGGTGGTCATCCGACAGCGCAGCGCGGAGTCGTCGGCGACCTCGGCGACCTCCAGGTCGGCTCCGTCGGTGGGGACGATGCCCTGGAGGACTCCGTCGACCACCTGCTCACAGGTCGGCCCGTCCCCGTCGACGAGCGAGCGGTCGATGCCGACCTCGAGGACCACGTCGGCCACCCCGTCGGCGGAGACCCCCACCTGCGCGTCGAGGTCGCAGGCGGCCAGGCCCAGCGCGGTCGGTGCCACCAGCGCGAGGAGGAGCGCGAGGGCCCGCAGGGAGGGGGCACGGCGTCGGTCACGGGTTCGACGGCGGGCGGGGCTGTGCGGCATGGGCACAGTATCCCCCGTCGACGAGGGCGGACGCGGACGGGCCCGCCCTCCCGGAAGGAGGACGGGCC
>NZ_CCXH01000197.1 GCF_000820725.1 Actinomyces polynesiensis | reverse complement strand
CCCGTCGGTGAGCCGGGGCTCAGGCCTTGGCGGCAGCGATCCGCTCGCGGAACTTCGCGAGCTGGTCGGTGATCGCCTGGGGCAGGTGGGAGCCGAACTGCGAGAAGTACTTCTCGGTGTCGTCCATCTCAGCGGCCCAGGCATCGGGATCGATGGCGAAGAGCTTGTCCCACTTCGCCCTGTCGATGTCGAGGCCGTCCAGGTTGAAGTCCTCGAACTTCGGGTACCGGCCGGTCACGCCGTCGATGGCCTCGACCTCACCGGCGCGACGGCGCACGATCCAGTCGAGGACACGGGAGTTGTCGCCGTAGCCCGGCCACATGAACTTCCCGTTCTCGTCCTTGCGGAACCAGTTGACCTGGTAGATGTAGGGGAACTTCTCGCCGAGTTCCGCCTGCATGTCCAGCCAGTGGCCCCAGTAGTCGGCCATGTTGTAGCCGCAGAAGGGCAGCATGGCGAAGGGGTCGTGACGCAGCGAGCCGGCCTTGACGTCGGTCGCGGCGGCGGTGACCTCGGAGGCCACGGAGGCGCCGATGAACACGCCGTGGGCGCCCTCGTACTGCTCGGCGACCAGCGGCACGTTCGTGGCGCGACGGCCACCGAAGAGGATCGCGTCGATCGGGACACCCTGAGGGGCCTCCCAGTCGGGGCAGATGATCGGGCACTGCTTCGCCGGGGTGGTGAAGCGGGAGTTCGGGTGGGCGGCCTTCTCACCGGAGTCGGGCGTCCAGTCCTTGCCGTGCCAGTCGATCAGGTGGGCCGGGACGGGTCCGTCGATGCCCTCCCACCACACGTCACCGTCGTCCGTCAGGGCGACGTTGGTGAAGATGGTGTTGGCCTTCATGGTCTCCATGGCCATCGGGTTGGTGTCGTAGGACGTACCCGGTGCGACGCCGAAGAAGCCGGCCTCGGGGTTGATGGCGTAGAGGCGGCCGTCGGGGCCGGGACGCATCCAGGCGATGTCGTCGCCGACGGTCTCGACCTTGTAGCCGGGGATCGTGGGCTGGAGCATGGCGAGGTTCGTCTTGCCGCAGGCGCTCGGGAAGGCCGCGGTGACGTGGAACTGCTGGCCGGTGGCCTCACGGTTGAGGCGCAGGATCAGCATGTGCTCGGCCATCCAGTTGTCGCGACGCGCCATCGTGGAGGCGATGCGCAGCGCGAAGCACTTCTTGCCGAGGAGGGCGTTGCCGCCGTAACCGGAGCCGTAGGACCAGATCTCGTTGGTCTCGGGGAAGTGGGTGATGTACTTCTCGTCATTGCAGGGCCAGGCCTCGTCCTTCTCGCCCGGGGCCAGCGGCTTGCCGACGGAGTGGACCGCGGGGACCCACGGCTTGCCCTCGGCGATGAGGTCCATCGCAGCGGAGCCCATGCGCGTCATGATGCGCATGTTGGTGACGACGTAGGGGGAGTCGGTGACCTCGATGCCCAGCTGGGAGATCGGGCCGCCCAGGGGACCCATGGAGAAGGGCACGACGTACATCGTGCGACCGGCGTAGGTGCCGGTGAACTTCTCGTGCAGGGTCGCCTTCATCTGCTTGGGATCGGCCCAGTGGTTCGTCGGGCCGGCGTCCTCCTCCTTCTCACAGCAGATGAACGTGCGGGACTCGACGCGCGCCACATCGGAGGGAAGGGAGCGCGCGAGGAAGCTGTTCGGACGCTTCTCGGGGTTCAGCTGGGTGAACATCCCGGAAGCGACCATCTCGGAGGTGAGACGGTCCCACTCCTCCTGGGAGCCATCGCTGAACTCGACCCTCTCGGGCTTCGCGAGCTCGGCAATGCCGGTCACCCAGGTGATGACCTCTTCGGGTGCGTTCGACGGCGCTGCTGCGCGCACGTCCTTTTCAGACACGGACATACTTCTTGCCTCCTGAGGCACTCGGTATTCCGGGGCGCGGTCACGCCCTCGACCAACAGTCTCAATGATGACGCACGCAACACCCCTCCGCGAGGGCGGATGGTCCCGACGGACCTGTGCGCAACGGCACACGCGGGGCAGCGGCCCTTCCCGGAGCGTGCGCGCCCGCGTGGTGGGACCGCCCCGAGCGGCACCTGCCGTCCACCTCCGGGACACCGGGAGGTCATGGAGGGCCCCTGCCGTGCTCTACTCTGGAAGCGCCCGTGACCCATTGAACCCTTGGGAGACATGCCGTGGGACTGCGTAAACCGGAGGGGCCGTCGTTCTTCGACCTCCTCTCCACCCAGGCCAGGGAGCTCGTCACCGGAGTCGGACTCCTCGCAGAGATGCTGGGGGCCAGCCCGACGGAGCGCGTCGCCCTGCGCGACAGGCTCCACGAGGTCGAGCACGCCGGCGACGAGGTCAACCACCAGGTGGTCCGACGCCTCAACCTCTCCTTCGTCACACCCTTCGACCGCGAGGACCTCGGGTTCCTGGCGGCGCGGCTCGACGACTGCATGGACCTCCTCGACGAGGCCGGGGACCTGATCGTCCTCTACGGACTCACCGACATCCCCGACGACGTCGCCGCCCTCCTGGCCAGCCAGGTGGACGTCCTCGCCCGTTGCGCCGAGCAGACGGCCGAGGCGATGCCGGGCCTGAAGTCGCCCCTGTCGCTGCGCGACTACTGGGTCGAGATCAACCGCCTCGAGAACGAGGGCGACCAGGCCTACCGCATGACCCTGACGACCCTGTTCGAGTCGGGTCTGGACCCGGTGACGATCATCAAGCTCAAGGACGTCGTGGAGGTGCTCGAGCGCTGCGCCGATGCCTTCGAGGACCTCGCCAACGGCATCGAGACGATCGCCGTGAAGGAGTCCTGAGACAGTGGACCTCAACCTGGTCCTCGTCCTGCTGGTCATCGCGATCGCCCTGGCCTTCGACTTCACCAACGGTTTCCACGACGCGGCCAACGCGATCGCCACCTCGGTGTCGACGCGGGCGCTGACCCCGCGCGTGGCACTGGTCATGGCCGCGGTGATGAACGTGGTCGGCGCACTCCTGGGCACGGAGGTCGCCAAGACCATCGGTGAGGGCATCATCGACATCTCCCACTACTCCCTCTCCAGTGACGTCTCCATGCAGCGCGAGGGACTGCTCATCGTCCTGGGCGCCCTGCTGGGCGCGTGCACCTGGAACCTCATCACCTGGTGGCTGGGACTGCCGTCCTCCTCCTCGCACGCCCTCATCGGTGGCCTCGTGGGTGCGGGCCTCATGTCCTCGACCCAGGTCAAGTGGACGGGGATCCTCGACTCCGTCATCATCCCGATGTTCGCCTCGCCGGTGCTCGGCTTCTTCCTGGGCTACCTCGCGATGAAGCTCGTCATGCGGATCTTCGCGAACTTCCCCTACCACCGCACGATGCGCCACTTCCGCATGGCCCAGACCGTGTCGGCTGCCGCCATGGCCCTGGGGCACGGGCTCCAGGACGCGCAGAAGACGATGGGGGTCATCGTCATGGCCCTGGTCGCGGGTGGCTACGGCGACACCCACAACATCTTCGACCCCGTCACCGGCGACATGTCGATCCCGCTGTGGGTCAAGCTCTGCGCCGCGGGCGCGATCTCCCTGGGCACCTATTCCGGAGGGTGGCGCATCATGCGCACCCTGGGCAGGCGCATCATCGACCTGGACCCGGCCCGCGGTTTCGTCGCGGAGACGGTGTCCGCCTCGATCCTCTACATCTCGGCCTTCGTCCTCCACGCCCCGATCTCCACCACGCACACCATCACCTCCGCCATCCTGGGCGTCGGCGCCACCCGCCGCTTCTCCGCGGTCCGTTGGGGCGTGGCCGGCAACATCGTGGTGGCCTGGTTCCTGACCCTGCCCGCGGCTGCGCTGGTGTCGGCGGTGATGTTCACCCTGCTCCACGCCATCGTGCAGTGAACAGGGGGATGCGGGGTCCGCTGGCGCTCGCCGGGGTGACGGCCGTCCTGGTGGCAGGGGGCTGCTCCTCGACGAGCGTCCTGTCCCTGTCCGCGGGCGAGTGCCTCGCCTCCCCCTCCGGGGACACCGTCACGGAGGTGGACGTGCGCGACTGCGACAGCCCGCACGCCCTGGAGGTGGTGGGCACCTTCGACCTCGACACGGACACCCTGCCGGCTCAGGCCGAGCTCACCGCGCTCGCGGACCGGCGGTGCACGGCGGCCTTCACCGACTACGTCGGGGTGGACCCGGCCGAGTCCCGCTTCGACCTGACCTGGATGGTGCCCACCGAGAGTTCCTGGGGGAGCTCCGGGGACCGCACCGTCACCTGCCTCGCGGGGACGCACTCGGAGTCCCTCACCTCCTCGGTGAGGGACTCCGGGGAGTGACCCACCCCCTTCCCCGCCGCGGTCCACGTGCGACGGGGGGCCGGGGCGCACGGCCCCGACCCCCCGTTGGTCCCGCCCCCGGGACTCAGCCGAAACGACCGGAGATGTAGTCCTCCGTCGCCTTCTCCGAAGGCGTCGAGAAGATCTTCTCGGTCGTGTCGAACTCCACGAGACGTCCCGGCTTGCCGGTCGCCTCGAGGTTGAAGAAGCCGGTGCGGTCGGACACGCGCGCGGCCTGCTGCATGTTGTGGGTGACGATGACGATCGTGTACTCGTCCTTGAGGTCGTTCATCAGGTCCTCGATGGCGAGCGTCGAGATCGGGTCCAGGGCCGAGCAGGGCTCGTCCATGAGGAGCACCTCGGGGCGCACCGCGATGGCGCGGGCGATGCACAGACGCTGCTGCTGGCCGCCCGACAGGGAGGAGCCGGGCTTCTCGAGCCGGTCCTTGACCTCGTTCCACAGGTTGGAGCCCCGCAGTGACTCCTCGACCAGGGTGTCCTGGTCCGACCTCGACATGCGACGGGAGTTGAGCTTGACGCCCGCCAGGACGTTGTCCCGGATCGACATCGTCGGGAAGGGGTTGGGACGCTGGAAGACCATCCCGACGCGCCGACGCACCTGGACGGGGTCCACGTCCCTGCCGTAGATGTCGGTGCCGTCCAGCAGCACCTGCCCCTCCACCCGGGCTCCGGGGATGGCCTCGTGCATGCGGTTGAGCGTGCGCAGGAACGTCGACTTCCCGCAGCCCGAGGGCCCGATGAGTGCGGTGATGGAGTGGGAGGGGATGTTGACGGTGACACCCTCCACGGCGAGGAAGTCGCCGTAGTAGATGGACTCGTCGGTGATTTCCAGACGGTTGGGCATCGTGGTCCTTCGTTGTCTCTGGGGGCGAGGCGAATGGCTGGTGGGAGGAGGTGGGGACGACCGGGGGCCGCCCTCGTCACCGTCCCTTGGGGGCGAAGGCGCGTGCGATGCCCCGGGCGATCAGGTTGAGCAGCATGACGATGATGATCAACACCAGGGCCGCGGCCCAGGCGCGCTCGTAGTTGATGGTCGTGACGCAGTCAGTGACCCCCGCGCGGCAGGTCGCCAGACCCTGGGAGTACTGACGGTAGACGTACACGGGCAGCGTGGTCATGCGTCCGTCGAAGACGTTGGTGTTCATCTTCTCGATGAAGCCGACCGTCATGAGCAGCGGGGCGGTCTCGCCGATGACGCGGGCGATGGCGAGCATCACCGAGGTCGTCAGGCCCGCGGCGGAGGTGCGCAGGACGACCTTGACGATCGTGCGCCACTTGGGCACGCCCAACGCGTAGGAGGCCTCGCGCAGCTCGTTGGGCACCAGGCGCAGCATCTCCTCCGAGGAGCGCACGACGGTGGGGATCATGAGGACGCTGAGCGCCACGGCGCCCATGATGCCCGCGCGGTACCCGGAGCCCACCGTGATGGTGAAGAGCGCCGCCGCGAAGAGGCCCGCCACGATGGAGGGGATGCCGGTCATGACGTCCACGAAGAAGGTGGTGGCCTTCGCCAGGCGGTTCCCCGCCCCGTACTCCACGAGGTAGATCGCGGCGAACACCCCGATGGGGGCCGAGATCAGGGTCGCCCACAGGGTGATGAGGAGGGTGCCGACGATGGCGTGGGCGATGCCCCCGTTGGGCTTCCCGCCGAAGACCCCGACCATGTCGGTGGTGAGGAAGGACCAGGTCAGGCGCAGGTACCCGTTGCTGAGGACGGTCCAGACCAGGGACACCAGGGGGACCATGGCCAGGAGGAAGGCCACGGAGACCCCGACGAGGGCGGCCTTGTCCTTGACGGCCCGGCGACGGTCCCAGGCCGGGTCGGTGGACGCGAAGGGTGAGGTGCGGCGCTCGCGCGGGGCACGTGCGGTGGTCGTGGTCATCAGTTGGCTCCCGAGAACTCGGCGCGGCGGGACACGATCCAGCGCGCGATGGAGTTGACGACCATCGTGATCGCGAAGAGCGCCAGGCCGGTGGCGATGAGGGCAGAGGTGTTGATCCCCGTGGACTCGGGGAACTGGAGCGCGATGTTCGCCGCGATCGTCGAGTGCTTGCCCGCCTGGAGGATCTGCCAGGAGAAGGTGCTGCCGACGGAGAGGACCATGACCACGGCCATCGTCTCGCCGAGCGCACGGCCCAGGCCGAGCATCGAGGCCGAGATCACGCCGGAACGCCCGAAGGGCAGGACCGCCATGCGCACCATCTCCCACCGGGTGGCCCCCAGGGCCAGTGCGGCCTCCTCGTGGAGGGGCGGCGTCTGGAGGAAGACCTCCCGGGTGACGGAGGTGATGATCGGGAGGACCATGACCGCGAGGATCAGGGCCACCGAGGCGATGACGCGCCCGGTGGGCGAGGCGGGGCCCGCGAAGAGGGGGAACCAGCCGACGTGGGTGGCGAGCCAGGTCCACACGGGGACCAGCTTGGGGATCAGCCAGATGGCACCCCACAGGCCGTAGACGACCGAGGGGATCGCGGCCAGCAGGTCGACGAGGTAGCCGAGGACCTGGGCCATGCGCCGCGGGGCGTAGTGGCTGATGAAGAGGGCGATGCCGATCGAGACCGGGACCGCCACCACCATGGCGAGCACGGCCCCGAGGAGCGTGCCGAAGATCTGGGGAGCCGTGAAGGCCCAGATCGAGACCTCGTCGGAGGAGCCCATCGTGCGGAACGTCAGCGAGGGGTCCGACAGTGCGGGCCAGGCCCGCAGGACGAGGAAGATCGCGACGGCGGCGAGCGTGCAGAGGATGAGCACGGCCGCCGCCGTCGCGATGGCCCTGAAGACGACGTTGCCGGTCCTGCCGGTGTTGTTCATCTGGGGATCAGTCCTGGAATCGGGGGCGGGACAGGACGGTCACTTGATGGCGTCGAGGGAGGCCTGGACCTGCGTGCGCAGGGCCTCGCTCAGCGGGGCGGACCCGGCGGCCTCGGCGGCCTGGTTCTGTCCGTCCTCGGAGACCTGGTAGCCGACGAAGGCCTTGACCAGGGCGCCCTCGTTCGCATCGGAGTACGTCGAGCACACGATCGAGTAGGAGATGAGGATCAGCGGGTAGGAGTCGTTCGTGGCGGGCACGCGGTCGACGGAGAGCGCGATGTCGTGGGTGTCGGTGCCCTCGACCTTCGTGGCGGTCTCGGCGGCCTTCGCGGCGGTGTCGTTGGAGAAGGCGACGAAGGATCCGTCCTTGGTCTCCAGGGCGGCGGTGCCGAGGCTGCCGGCCTGGGAGGCGTCCGCGTAACCGATGGTGCCGGTGCCGGCCTGGACGGCCTGGACGACTCCGGCGGTCTTGTCGCCGGACTCACCGCCGGAGATCGGCCAGGCCTTGGCGGCCTCGTCGGTCCACACGTCGGGGGCGGCGGCGTGGAGGTAGTCCGTGAAGTTCTCCGTCGTGCCGGACTCGTCGGACCGGTGGACGGGGGTGATGGCCAGGTCGGGCAGGGTGACGCCGGAGTTGGTGGCGGCGATGGCGGGATCGTTCCACTTGGTGATGTCACCGCGGAAGATCTTGGCGATCGTGGCGGCGTCGAGGTTGAGGGAGTCGATCCCGTCCAGGTTGAAGATCACGGCGACCGGGGAGACGTAGACCGGGAGGTCCCAGGCGGGGCCGCCGCAACGCGACTCGGCGGCCGCGATGTCGTCGCCCTCCAGGGGGGCGTCCGATCCGGCCCAGGCGACCTGTCCGTCGGTGAACTGGGTGATGCCGGCACCGGAACCGACCGCGTCGTAGGAGAGCGTCACATCGGGCTGCAGGGCCGCGAAGCCGGCCTTCCAGGCCTCCATCGCGGACTCCTGCGAGGAGGCACCCGCACCCGCGAGGCTGCCGGAGAGCTCGGAGGTGGTGGCGTCGCCGCTGGCAGCGGAGGAGTCGGACTCGCCGGAGGTCGCATCCGAGGAGGAACCGCACGCCGCGAGGGAGGCAACGAGGGCGCCGGCACCGAGGACCACTCCGGTGCGGGTGAAGCTGGCACGCAGTGACATTTTCATCTTCCGTTTCTGCCGCCCGTCGGACGGCCCATTGTCACGCCGGAGTTGCCCGGCTGTGGCACAAGCTAGGGAGCGCAGGTGTCCGGGCGGATCGACCCGGGTGAACATCCGGTGAACGACCCTGTGAGACGGACCACCCGTGCGGGCCCGTCCCGTGGGGCCGGAGGCCCCGGCGCAGCGCCCACCAGCTGCGGGAGCGCTCAGCGCCCACCGTCCCCGGCCCTCTCCCAGTCGGCGACGCCGCCCGGGACACGGTGGAAGAGGGGATGCGGATCCACACCGTCCCCCCCGACGGCCTCGAGTCGGGCGAGGTCACCGGGGCTGCGTCGACGCAGCTTCTCCGACAGGTGGCGCCGCTCGAGGGCCAGCTGCCCCGTGGTGACCTCCATGACGGGCCACGGGTCGCGCGGTCCCCCCTCCTGCTCCCCCACCCGCGCTGCGCCGGATGATCCGGGAGGTGTCGAAGTGGTAGCCGCGTCGCGTGGCCTCCGCGGCGAGGCCCTCCAGGTACGCGCCGATGGCGGCCAGGGGGTCAGGGGTCCCACGGAAGCGACGCAGCTGGGGGTGGTGGGTGTAGCCGGTGGTGCGGCCGGCCAGCACCGCCTGTGCCAGGAGGGCCTCCCGCCAGCAGGCGACCAAACCCTTGCCGTCGAGGTACACCGGGTGCAGCGACCACAACCTCATCCGTCCGTCCTTCCGCCCGGGAGCTCCACGCCCCGTCCCGACGGCCTCCGTCGGGACGACACCACCGTGCCATGGTCACAGGTGCCCGTCACCCCGCGACACGGACCCACCCCCGTCCCCGTCCCCGTCCCCGGAGGTGTCGTGCACCGGACCCGTCGATCCGCGGGCCCGGCGCACCGGGGAGGTCAGGAGCCGAGCAGGATCCCCACCCACCCGGAGGTCAGGCTGAGCACGATCATGCCGCCCGCATGGACGGCCCCGGCCACCGGGCGGCCGGCGCGGAGGAGCCGGGCGCCCTCGACGCTGGCGGTGCTGAAGGTCGAGTACCCCCCCAGCAGGCCCGTGCCCAGCAGGGGCGCGACGGCCGCCACGGCGGGCAGACGCGACCCCAGTCCCGTGAGGAGCCCGATGAGGAAGCAGGCGCTGACGTTGACGACCACGGTGCCCAGGGGCATCGGCAGCCGGTTCCTCGCCGTGACCCATGAGTCGACGAGGAATCGCATGGCGGCACCGAGTCCCCCCATGAGGGCGATGCCGACCCACATGAGCGGACTCATGCCTGTCCCTCCCCATCCGTGGCGGGACCCGACGGTCCCGCTCCTGAACCGGCCGGACCGGGTGTCCCCGTCCCGCGACCGCGACGCCCCTCCCGCCACCGCACCACCGCGCCTGCGGCCAGGAATCCGGCCAGGGCCGCGACCAGCCCGCAGAGGACGCTCACCAGCACGTAGACCACGCCGACGAGGGCGCCCGCGCCGGACTGGGAGAGGAGGCGCTCACCCTCGAGGACGAACGTCGAGTAGGTGGTGAACCCCCCGATGACCCCGGTGCCCACGCCGATGCGCAGCACCTTGCGGACCCCGCTGTCGGGGCCCGTGAGTGCGAGCGTCTCCTGGAGGGCGCCGAGCAGGAAGGAGCCGAGGACGTTGATGAGGAACGTGGTCCAGGGGAACGCCCC
>NZ_CCXH01000196.1 GCF_000820725.1 Actinomyces polynesiensis | reverse complement strand
GGGGCCGCTGCCCGCCGCGTCGCCGGGATCGGTGTCATGCCTGCCACGGGCCCTCCAGGTCCTTCCAGTCGACGACTCCCAGCGGCACCGTGAGCACGGGCCGGTGCTGGTGGTGGGCGAGGTGGGTGGACACCGAGCCCGTCACGAACTCCCTGAGCTGGGCGCCCCTCCCGCTCGTCCTCGTCCCCACCACGAGCACGCAGGCGTCGACCGCACGGGCGAGGTGGGTGAGGGCCCGGTCCGGGCGTCCCGCCAGGTAGTGGAAGTGCCAGGGGACCCCGTCGGAGCCGAGTTGGTCCTGCGCCCAGGCCTCGAGACCGTCGCGCGTCCGCGTCCAGTCCCCGTCGAGGGAGTCCGGGCTCATCGGTGCGTGGACGACGCTGCCGTCGGGGTGCTCCTCGACGACGTAGCGGGACACGTCGGCGTAGGCGAGGTGCAGGGCGGGCGATCCGAGGGTCCGTGCGAGCGACTCCGCGGTGCGCAGCACCAGGGGGTCCTGGTGGGGGACGACGCCCACCACCACCGGTCTCCCGTCGAAGGGGACCATGCGTTCGATGCTGGGCTGGGGGACCTCGTGCGGAGCCATCTCCGACTCCCTCCCGGTGGGCACGACCCGCCCACCTCGTGTCAGTGGACAGGAACCATCAGCCATCGGGGCGGTTCGGGCTCGCGCCCTGGCGGGATCCATCGCCACGGCGATGATAGCAAGTCGTCCCCGCGTCCCCGCGGAGTGCCCGCACAAGGAGACGGAGGGGCACCGACGTCGGTGGCCACACCGGTGGGTGCACCACGGCCCGCGGAACGGTGGGCCCACAGGGACTCGAACCCTGAACCCACGGATTAAAAGTCCGCTGCTCTACCATTGAGCTATAGGCCCGCCCGACCATTGTAGAGGTCACCACCGGTCAGGAGCCGACGTCACCGCACCGTGGCGGACGGGCGCCGGAGCCACGTGCGACGGGGTCCCACCCGCCGCGCGTGACGCCCAGACACCGAGGAGGGCACCATGTCCCAGCAGCACCGCACCCCGCGCAGGCCCGCCATGCTCGAGGCCGAGGACGCGGAGTACATCATCGGGGACGAGGACCCCGCAGACGGCGCCGCACTGGCCCACACCTCCGCCTGGGCACTCATGGGGGTGGGGGACGACGAGTTCGGCCCGGAGGCCGTGGCACGGCTGCGCGAGACGATCCGCACGGAGGGCACCGACGTCGTGGCCGACATGTGGTCCCGCAGCCCCGAGTTCACACTCCCGGGGGCACTGTGGCGCCTCTACCTCCTGGCCGAGTGGTACCGGGAGGACCGCGTGCCCGTCGAGCTCCGCTTCGAGGAGGGCCGTGGGGCGCGCATCATCCCCGGGCTCGAGCCGCCCGTCGCCGTCCCCGACCTCGCGACTGTCATGGGGGAGGTCGACGCCCTGCTCCAGGGCAGGCGCACCGATGACGACCTCGCCGACATCATCACCGCCTCCGCCCGCCTCATGCGTGTCCTCGCCGCCGGGGAGACACACGGCGCCTCCTGGATCGAGGATCCCTCCGACCCGCTCGCGCACCCGGTCACCACCCGTGCGCGTGCCCTCGTCCGCACCGCCGACGAACTCGACGAGGCCGCCCGCCACGCCGAGGTCGGCACCCTCAACTGACACCTGACGGACACCTTCGCCTGGTACACCTGCCGCTGACCTCTCCCAGGAAGGGACGCCATGTCCGACACCCCCACCTTCTCCGCCCCCGACGACTCCTGGCCCGGCCCCGCCCCCGACGAGGGCGACGACGCCGCCCCGGATCCCGCACCGGCCCCCGCACAGGGCGTCGAGGCGGCACGCGCGGACGAGTTCTTCGTCCCCGCCGACGACGCCTCCCTGGTGGGCGTCGAGCACGAGGACGCGGAGTACGACGACGAACCGACGACCCGTGGGGACACCTCGACCACCCTGGAGGTGCCACTCGACACCTCCACCCCCCTGGGCGAGGACGAACCCCTCCCCAAGGGCCGGTTCGCGGAGCGGGAACTGTCCTGGATGGCCTTCGACGAGCGGGTGCTCGAGCAGTCGGAGGACCTCGACCTGCCGCTGCTGGAGCGGGCCTGGTTCTCCGCGATCTTCTCCTCCAACCTCGACGAGTTCTACATGGTCCGCGTCGCGGGTCTCAAGCGACGCATCGCGGCGGGCATCGCGAAGGCCTCGGCCTCCGGCCTCGAGCCCCGGCAGGTGCTGGAGGGCATCCAGACCCGCACCCGCGAGCTCACCGCCCGCCAGGCCCGCGACTTCCAGGAGGAGATCCTCCCCGCCCTGGGGGCCGAGGGGATCCACCTGCGCCACTGGGACGCCCTCGCCCCCGAGCAGCGCGAGCGCATGACCGCCTACTTCCGCCGTCAGATCTTCCCGGTCCTCACCCCCCTGGCCGTCGACCCCTCGCACCCCTTCCCCTACATCTCGGGGCTGTCGCTGAACCTGGCGGTCGTCGTCCGCAACCCCGTCACCCACAAGCTGCACTTCGCCCGTGTGAAGGTGCCCCAGTCCCTGCCGCGCCTCATCAACGTCAACACCGCGGGGCGCGGGGGCGTGCCCGAGGACTTCGTCGCCACGGAGGGGGGTGCCACGTTCATCACGCTGGAGGACGTGGTGCGCGCCCACCTCGAGCACCTCTTCCCCGGTGTGGAGATCGTGGAGGCCCACAGCTTCCGGGTCACCCGCAACGAGGACCTGGAGGTCGAGGAGGACGACGCGGAGAACCTCCTCACCGCCATGGAGGAGGAGCTCCTGCGCAGGCGCTTCGGTCCCGTGGTCCGCCTCGAGGTCGAGGACACGATCTCCCGGTTCGTCCTCGACTTCCTCGAGGAGAAGCTGGAGATCTCCGCCGCCGACGTCATCGCCCTGCCCGCTCCCCTGGACCTCACCCTGTGCAACGACCTCCACGAGCTGGAGATCGCCCACCTCAAGTACCCCAAGTACGTGCCCGTGACCGCCGCGGGACTGGCCGAGGTCGAGTCCGCACGACCCGCCGACATCTTCGCGGCGATCCGCAGCCACGACGTCCTGCTGCACCACCCCTACGACTCCTTCGCCACCTCGGTCCAGGCCTTCATCACCCAGGCGGCCCGCGACCCGCAGGTGCTGGCCATGAAGCAGACGCTCTACCGCACCTCCTGGGACTCCCCCATCGTCTCCGCCCTGATCGAGGCCGCCCAGAACGGCAAGCAGGTCGTCGCGATCGTCGAGATCAAGGCGCGCTTCGACGAGGAGGCCAACATCTCCTGGGCCCGGAAGCTCGAGCGGGCGGGCGTCCACGTCGTCTACGGCATGGTCGGGTTGAAGACCCACTGCAAGCTCTCCCTGGTGGTGCGCCAGGAAGCCGACGGACTGCGCCGCTACTGCCACATCGGCACCGGCAACTACCACCCCAAGACCGCCCGCGGTTACGAGGACCTGGGCCTGCTGACCTGCGACCGCGACGTCGCCCAGGACCTCACTCGCCTCTTCAACCAGCTCTCCGGCTACGCGCCGCGCTCCACCTTCCACCGGCTGCTGGTCGCCCCCCTCTCGATCCGCCCGGGGCTCATCGAGCGCATCAACGGCCAGATCGCGCGCAAGCGGGCCGGCCAGGAGGCGTGGGTGGGGATCAAGGTCAACTCCGTCGTGGACGAGGCAGTCATCGACGCCCTGTACCGGGCCTCCCAGGCGGGGGTGCACGTGGACGTCCTCGTCCGCGGCATCTGCGCGATCCGCGCGGGCGTGCCGGGACTCTCGGGGAACATCCGGGTCAGGTCGATCCTCGGGCGCTACCTCGAGCACTCCCGCATCTACGCCTTCGGGCCGGAGGGGGAGGAGGAGGTGTGGATCGGCTCCGCCGACCTAATGCACCGCAACCTCGACCGGCGCGTGGAGGCCCTCGTGCGCATCGCGGACCCCGGACAGGTCACCTACCTCGCCGACCTCGTCCGCCGCGGCGTCGCACCGACGACCTCCTCGTGGGCGCTGCGCAAGGACGGCACGTGGAAGCGCCACTCACACGACAAGCGGGGCCGTCCCCTGGAGGACATCCAGACGACACTCATGGCCGAGGCCTCGGCCCGCGTGATCGGACGCTGACCCCGGGACCGCCGCTGACGCGTCCCGGCAGTGGGACCACCGCGCGCCACGGGCCCGCAGCACGGCCCCCGGGGCGTGGGAGGGAGGACCGGCGAGCGTGTGCGGCGCGCTCACCACGGCGGTTACCCTTGAGCCGTGTCCAGGTCCCGTCCCTCCCCGATCCCCTCGCGGCTCGTCCGCGCTGCGGGGTCACTTGTGTGGAGGTTCCGTGACCACTCCCGCCCACCGGTTCCCGGTGAACCCGTCGACCCGGGCGACATCGAGGTCCTCCTCGTGCACCGGCCCCGCTACGGGGACTGGTCCTGGCCCAAGGGCAAGACCGAGCCGAACGAACCGGTCCCCGTCGCCGCCGTCCGCGAGGTCGAGGAGGAGACCGGTGTGGCGGTGGCCCTGGGCGCGCCACTGACGACCCAGCGCTACCGGCTGGGCGCCGGGCACACCAAGGAGGTCCACTACTGGGTGGGCCGCGCGCTCGAACCGGGTCCCGCGCTGCGCACCCGTCGTCCTGTCGAGCACGCCTCGCGACGCGAGATCGACTCCTCCCGGTGGACCCCACCGGCCAAGGCGAACTCGCTCATCACCCGGCGCGGGGACCGGCGGCTCCTGTCCGACCTCGTCGCCCGTGCCGAGGCCGGGACGCTCGTCACCTCCACGCTCACCCTCCTGCGCCACTCCAAGGCGGTGTCCCGGTCCTCCTGGAACGGTGAGGAGGGGACCCGGGTGCTGACCCGCCTCGGGGTGCGCCAGTCCATCGACCTGGTCGACCTCCTCTCCGCCTTCGGGACCACGGACCTCGTGTCCTCACCGTGGACGCGCTGCCGGGCGACGATCGGTCCCTACGGTTCGCTGGCGGGCGTCGCGCCACGACTCGTCGACGCCCTCACCGAGCAGGCCGCCCGTGACGACCCCGCGGCCGCGCAGGCGGTGGTCGTGGACCTCCTGGCCACCCCCCACGCCCCGACGGTGCTGTGCGTGCACCGCCCGACCCTTCCCTTCCTCATGGCGCCCCTCCAGGAGGTGACGCCCTCGCAGCTGCGCGGTGCCTACCCCCAGGAACCCCCGTGGCTGGCGACCTCCGAGGCACTGGTCGTCCACGTCGCCCACACGGGAACCCCCCAGGTCGTGGGAGTGGAGACGCACTCGACGCACACCAAGCTCCTGATCCCCTGCTGAGGTCCCGCGGCACGACCCCGCACGCCGCACCACCTGTCGGACGGTACCGGCCCGTGGCTGTCACCCCCGGAGTAGGGTCCTCAGGTCGCCCCGTGCCGGAGCGGGGCACGCGGACGGTGCGGCCACCGGGGACACCCGTCCCGCACCGGCTGTGACCGGGCACCGAAGAGGGCCGCTCCGTGCCGGGACGGCCAGGGAGGAGGAGCGTGCATGCAGGCAGGACGTGGACCCGGGGACGGGGGCGGCTCCGGGTTCACCGGCGGAGCGGTGACGGTGGGACTCCTGGTGGCCCTGGCCGTGCAGAACGCCGTTCCCCCCTTCGCCACCGACATGTACTCCCCCGCCTTCCCCCAGGTCACCGAGTCACTGGGGACCACCTCCTCCCTGGTCGGGCTCACCCTGACGACGTTCTTCCTCGGGATGGGTGCGGGTCAGGTGCTCGGCGGGTCCGTCTCCGACCACCGCGGACGTCGGGCTCCGATGATCCTCGGCGGACTCCTGTGCTCCCTGGGCGGGGTCGTGTGCGCCCTCGCCCCGTCGATCTGGGTGCTCATCGCGGGCCGCCTGCTGCAGGGCCTGGGCGGGGGTGCCGCGGCGGCCGTGGGACGGGCGGTCCTCGTGGACCTGGCCCGCGGGACCCTGCTGGCCCGCACGATGACGCTGCTCCAGGCGATCGGGGGGTTCGCCCCCATGGTCGCCCCGGTCCTGGGTGGGGTCATCATCACCCACGCCACCTGGCGGGAGACGTTCTGGTTCCTCGCGGCCTTCGGACTGGTGATGATGGGCCTCGCGTGGCGCTTCGTGCCGGAGTCCCTGCCTCCCGGACACCGACACGCGGGGGGAGTCCGTCGCATGGTCACGGGCATCTCCGCGGTGCTGCGGGAGCGCACCTTCGTCGGGTACATGCTCACCAGCTCCTTCTCCGGCTTCTGCCTCTTCGCCTACATCGCGAACTCCTCCTACGTGCTCCAGGAGCAGAAGGGGCTCTCCCCCATGCAGTTCTCGGCCTTCTTCGCGGCCAACGCGACCACCGGGATGCTCCTCGCGCTGCTCAACGCGAGGCTGGTGGGATGGGTCAGCCCGCGGACCCTCATCCGCACGGGCCTCAGTGTGTCGGCCCTGGGGGTGGGGGTCCTGGTCTGCGCGGTGTTCCTGTGGGACACGGCCCTGGTCCCGGTCTGCGTGGGTTTCGTCCTGCTGATGTCGGCGCAGTCCTTCGTCTTCGGCAATGCCGCCGCGCTCGCACTGGGGAGTGTGCCCCTGGTGGCCGGTACCGCCTCAGCGGTGCAGGGCCTCGTCCAGTCCCTGGCGAGTGCGACCTCGGCACCGCTGGCGAGCTCGGGGGGCGGCACCACCGCTGTGCCGATGGTGGTCGTGATGGTGGTCGGTGTGACCCTGGCCTGGGTCTCCTTCCTCGCGGTCGGGCGCGGGAGCGGTCGCGACGTGGAGGACCTCACGGCCGCCTGAGGCAGGGACCTCCCGCGGCCCGTCGCAGCCGGCCGGGGGACGCCCTCGTCAGGGCCTCACCCCGCCTGTTCGCTGCGGGAGGCCACCCACACCGCCACCGAGATGAGGACGAGGCCGATGAACTCCCACACGCCCGGGACCTGCCGCAGCATCACGGCACCCACCAGCGCGGAGGTGGCGGGCAGGAGGGCCGTGAACAGGGCGAAGGTGGCCGCGCTCAGCCGGGACAGCGCCAGCGCCTCGAAGGAGTAGGGCAGGACGGTCGACAGCACGCCGACCCCCACCACCGCGGCGACGAGGTGCCAGGACGCCAGGACGGCCATCCCACCCGGAGCCAGCACCGGTGCGGTGACGGCCGCTCCCACCGCGCAACCCAGCGCGAGGTTCGTGATCCCGGAACGCTGTGAGGCGATGCGCTGACCCAGCACGATGTACCCCGCCCACATGGCGGCGGCCAGGAGGATCCACGCGAGCCCCGCACCGACCCCCGGTGCCCGCACGTCGAGCCCGAGCCCGCCGATCGCCACGACACCGCTGAGGGCCAGGACGGCTGCCACGCGCGGTGCGACGCCCTTGCCCCGCAGGACGGCCACCGACACCGGACCCAGGAACTCCAGGGAGACGGCGACGCCCAGGGGCAGACGGGCGATGGCCTCGTAGAAGGAGACGTTCATGCCCGTGACCACGAGCCCGAAGACGGCGGACCGCCACAGGTCACCGGCTCCGAGGTGCTCCCTCCAGGGGCGGCGCCAGGCGAGCAGCAGGGGGGCGGCCACCGCGATGCGCCACCACGCCACCGATGCCGGTTCGATGACGGAGAAGAGACCGACGGCGATGGCCGCGCCGATGTACTGGACGAGCGCGGAGGCGACGATGAAGAACTGGGCGGGGATGCGTTCGGCGAGCGCTGCGCCTCCGGGACGGGATTCCACCGCCCCAGCCTGCCACCACCCGGGTCCCGACGGATGTCGCGACCACCCGGGGACCCCGGCCCGTGCTCAGTCCCGGGCGGGCTCGAAGCTCATCGCGACGGAGTTCATGCATTAGCGCAGACCCGTGGGCTGGTCCGGGGCGTCCTCGAAGACGTGCCCCAGGTGGGAACCGCAGGCCGCGCAGCGCACCTCGGTGCGCACCATCCCGTGGGAGGCGTCGGTCGTCGTGGTCACCGCCGCGTCCTCCGGGTCGTAGAAGCTCGGCCACCCGCAGTGGGAGTCGAACTTGGTGTCCGAGCGGAACAGTTCCGCCCCGCAGGCACGGCACCGGTAGACGCCCTCCCGGTGCTCGTCGAGGAGCTCACCGGTGAAGGGACGTTCCGTGCCGGCCTCGCGCAGCACGTGGTACTCCATGGGCGACAGCACGCGACGCCACTCGATCTCGGTGCGACGGGGGTTCTCGGTCATGCCCCGATTGTCGGCTCGCGGCCGCTGCGGCGCCACTGCTGGACGGCGAGCCGTGGGGGAGTCATCCCCTCACGGTTCACTCCCCCTGCGCCCCCTGGTCCGGGTGGACGGCAGGCATGACGCGGGTCTCCTCGACGGCGCCGTCGGCAGGGTGCACCGTGCGGCTTCCCCGCTCCCCCTCCCGCTCCCCGGTGTCCGCGGAGGAGTCCCCCTGCGACGTGGAACCCCCTCCGGTCGCGGACTCCCCCGGTGCGGGGGCGCCCCCGTCTGGGGGGACGTCCCCGGCGGCCGGGGTGGGCGTGTCCTCGTCCGTGGGGGTTCCCACCGCCTTGGCGATGGCGTCGACCCCCTCCCCACTGGGAGGGGTGGAGGTGCCCGTCAGGGCGGATCCGGAACGCACCGCGCGCATCATGGCGGTCTGCTCGCGCTCGGCGATGACGTCATCCCCCGGTCCGGAGAAGATGGCCCCGCGTTCCTCGGCGTCAGGGGACCCCGAGTAGAGCCGCTCGCCCTTGCCCACCGTCGTCGC
>NZ_CCXH01000195.1 GCF_000820725.1 Actinomyces polynesiensis | reverse complement strand
TTCTGGGGCTGGTAGCGGTCCACCGGGCGGGCCCACGCCTCCTCCGAGGCAATCCAGGAGATCAGGTTCTCCCGCAGGTAGCAGCGCAGGTCCCACAGGGTGCCCGAGTCCTTCGCCGAGGTCAGGATCCGCACGGTCACGGTGCCGGCATCGGAGTCGGTCATCTGCACGCTCCAGGTCCTGCCGTCCCACAGGTCCGTGGCCAGGAGGAGGTGCTCGACCTTCTCCCGGATCTGTGCCATGGGTGCCGCCCAGTCCAGTTTCAGCTCCACCGTCCCGAGCTGGCGGGCCGCCCGCCGGGTCCAGTTCTCGAAGGGCTTGGAGGCGAACTCGGTGGAGGGCATGATCAGGCGCCGCTCGTCCCAGACGCGCACGACCACGTAGGTCAGCGTGATCTCCTCGATCACGCCGGACTCCTGGTTGTCGCCCACGACCACGACGTCACCCACCCGGATGGCGTCGGTGAACGCGAGCTGGATGCCCGCGAAGACATTGCCGAGTGTCGACTGCGCCGCGAGACCGGCGATCACGGAGACGACGCCCGCCGAGGCGAGCAGTGTCCCCAGTGCCGTCCTCGCGGCGGGGAAGGCGAAGAGCAGGGCCGTCAGGAACCCGATGAGCGCGACCAGCGCCTGCAACAGGCGGCGCAGGACCTGGGCCTGGGTCTCGAAGCGACGTGAGACCCCGCCGTCGGCCGCATGGCGCAGCCGGGCTGCGTCCTCGACGACCCACATGGCGGCGTAGAGCACCCAGGTGGTGGCCACGATGGCGAGGACGACGAGGGTGTCGTGGCCGAACTCCACCCAGTCGGAGTTCTTGGCGGTGGAGGCGTCGGCTCCCTGGAGGTCGATCCTCAGTGCGATGTTGAAGCCGACGACGGCCCCCCACGCCATCAGGGCCCAGTAGGACGGGCCGCGCGTGCGACGCAGCATCGCCGAGACGATGCGGGTCCTGCCCAGCGCCGCCCGCAGCAGGATGGAGACGATGAAGGCCACCACGATGCCCGCCACCACCCCGATGACGACACCCAGCACGAGGTAGGCGAAGTTCAGGGCGCTCTGGACGGCTTGGTCGGTGGAGTCAGCTGCCAGGATCATGCTCCCAGCCTAGGGCGGCGGGCTGGGAGTCAGCAGGGTCCCGGGTGTGCTCCGCCCTCGGGACCCCGCAGGACCCGCGGTGAGTGGGCTCACAGCTCCGCGTTTTGCCAAGCCACTCCCGTTCTGCATATGATCTTCCTCGTCCTCGGGCGCAAGTCCGTCGGCCACCGGGCCCCCATCGTCTAGTGGCCCAGGACACCGCCCTTTCACGGCGGCGACACGGGTTCGAATCCCGTTGGGGGTACTCCTTCGGGGGTGCTCCTCCCGGAGTCGCGGTGGTGGAAGGCAACAGTTCAATAGGTCTCGTACCTGTTGCGAGGCCCCGTAGCGCAGTTGGTTAGCGCGCCGCCCTGTCACGGCGGAGGTCGCGGGTTCAAGTCCCGTCGGGGTCGCCGACCAGACCGGTAGGTCCGGTCCTGGCTCTGTAGCTCAGTTGGTAGAGCGTTCGACTGAAAATCGAAAGGTCACCGGATCGACGCCGGTCGGAGCCACGAACACGTGCCCCCCGCAGACACTGCGGGGGGCACGTCCGTTGAGTGGTCCGATCCCCCGCTCGGGTCCGGACGCCGGTGTCCGGGGACCGGGTGCTCACATCGCTGCACCCACCGATCCGGACCTCACGCCTCTCAGCGTGGGCGACGCTGTCCGAGGACGACCAGCGCGATGGCCGCACCGCTGAGCAGGATGCCGAGGACCGCCAGCAGCCGTCCCGGCCCCTCAGCACCGGTCTCCTCCGCGGGTAGGAGGAACGCGGGAACCGCGGGGAGGTTCGACACCACCAGCAGCACACAGGTGAGGATCGCCGGTCCCCGGCGACCGTTCCACCCGAGGACAGCGCTGGCCGTGGTCCCCACGGCCAGCAGGACCGCGACCACGGCGAGGACGACGAGCACGATGTCCCACCCCGATCCGTCGAAGCCGATGCCGAACACGGGGACCAGGCCGATCACGCCCAGGACGGCGGCCGCGACCAGGCCGACGCGCAGCATCCCGAGCCGGGAGCGTGGAGAGGCGAGGGTGGCGGAACTGGCAGTGGCAGTGGCAGTGGCAGTGGCAGTGGCAGTGGCAGTCATGGTGTCTCCTTTCCCACAGGCCACCGGGAGGCCCGGCGACCGGACTCGTGCAGGACCCTCCTGCGTCGTCGGAGCAACTCTGACCCCGTCCTGACCCCCCGACGAGGGGGCCAGTACCCCCTCGTCGGGGAGGTCCTCCCGGCCCGGGCAGGGGCCAGCCCCTGGGTGATCGCCGTGCACTGGGTCACAATGGGGACATGCCCGACGGGGTGATCCGAGTTCTCGTCGCGGACGACCACCCCGTCGTCCGTGGGGGTCTCGTCGCGCTCCTCAGCACCCTGGACGGGGTCGAGATCGTCGGCGCGGTCGGTGACGGACACGCCGCGGTGCGGGAGGCCATGCTCACTGCGCCCGATGTCGTGGTCCTCGACCTCAGGATGCCGGGGCTCGACGGGGTGGAGGCCACGGCGCGCATCCTCGCCGACCGGCCCGACGTCGGCATCCTGGTGCTGACGATGTTCGACGAGGACGAGTCGGTGTCCGACGCCCTCGCCGCGGGTGCACGCGGTTACCTCCTCAAGGGGGCGGAGGGGGAGGACATCGAACGGGCGATCCGGGCCATCGCCTCCGGTGCCGCCATCCTCTCGCCCGAGATCGCCTCACGGGTCCTCGGGCGCGCTGCACGGCCACCCGCGGAGGCCTCGCTGCCCCAGCTCGCCCCGCGGGAACGTGACGTCGTGGAGCTCCTCGCGCGGGGTCGTCCCAACCCGGTCATCGCCCGCGAACTCGGGATCGCGGTGAAGACGGTCGAGAACCACGTGTCCTCGGTCCTCGTGAAGCTCGGCGTCGCGACACGCGGAGAGGCCATCGTCCGCGCACGCGAGGCGGGATTCGGGACATGACGCTGCGCCGGGCGGGACTGGTCGTCGGGATCGCACTGGCGGTCCTCGACCTCGCACCCGCCGTGGTCATCTCCCCGGCCGAGCCCGGCACCGCGGTCCCGCCGCTCGCGTGGGCCGCAGCAGCGGTGTCGGCCGCGGTCGCCCTCACCCTGGTGGTCCTGGTCCGACCGGCCTGGCAGGGAAGCCGTGCAGCCACGAGCGGGTGCGCGGCCGCGCTGCTGGTGGGAGTGGTGCCCTCCCTGCCTGCGTTCTTCCTGCCCGTCGACCTCCTGCCACACGGAGCCGTCCTGTCCGCCTCCCTCGGGGCGCTCGCCCACGTCGCGGTCGTGATCCTCATCCTGGTGGGCAGGTCCAGCGCACTCCTCACCGTCGCCGCCGCCGTCGACGACATCCGGGAGGCACTCCGGCTCCCCTCCCTGTCGCTGGAGGACTCCGGAACCGTCCTCGCCCGATCGGTGGAGGCCGGCACCCCACCGGGACGGACCGACACGGTGCCGATCGGGGGCTCGGGCACGCTCGTCCTGCGTGTCGGCCTCCGCCCGGGGGAGCGTCGACCCGACCGCGGCGACCTCACCGCGCTCGGTCTCATCGCGGTCCCGCTCGGTCTGCTGGTGCGCCAGTCCGAGCTCACCGTGGAACTCGCCGCGGCACGCGCGCAGTCCGCCCGGATCCGGGAGGCCGAGCGCGCACGGCTGCACCGGGACCTCCACGACGGGCTCGGTCCCCTCCTGACGGGTTCGGTCATGCGGGTGGGCGCCGGGCGCAACCTGGTGCCACGGGATCCCGCGCGGGCGGTCTCCGAACTCGATGCCGCCACGCCCGACCTGCGCAGCGCGGTCGACGAGATCCGCCGCGTCGTCCACCGCCTCCGTCCCCTGGAGCTCGAGGACCTCGGTCTGTGGGGGGCACTCGAGCGGCGCGCGGCGCGCTGCGGAGCCGTCGTGCACCTGCCCGCGGATCCACCGGGTCTCTCCGCGGCCGTCGAGGCCGCGGTGTACCGCATCGTCGCGGAATCACTCGCCAACGTCGGTCGGCACGCGCCCGGTGCCGCGGCGACGGTTGACGTCACCGTCACGCCGGGCTCACACCTCGACGTCCGGATCTCCGATGATGGTCCTCCGGTGGGTGCCTGGGAGGAGGGGGGCGGCCTCGCATCGACGCGGAGCAGGGCCGAGGAGCTGGGCGGGCGCGCCGAGGGCGGACCGACGCCCACCGGGTGGCAGGTGGCGGCCCCTCTCCCGTTCCCCGCAGAAGCCCTCCCCGATCCGCACTGACACCGGGACCCGGCGGGCCCGGCCGCACGGGCGCGGCGCCCCCGGCGATCACCGCCACGCGGGCGATCGACACCCCTGCGCCCACAGGTGGGGGACAATGGGGACATGTCGACGTCCCACGCCCGGTCCCGCCGCAGGTGGTGGTGGCCCTGGCGACGTCGCAGGAACAGCGCCCACGCCCCCCTCCCCGCAGCGCCGGACTCGACCGTCTCCGCACGTGGCCTCACCAAGGTCTACGGGCAGGGACCCACCGCCGTGCGTGCGCTGGACGCCGTGGACCTCGACATCGCACGAGGGCGCCTGACCGCGGTCATGGGCCCCTCGGGATCCGGCAAGTCGACGCTGCTGCACCTCCTCGCCGGGTTGGACGAACCGACCTCCGGCACCGTCCTCGTCGACGGACACGACCTGACGGCGATGGACGACGACGCCCTGACCGCCCTGCGACGGGACTCCATCGGGTTCGTCTTCCAGGGATTCAACCTCGTGCCCACGCTCACGGCACGGGAGAACATCACGCTCCCCGCCGCCATCGCGGGCAGGACCGTACCCGACGAGCGCCTCGCGTCCGTCGCGGACACCTTCGACCTCGCGGACGCCCTGGGACGACGGGCGTCCGAGCTCTCCGGTGGGCAGCAGCAACGCGTCGCGATCGCCCGGGCGGTCGCCACGGATCCCGCGGTCGTCTTCGCGGACGAGCCCACGGGCAACCTCGACTCCTCGGCATCGCGCGAGGTGCTCTCCCTGCTGCGCACCGCCGTCGACTCGATGGGCTCCACCGTGGTGATGGTCACCCACGACCCGTGGGCGGCGACCTGGGCGGACCGCGTCCTCATCCTCGTCGACGGACGGATCGCGGCCGACCTCGTCTCCCCGCCGCAGGAGACGCTCGCTGCCGCCCTGCGCGCCTCGGGTCACCATCTCCCGGCCTCCCGGCTCCCTGAGGGACCCACCCGGAGGGTCATCGACGAGTTCGGGCCACCCGAGCGCCACCCCCTCGAGCCGGGCACGTGGGAACCGGGCAGCTCCGCCACCCGGACCCGTCGGGACCGCAGCGAGGACGAGGACACACGTACCCAGGAGATCGCCCTCCTGGCCGTCGAGCGGGTGCGCGCGGCCGAAGCGGTCGCCGCCCGCAGCGCCGCCACTCCCGACGCACTGCGCGAGGAACTCGGCGGTGACCCGCTCCAGGGCGCCCTCGACCGCCTCTCACCCGTTCCGGACCTCCCCGCGGAGTCCGCCCAGGTGGTCGAGCGCGCCCGCCGGATCCTCGGCGATCTCCCCGGCCCCGTGGTGCCCGACCGGGACTGACCCGCCCGTCCGGCCGCCGCGCGCCGGGACGCCCCGGAAGACCCCCGGATGCACGGGGAGGGGGCAGGACCCACGCCTCGCGCAGGTCCTGCCCCCTCCCGGCCGTGACCTCAGTTGCGGTGCAGGCGTCGCTCCACCGCCACCAGGGCGGCACCGGAGAGCAGCACCACGAGGAGGGCGGCGAGCACGCCGCCGTCCATGCCGGTGCTGGCCAGCGAGCCGGGGGCGGATGCCGCCGTGCTGGGCCCGCTCGTCCCGGGCTGGCCCTGCGTCCCGCTCGGGGTGGGCGTCGGCGTGGGCGTCACGGTCGGGGTGTCGTCACCCTCCACGGTGGCGAACACGAGGGGTGCCGTCACGAAGCCGACCCCCAGGTCACACACGGCGAGACTCTGACCCGAGATCAGGTCGGAGGGCACCGTGGAGGTCACGGAGGCCACGCCGAACCGGTCCTCCAGGGCCACCGGATCGCCGTCGACGACGTCCGAGTTGTCCACGTCGGCGGTGCCGAGCACCTGCGAGGAGTCGCCGTCGAGGAGGCACACCGACACCGAACTGGCCCTCAACTGGTCGTCAGGGTCCGTGAAGGACAGGGAGGAGAGGTCGAGGGTGTAGGTCCCGCCCGCCTCGAAGACACCGGGCAGGTCATCGGTGTTCTCGAAGCCGATGGCGCCGTCCCTCACCTCCAACGGGGAGGCCGGGGTGGTGAGACCGGTCAGGTAGTCGGTGAAGAGCTCCAGGTCGAGGAAGCCGGTGTCGACGGCCCCAGCGCCCTTGAAGACGTCGAAGTTGTCCCCGCCCTGGAGGAGGAAGGTGTTCCCGGCCACGACGTAGGTGGCGGCGGGGTCGATGGGCTCCCCGTCGATGTAGACCTGCAGGATCTTGGACCCACGGGGCTGGGAGTTGTCGAACACGTAGACGACGTTCGACGACAGGGCGAGCTTGAGCATCGGACGTGAACTGCCGTCGGGCTGCCACTGCTGCTCGAGCATCTGGACCACCTGGTCGCCCGTGAGGGAGACGTAGGCCATCGAGTTCCCGAAGGGCTGGACGGTGAAGAGGTCCGCCTTGGTCACCCACCCGTCCTCGTCGGGAGCGAGATTGGCACGGATGCCACCGGCGTTCATCACGCCGATGTCCGCCTTCTCCGGCAGGTACTTCGTGGAGCCCTCACGCACGGAGTCCGCGATGAGGTCACCCAGTGTCGACTCGACGCCACGGGCCTCCGAGGGAGCGGTCGCGTCTGCTGCGAGGATCGCGCTGCCCCGACGGAAGGTGCCGCCGATCTGGGCGGCGGGCTGACCACCGAGCTCGGCGGCCTTCGCCTCCGCGGCCGTGACGATGGCGGCGACCGCGGGGTCGGGGGTGTCCGCACAGGCCGCATCCATGGCGGCGACGTCGTAGACGTTGACCTCCGAGGACACGACCTCCTTGGTGGTGGTGTCCACGGTGAGCTCGATCTGGCCGAGGGCCTGGCCGAAGCTTCCGGCCTGGACGGCCGGCACCGCGGTGTCGGACCCGACCTGGGTGAAGTCCACGTGGGAGTGTCCACCGAAGACGGCGTCGACGTCACTGCTGAAGCGCGAGACGGTGGCGGCCATGTCCTGGTGGATCAGTGCCACCACGATGTCGGCCTCCCCGTTGGCGGGGTCACCGTCACTGAGTTCGGCCGCGATCGCGTTGGTGGCGTCCACGGCGTCCGTGATCGTCAGACCGGCGATGCCCGCCGGATTGACCAGGGACGGCAGCTCGTCAGTGACGGTCCCGATGATGCCGACCTCCAGACCCCCGGCGGGCAGGATCACGTACGGTTCGAGCTGGTCGGTGCCGAGGTTCGCCCCGAGGTAGGGGAAGTCCGGTGCGACGTACTCCGACGCGAGGCCCGCCGCCACCTGGGCGTTGGTCCGGGAGCCGCCGGCGATACGGTCCAGGAGCACTCCGAAGCCCTGGTCGAACTCATGGTTCCCGACGGCCGAGGCCTGGATCCCCATCGCATTGAGGGCTGCGACCGTGGGGTCGTCGTCCTGGATGGCGGAGACGTAGGCAGATCCGCCCACGTTGTCGCCGGTGGACAGGCGCAGCGTGTCGTCCCCGGTGGACTCCTTGTCGAACATGCAGGCGAGGACGGCGGCGCCCGGATCGACGGTGGCACCGACCGGGGCGGTCCTCGAGAGGTGCCCGTGGAAGTCGGTGATGTTGAGGAGGTTGATGGTGGTGGTGTCCGCGGCCGCCAGGGCGGCGGCCGGGGTCCCGGCCGAGGAGGCGTCCTCGTCCGGGCTCCCTGCGCCCTCGGGGTCGGTCGGGGCTTCCGACCCCTCGACGCCGGAGGAGGGGGAGTCGTCCCCCGATGTCGTGGTGGCGTCCTCATCGGCGGTGTCGGCCCCGTCCGTGGAGGACTGGTCCTCCGCAACGGTGCCCGCCCCCTGCAGGCCGTCGGTGACGGTCGTCGTCGCGCCCGTCCCCTCGGTGGTGTCGTCCGCTGCCTGGGCCGCGACAGGGCTCAGGACCAGCGCGGCGGCCGCGATCAGCGCGACTGAGGCGCGCCTGGGTGCTCTGGAAGTGCTCACTTCACTCCTGTGGGATCTCGTGGTGTGCTGGGTTCATGGGATGTGTGGTCGTCCCGTGGGCGGGCGACACCCGGCCCCACTCCGCGCTGGGGCGGAACATGGACCACAATGGGTGGGGTACCACCGGGCCGGGAGGATGCGCGGCCACGGGATCAGCATCACAGGTCGGACGCGAGGGCGACAGTCGACGCACGGACGTGCACCGACCCGTGGGAGACTGGTCACGGACGGGGACCCGGACATGGGATCCGGGCGCGGATGAAGGAGCGTGCAGGCGATGTCGACAGACGAGAACCACCGGTTCGAGCCGGGACAGCCCGACGACCCGGTCGCCGGACGTCCGGCGACCCTGGGAGAGCTCTTCGCGAAGCTGTCCGAGCAGGTGTCCGCCCTGGTCCAGGGCGAGATCGAGCTCACCAAGACCAAGGCGACCGCCTTCCTGAAGAAGGTCGGCGCCGGTGGCGCCCTCCTCGCGGTCGGTGGGTTCCTGGGCCTGTACCTGCTGTGGTGGATCTTCCACACCATCGAGGTCGCCATCGCGGTGGCGCTGCCCGCGTGGGCCGCGGCCCTCATCGTCACCGGTCTCATCACAGTGATCATCGCGGTCCTCGTGCTCGTGGGCCTCAAGCTGATCGAACGCGGCAAGGAGCACACCCCGACCCCTCAGGTGGGGCTGCAGCAGGACGTCGACGCCTTCAAGAAGGGACTGGGCAAGTGAGCGACGAGGACATCCGCACCCCTGAGCAGATCCAGGCCGAGCTGGCCGCGACCCGCGCCCAGATGAGCGCCACCGTGGACGAGCTCGTCCAGACCCTCAAGCCCTCCACCCAGGTCCGACGGGCCACCTCGAAGCTGCGCTCGGCCGCCCTCGACCTGCGCGACCAGGTCGTCGCCACCACGCAGCAGGCCCTCGACGGTGACCGTGACGCGCTGGTGCGTGTCGGTGTGGTCGCTGCGTCAGTGGCCGGCCTCGTCGGGTTGTGCGTGCTGGGCCGGGTGCGACACCGCTCCTGAGCTCCCCCACCCCGGTCCGGCGACCCCTCGGTCCCCGGACCGGAATGGGACCGTCATGGCTCGTGACGCTATGATGGCCCCACGACAGATTTTGACCAGATCAGGGAACCGCTCCTGCGGACCCGAACGACGTGGAGGGGGTCGACGCCATGGGGCGCGGCCGTCAGAAGGCCAAGCAGACGAAAGTCGCACGCAAGCTGAAGTACTTCAGCCCTGATACCGATCTCAGTGCCCTCCAGCGTGAGCTGGCGTCCACGCACGGGGACTCGGGCCACGACCCGTACTCGAAGTACGCCGAGGACGCCGACGAGGACTCCGAGGACCCCGACCAGGACGTCTGGTCGCGGGCCCCCTCCGGACACTGACCCACACCGACTGACACCCCGCCCGGTCACGCACCGGGCGGGGTCAGTCGCGCCCGCGGCACCGCCTCACTCCGTGAGGTAGCTCCCCCGCAGTTCGACGCTGCCCCCGTGGACACCCTTGGTGCCCGAGACCCTCCGCTCGTCCCCACCGGAGGAGGCCACGGCCCCGCCCTCGTCGACCCTGCCCAGCACCCACGCGGGGATGCCGGCGGCGCTGACGGTCGCGAGCGCGCGTTCCACCGACGCGGCACCGACCACGGCCACCATCCCGACACCCAGGTTGAGGGAGTCCTCCATCGCCTCCCAGCTGATCCCCCCCGACCTGCGCACCCAGTCGAAGACGGGTGGGACCACCCAGGACCCGCGGTCCACCGAGGCGTCCAGGCCCCGGGGCAGCACCCGCGCGAGGTTCGCTCCCAGGCCTCCGCCCGTCACGTGGGAGAGCGCGTGGAGGCCGTCCTCGCCCACGCCCAGCGCCCCGACCAGGTCCAGGCAGACCTTCGTGTACAGGCGGGTGGGCTCCAGCAGTTCCTCACCCAGCGTCCGCCCGAAGGAGTCGACCCGGTCACCGAGGTCCGCGCCGGAGAGCTCGACGACCCGTCGGACCAGGGAGTACCCGTTCGAGTGCAGTCCGGAGGAGGCCATGGCCACCAGGACGTCACCGGCCCGGACCCGGTCAGGACCGAGCACGAGGTCGGCGTCGACCACGCCGGTGGCGGCCCCTGCGATGTCGTAGTCCTCGGGTGCCATGAGCCCGGGGTGCTCGGCGGTCTCCCCTCCCACCAGCGGACAGCCGACCGCCTCGCACGCGCGCGCGATGCCGGTGACGATGGCGGCGATCCGCTCGGGCACGACCTTCCCGCAGGCGATGTAGTCGGTCATGAGCACGGGGCGCGCACCCACCACGACGATGTCGTCGACGACCATGCCCACCAGGTCCTGCCCGATGGTGTCGTGGACCTCCAGCGCCTGTGCGATGGCGATCTTCGTGCCCACCCCGTCGGTGGAGGTGGCCAGCAGCGGGCGGCGCATGCCCAGCAGCGCCGAGGCGTCCACCATCCCGGCGAAGCCGCCCGTGGCGGAGAGGACGGTCGAGTCGTGCGTGCGCGAGACCGCGGACTTCATCAGCTCCACGGCCAGGTCCCCGGCGGCGGTGTCGACGCCCGCAGCGGCGTAGTCGAGGGGGGTCTGCTCACTCATGGGTGCTCCTGGGGGACGGGGTGGCGGGTTGACGGAGACAGGGGGCGGGGACGGGGAGGGACCCCGGCGGCGAAGTGAGCGGACTTCGGTGGGAGAAGTGAGCGGACTTCGGCGAGGGAGGCATGGGGGTCAGACCGTGGCGCCGGGGGTGCCGGGGATCGGGGTGCCCTTCTCGATCGTCTCCGGGTAGGAGCCGGAGAAGCAGCCCAGGCAGAGGCTGGTCCCCTGTCCGGTTGCCTCCACCATCCCCCGCAGGGAGAGGTAGCCCAGTGAGTCCGCCCCGATGGAGGAGCACACCTCGTGGACGTCCATCGAGGCGGCGATCAGCTCCGCCCGCGTGGGGAAGTCGATGCCGAAGAAGCAGGGCCAGTTCACGGGGGGCGAGGAGATGCGCACGTGGACCTCCGCGGCCCCGGCCTCGCGCAGCATCCGCACCAGGGCGCGCTGGGTGTTGCCGCGCACGATCGAGTCGTCGATGACGATGAGCCGCTTGCCCTCGATGACCTCGCGCAGCGGGTTGAGCTTGAGGCGGATGCCCAGCTGGCGCAGCGACTGCGTGGGCTGGATGAAGGTGCGCCCCACGTAGGAGTTCTTCACCAGGCCCTGGGCGAAGGGGATCCCCGATTCCTGGGCGTAGCCGATGGCTGCGGGCGTGCCCGACTCCGGGGTGGGGATCACCAGGTCCGCGTCCACGGGGTTCTCCTGGGCGAGGATCGCCCCCATCCGCCGCCGCGTCGCCACGATCTGGCGCCCGCCGATGATGGTGTCGGGACGGGCCAGGTAGACGTACTCGAAGACGCAGGTGCTCGCCCGGGTGACGGCGAAGCGACGGGAATGCACACCGTGGTCGTCGATGGCGATGAGCTCCCCCGGCTCCACCTCGCGCACGAAGGTGGCCCCGACCAGGTCCAGCGCGGAGGTCTCCGAGGCCACCACCCAGCCCCGTGACAGGCGCCCGAGCACCAGGGGCCGGTAGCCGTGCGGGTCGCGGGCCGCGTAGAGGGTGTGTTCGTCCATGAAGACCAGGGAGAAGGCGCCCTTCAGGCGGGGGAGGACCTTCAGCGCGGCGGGGACCAGGGCGGGGGGCTCCGCCTCCTCCAGGGGGGTCGACGAGGGCGACCCCGCCTCCGTCCCGTTCGCACCCGAGGGCGCGCCGGTGGCAGCGGAGGGGCCCTCCGGAGCGGACGGGTCCGGGGGTGCCGCGGCCGTCACGGTGCGGGAGCGGTCCACGAAGGGCACGGGACCCGGCAGACGTTCGGCCAACCCCATGAGGGCGGTGACGATGGAGGTGTCGGTGGAGGCGCCGTGCTCCAGGTCGTCGTCCTCGGGAGCCACGGAGCGGGCGAGCCTGCGCAGCTCCTCGGTGTTGGTGAGGTTGCCGTTGTGCCCCAGAGCGATCGTGCCGGTGGGGGTGGGCCCCAGGGTCGGCTGGGCATTGCGCCACGTGTCGGCGCCCGTCGTGGCGTACCGGCAGTGACCCAGGGCGATGTGGCCGCGCAGGCCGGTCAGCGTCTGCTCGGTGAAGACCTGGTTGACCAGGCCGAGGTCCTTGTAGACCAGGATGTTGCGTCCGTCGGAGGTGGCGATGCCCGCCGACTGCTGGCCGCGGTGCTGCAGGGCGTAGAGCCCGAAGTAGGTGAGGCGCGAGACGTCCTCGCCGGGCGCCCACACCCCGAAGACCCCGCAGTGGTCGTGGGGGTGGTCGTCCTCGAACGGGTCCACGTCCGGTGGGGTGCCCACGGGGGTCCCGGTGGGCGTCCGCGCCGTCCCGGCCGGGGCAGACCCGGTGCACGGGGGCTGCGCGGGGATGAGCGGTGAGCCCTCGTGTGCTCGGGTGTCACCCCCGACCGATGTGGTCGCGGAAGTGGTGGCGGTGTCGTCCAGGTGCCGGGAGCCGGTGAACACGGGGCCACTGTCTCACAGGTGACGGTGCGGCTGCCATGTGGGTCCGCCGCACAGGACGCCACTCACCCCCGGGAGTCCACCGTGGGTACCGACGGCCCCCGGGCGGCGTCGGCTCCCGTGCTCCCCGGGGTGTCCGTGCCGCTCCCGGACCCGGACCCGGTCCCGGTCCCGGTCCCGGTCCCGGTCCCGGAACCACCGTGCGTCCCGGAGTCGGTGCCGGAACCACCGTGCGTCCCGGAGTCGGTGCCGTCGTCGGCCGGCCAGACGAACTCGATGCGCCGCCGGGCGACATCGGCCTTGACCAGGCGCACCTCCACCACCTCCCCGAGCGGCAGGGGATCCGCCCCCTCCTCCACGAGGACGCGCCCCATGACGGCGGGATCGGCGATCATCACCGTCCCGCGCCCGGAGGCCGCGCGGGGAGGCGCAGCGCGGGACTGCTCCCCCGTGGCGCCCCCGGCCCCACCGGGCGCCTGCCCGCTGCCGGTGCCCCCGTTCCCGTCTCCGCCCCTGCCATTCCCGGCCCTGCCGGTGACCCCGCCGCCGTTCCCGGCCCTGCCCCCGTTGCGCGGCGGACGGTCCTCGACGTCCACCACCGCGCCCCGGAACACCGCGCCGACCTCCCCGGCCAGCAGGAGCGCCTCGACGGCGGCGAGCGACTCCCGTTCAGCGGCGGACACCCTCTGGGTCGCCCTGCCCATGAGGGAGGGCACCTCGGGGAGGCTCTCGAGCACCCAGGTGGGCACCTCCTCCCCCGCGCAGGCCGCCAGGCAGATCTCCAGGGACCATCGGTCCACCAGTCGCCGCAACGGGGCCGTGGCGTGGGCGTACTCGGCGGCGATGGCCGCATGACGGGTCACCGGGTCGCCCTCGGCGGGGAACGGGGGTGCCTCCCCCACCCCGAACACGGCGTAGCCCGCCCCCCGGAACAGGCTGGTGGCCTCCAGGAGGAAGGCAGCCTCCGGGGCGCTGTCCGGCGAGATCGAGCGGACCAGCTCCGGGTACCCGAGGTCGGCGGGCCACCTCACCCCCAGGGCCCTGGCCACGGCGTGCAGGCGGGCCAGGGCGGAGGGGGTGGCGGGAGGGACGGTGCGCAGGATCCCGCGGCCGGTGCCCCGCATGGTCGAGGCCGCGCACATCCCGGTGAGCAGGGACACCTGCGCGTTCCACTCCTCCACCTCGGGGCTGGACCGGTAGACGAGACGGAAGTGGCCCGAGCCGTCCGGGCCGGGCACGCGGACCACCTCCTGCTCGGGGATCCGCGCGGAGACGCCACCCCGCGCCCGCTCGCGCGCCAGGCGCAGCTCACCGACCTCGCGGAGCAGGAGGGGGAGGTCCTCGGGGGTGCCCTCCGGCAGTCCGAACACCTCGCCCTCGTCGATCGCGTCCAGCGCGTCCTGGACCTGCTCGTAGGTGAGCTGCGCGCGTGAGTGCACCAGGGCCCGACGCACGTCCCACGAGATGCGCGCCCCGTCGGGGCCCAGCCGGACCTGCCACACGCATGCGGGGCACCACTGCCCCGGCAGCAGGGAGGCCGCACCCTCGGAGAGGCGTCGGGGGTGCAGGGGCGTCGCCTCGTCGGGGAAGTAGGTGGTGAGCCCGCGGCAGCGCGCCTCCAGGTCGACCGCCGACCCGGGTGGTGCGAAGGTCGTCACCGAGGCGATGGCGTAGCTGACGAGGTAGGCCGCGCCGTCCGTCTCGCCCTCGGGCAGGCGCAGGAGGTGGATCGCCTGGTCGAGGTCACGCGACTCCTCGGGGTCGATGGTGACGAAGGGGATGTGGGTGGCGTCCAGTGCGGGGAGGGCGGGCCCCCACAGGGCCTCCTGTTCCCGGGCCGACCCCGCCCCCGGGGCGTGTGCGGGGTCGGGGCCCGGATCGTGTGCGGACGCCGCGCGCCGCAGCGCCGGGAAGGTGCGGACCCTCCGGGCGAGGGCGGTGGGATCGGAACCGAGGGGACCCAGTGGCCGTGGTGGTCGCAGGTCGAGGGTGGCCAGGAGTGCCCTCCACTGGAGGACGGCGCGTCCGGCCTGCTCGGTGACGGGGGCCGGGAAGTCCGCGGGAATGCGCATCTCCGTGCGGATGCGGTCGAGGACGGGCACCAGGATGTCCTCCGCGACCGAGGCAAGGGGGAGGTGGCGGTGGAACACGGTCCATGCCCTCCTCCCGGTCCCCGGTGGTCAGAGCGGGACCGACAACAGGGTACGTGTCGGAGCCCACAGTGGTGCGTCTTCGACCACGGATGTCCCGCCCGGCGGGGTCGCCGAGGACCTCCCGGGGCGAGGTGTCAGGACCCGTCGCCCAGGGAGGAGGAACTCAGGTCCTCGCTCAGTTCGTCGACGACGAGGTCACGCCCCTCGTCCCGGCGCGTGCGGTAGACCGCACGCCCCACCAGGTGGGACCCGACGGGGGCGGTGATGACCTGGAGGGTGAGCACGGCGAGACCCAGGACCACCCACCGCCAGTCCAGGGTGTCCAGGGCGATGCCGACGCAGACGAACATCAGCCCGAGCAGCTGGGGCTTGGTGGCGGCGTGCATGCGGGAGTAGAGGTCGGGCATCCGCACCAGGCCGATGGCCGCGACGAGTGTGAACAGGACACCGACCAGCAGCAGGACGGCACCCGTCCAGTCCACGACCTCCCACCACGGCCCCTCGGGCAGGACGGCCGCCGGGTCCACCATGGGTCTCGTCATGCGTCCCCCTCCGTGTCCTCCGCGGTGCCGGTGCATCGGTGGGGCCGGCCGGGACGGCCCCGTCCCCGGGGTCCTCGGTGCCGGTGACCGTGTCCCCGGGCGAGTCGTGCCCGGCGCCACCGCCCCCGGTACTCCCGTCCCCGGTGCCCGGGTCCTCGGACCCCTCCCGGTCCTCGCTGCTCCCGTCCCCGGTGCCCCCTCCGGACCCTTCTGGGGTCCCCTCGCCCGCAGCCTCACCCCGGGCCGCGCGCGCGGCCTCCTCCAGCTCGGCCTGCTCGGCAGCGAGTTCGGCCTCCGCACGCTCACGGTCCTGGAGTTCGGCCTCCTCACGGGTGAGGATGCGTTTGGCGGAGGCGTCCTCGCGGACGGCGTAGCGGGTGACGACCACGGCGGTCATGAAGGCGGTGAGCGCCAGGATCACGAGGAGCACGCCCAGGTCCACGCGCTGCCACCACACCACCATGACGGCGAGCACTCCGATGCCGGCGGCCGTCAGCACGTCGGTGGCGACGGTGCGGTCCAGGAGGCCGGGGCCGATACTCATCCGGTAGAGGGCGAGGACCCCCGAGAGCACGGCGATGACGGCGGTGGCCAGGTGGAGGACGTCGATCGGTTCCATCAGTCCTCTCCTCCTTCCACGTCCCGTTCGGCGCCGTCCTCGTCAGGGGGTCGCCCTGCCCCCTCCGCAGGACGCCCGCTCCCCTCTGCGGGAGCACCGACCCCGCCGCCGGGTCGCCCGGGCCGGCCCCCCAGCCCGAAGGAGCGCAGGTCGGCGGGACGCAGGAACGCGCGCAGGATCCGTTCCTCCTGGTCCAGCACCGACCGGCGCACCGCCTCGATGCCGCCCTGGCCCTCCACGTCGAGGACGTGGATGTAGATCCGTCCGACCAGCCGGTCGACGCGCACGACGATGGAGCCGGGCACGAGGGACGTCATGCCTGAGACGATGGTCATGTGGACCGGGTCCGAGCTGCGCAGGTCGACGCGCAGGATCGCGTTGTCCACCTTCCTGCCCGAGACGACCACCCAGGAGACCTGCAGGCCGGCGCGCACGAGGTCGGCGGCGAAGCGGCCCAGCAGGACGAGGGCGGACCACGGGTGCAGCGTCCACCTTCCCGGGATGCGTGGGAGCGGGAAGGCCCACTGCACGGCGACGGCCACGAGCACACCACCCAGGAGGGTGAGGGGGTCGATGCTCCCGAAGACCATCACCCACACCAGGAGCAGCCAGACGGTCAGGCGCCAGGAGACGGCACCGGTGCCACGGCGAGGGACGGTGTCGGCCCACCACTCGGAGGAGGACATGCGGGAGAGCCTGCGCCACATCAGTGACCACCCCCGTCGGTGCCCGTGTCTGCGGTGCCCGAGCCGTCGTCGGGATCCTCCGTGGAGGTCCCGGACTGCTGGTCGGGGCTGGGATCGACCCCGGACTGGGGGGAGGGGTCGAGCGAGGGTTCGGGGGTCGGGGTGGTGGTCTCCAGCGGGGAGGCCGTCGGGTTCGGGGAAGGGCTGACCTCCGTGCCCTCGGTCTCCACGTCGGAGGTCCCCGATCCGCGTTCGCCCTGGCTGAGGACGGCGTCGATGTAGGGGGTCCGCGCGATCTGGTCGGCCGCCGCCCGGTCGATGTAGGCCCACACCGGCCCGGAGAAGGCGGCCATGGCGAGCTGGGCGGCGACGAGGGCCGCGACGCTGGCGGTCATGAGGACGGAGGTGCGTCCCTTGCCCTGCTCGGCGTCGGTGCGCGAGGCCTCGGCCTCCTGCTCGGAGTGGAGGGCCGTGCGTCCCAGTGTCTGCTCGGCACGCTGGATCTGACTGGCCACCCGGCGGGTGGAGCGGGCGGAGGCGCCGGGACGGGGCTCGGGGGCGGCGAGCATGGGGGGCGCGTCCGTGGAGGTCTGCCAGAACGCCATGTTCCACCACTTGACGAAGACGTACAGCGTGAGGAACGAGGTGACGATCCCACCGGCGAGCAGCGCCCAGGCGGCGGGTGTGGCCGCCTCCACGGAGGCACGCGCCAGACCGAGCTTGCCGACGAACCCGGTGAGGGGCGGGATGCCCACCAGGTTGATGCCGCTGATGAAGAAGAGCACCGCGATGACCGGTGCCGTGCGGGCCAGGCCCGACAGCCGCGCCAGGGAGGTGGTGCCAGTGCGGCGCTCGATGAGTCCCGAGACCAGGAACAGGGAGGTCTGGACCAGGATGTGGTGGGCCGCGTAGTAGATGGAGGCCGCCAGGCCCGTCCTCGACACCAGTGAGATGCCCCAGACCATGAACCCGATGTGGGAGACCAGGGTGAAGGACAGCAACCTCTTGATGTCGTCCTGGGCGACGGCGCCGAGGATGCCGACGAGCATGGTGGCCAGGCCGACGACCGTCAGCACGCCGCTGAGGTGGTCCCCGGGGAAGAGCAGGAACTGCAGGCGGATCAGGGCGTAGACCCCGACCTTCGTCAGCAGTCCGGCGAACACCGCGGTGACGGGGGCGGGCGCCGTGGGGTAGGAGTCCGGGAGCCACGCCTCCAGCGGGAACACGGCCGCCTTGATCCCGAAGGCCACCAGCAGGAGCACCTGGATCATCTGCGCGGTGCCCGGGTCGATCTCCTGGAGCCGTTGGGCCAGCTGCGCCATGTTGACGGTGCCCGTGGCCGAGTAGGTCAGCGCGATCCCCGCCAGGAAGATCGCGGAGGAGACGATGGAGACGACCACGTACACCGTCCCCGCCCTCACCCGCCCGCGGGTGCCACCCAGGGTGATGAGGATGAAGGAGGCGGCCAGGAGGATCTCGAAACCGACGTACAGGTTGAAGAGGTCGCCGGTGAGGAAGGCGTTGGAGACGCCGGCCGAGAGGATCAGGAACGTCGGGAAGTAGATGGCGATGGGGGCGCGCGGCCCGTCATCGGCCAGGTTCTGGGCCAGTGAGTAGATGAGGACGGCCAGGGTGACGACCTGGCTGACCAGGAGCATGGTGGCGGAGAGACGGTCGGCGACCAGGGTGATGCCGATCGGGGCCGCCCAGGAACCGACGTCCAGGACCACGGGACCCGCGGAGGCGGCCACGGCGAGCACCACGGAGACCAGGGTCGTCACGGACAGCGCCAGCAGAGCGATGAGCTGCTGGAGATTGGGACGTCGTCCCACCAGCAGGGCCAGACCCGCACTGAGTAGCGGCAGCAGCACCGGGACGGGGAGCATCCAGGAGACACCCATCAGGCGTCACCTCCCCGCGTGCCACCGGGCTCTGTCGTTGTCTCCCCCGCACCGGGGACGAGGGCGTCGCCGCCCTCCCCCGTGTCATCGGAGTCGTAGTTGATGCCCTCGTCCTCGTCGCCCCTGGTCACGTCGGCCTGGGC
>NZ_CCXH01000194.1 GCF_000820725.1 Actinomyces polynesiensis | reverse complement strand
GCCCGGGCGGCCTCGTCGGCCGCGCGCTGGGCGACGAGGCGGTCCTCGACGTCGTCGACGACCTCGTCGTGGCCGCTCAGGCGCCAGGACCGGTAGGCCAGTGCCAATCCGAAGGCGGTCGTGCCCAGGGACAGGACGATGGAGGTGAGGATCATGGCCTGCGGCAGGGGGTCCGCCATAGCCGTGGGGTCCTCCTGGCCGAGCAGCGGCGGGCGCCCCGCGGCCCCTCCGGAGGAGAGGACCAGGACGTTGACGCCGTGCGTGATCAGGCCCAGTCCGATGAAGATCCGTGACAGGGAGCGTTCCAGGAGCAGGTAGACACCGGTGGCGACGAGGACTCCGGCGACGCAGAGCAGCACCAGGGAGGGAGCGGTCATGACGCCTGCCCCCCTTCCCCTGCCGACCCCGCCGTGGCGGAGGGGCCGGTCGTGGTCGGGTGACCAGCGGTGGTGGCGCGGCCAGTCACCTTCGCGTGGCCCTCGGTGGTGGCCGGGCGCCCGGTCAGGGGTGCGGAGGCGCCCTCGTCGGTGGGGGCCGGGGACGGGGCGGCCTCACGGCGACGGCGGCGCTCGGCGGCGGACTGGCGGTCGATCTCCGCACCCGCGGCGGAGACGAGGTCGAGGACCAGCCCGACCACCAGCACGTAGACGCCGATGTCGAGGCCCATGGCGGTGGTGAAGTGGAGGTCGCCCAGGACACCCAGGTGGACGTCCACCGGTGTGGACTGCAGCACCGCGTTGCCGAAGAGCAGCGGCGACATGGCACCCACGCCGGCGATGAACAGGCCCAGTCCCATGACGCGGCCGGCAGGGACGGGCATGGCCTCCCCCAGTTCGTGGCGCCCGCCCGCCAGGTAGCGCAGGACGAAGGCGAGGCCCGCGACCACACCGCCGGCGAAGCCACCGCCCGGTGAGTTGTGGCCGATGAGGAGCAGCCACACCGACAGCACCAGCATCGTCGGGAAGAGGAGGCGCGTGGTGACCTCCAGGACGGTGGAGCGTTCCTGGGGGCGCAGGGCGGAGACGGCGGGCAGGAAGGGCCGCTGCTCGGGGGCGCTGGGGGCGCGGTCGATGCGGCCCGACCGCGAGCGCAGGTAGATCAGGGAGGCGACCCCGGTGGCCGTGACCAGCAGGACGGAGAGCTCGCCGACGGTGTCCCAGGCCCGGATGTCCACCAGGATGACGTTGACGATGTTGCGTCCCCCGCCGAACTCGAGGGCCTCGCTGGGCATGAGGGCCGACACCGGGGTGTGGACGCGGGCGGAGGCCGCGTACAGGCCGGTGGCGACCACGCCGAGCCCGACGGCCCCGGCGATGGCCAGGTGCAGCCAGCGTGCCGAGGCCAGGGGGCGGTCGGAGAAGTAGCGGGGCAGCTTGCGCATGACGAGGACGAACACCACCATGGCGACCGCCTCGACGACCACCTGGGTGAGTGCCAGGTCGGGGGCGCCCTGGGAGGCGTAGAGCAGTGCGACCCCCAGTCCCACCGCACCCAGGGCGAAGACGGCCCGCATGCGTCGACGCGACCGCGCCGTCATGACCGCGGCGAGCAGGATGAGGACCGCGATGCCGACCTGCAGCGGGGAGTCCGCCCAGCGCACGGTCACCGGGCCCGGCGGGGAGACGAGGACGGAGGCGCCGACGGCCGCCACCAGGGTGAGCATGATCGTGGAGAGGTTCCACGGCAGGGACCCCTGCTGGGTGAGGCGGGTGAGGCGGGCCGCGACGATCTCGAGTTCCCGCAGGCTCCAGGAGTAGACGTCGACCACGGACACCGGGGGCGACAGTCGCGCCTGCAGGGCCTCGAAGCGGGGGGCGGCCCGGGCCAGGAGGGCGCCGCCCACCAGGACGACCGCCGTGAGGGCGGCGGGCTCCCAGCCGGACCACCAGGCGAGGTGGGCGGTGCCGGGGAGCCGGTCGGCGGGCGGGGAGAAGAGGTACTCGAGCGTGTGCGGGAGGAGTCCGAGCAGCGCGCCGAGGGAGAGGACGACGATGGGCACGAGCATCGGCCGACCGGTCGGGCGGACGGTGACCTCCCCCGCCACCGGGCGGGTCCCGAAGGCGCCCCACCAGGCGCGCCAGGAGTAGGCAACCGTCAGCACCGACCCCGCGGCGACGACGAGGGCGACCACCACGTCGAGGGAGGGGGTGGCGGCGACCCAGCCGGCCTCCGAGCCGTGCAGGAGGGTCCCGAGCAGGGCCTCCTTGCCGAGGTAGCCGGTGGTGAGCGGGACGCCCGCCATGGACAGTGCCGCGAGGCCGGCCGCGGTGGCCAGCACCGGCATGCGCCGGGCGAGGCCGGTGAGCCTGCGCATGTCGCGGGTGCCCGTCGCGGACTCGACGGCGCCGACGGTGAGGAACAGGGTGGACTTGAAGAGGCTGTGGGCCAGCAGCATGGTCAGCCCCGCCGCCATCGCCCCGGCGCTGCCCTGCCCGACGGTGGCGGTGATGAGGCCGAGCTGGGACACGGTGCCGTAGGCGAGCACCAACTTGAGGTCGTGCTGGCGCAGGGCCCTCCACCCGCCGACCAGCATGGTCGCCAGGCCGAGCACCACGACCACCGGTGACCAGCCCGGGACCTCGGTGAAGCCCGGAGCCACGCGCGCCACGAGGTACACGCCGGCCTTCACCATGGCGGCCGCGTGCAGGTAGGCGGAGACAGGGGTGGGGGCCGCCATGGCACCGGGGAGCCAGAAGTGGGCGGGGACGAGGGCGGACTTCGTGGCGGCGCCCGCGAGCACCAGGAGCGCGGCGACGACGACCTGGGGTGAGGTGGGGTCCATGGTGCCGTCGGCCAGGGCGGCCACCAGTTCCGAGATGCGGAAGGAACCCCCGGGGGCCAGGCCCAGCATGACGAAACCGGCGAACATGGCCAGGGAACCGGAGGAGGTCACCAGGAGGGCCTGGCGGGCGGCGCCCCGGGCGGGGCGTCGGTCGTGGTGGTGGCCGATGAGCAGGAAGGACAGCAGGGAGGTGGCCTCCCAGAACAGGTACAGCCCCATGGAGTGGTCGACGGTGACGACCCCGAGCATGGCACCGGCGAAGCCGACGAAGACCCCGGCGAAGCGTCCGAGCCCGGCGGAGGTGTCGGAGAAGTACCCGGAGGCGTAGACGAGCACCAGTGCGCCCACGCCGCCCACGATGAGGGTCATCAGCCAGGAGAGCGGGTCCAGGCGGAACCAGAGGTCCATGTCGAGGCCCGGGACCCACGTGAGGTGCTCGGTGGGGGGTGTCGCGGAGAAGGCGGCGCGGGTGTTCAGGGCGGCCCAGGCGGCAGCGGATGCGGGGACGAGGCCGAGGAGTGCGAGGGTGCGTCGCCCGAGGTGGCGGACCAGGGTGGGTGCTGCGAGCGCCGCTGCGAGATGCGCGGCGAGCAGCACGATCATGTGGGCTCCTGGTCGTCAGGGTGCGGTCAGGGCAACGGGCCGGACGAGCGCCGACTCGGAGCCCGACGCCGCCTCACCGGCCCACACCAAGGGTAATGCACAGGCCAAGTCACTGCCCGCCGTGCCCACCCCACTCCCCTCCCTCCCGCGAAGTCCGTCCTGTTCGGGGGTCGAGGTCCGCCCTGTTCCCACGGTGAGGTCCGCTCACTTCGGGGCTCGAGGTCCGCTCCACAGCACCTTCCACCCCTCCCGGAGCACGCGTCGCAGGTGGGGCGATAATGGAGTGCCCTCCCGCCCGGGTGACGCGACCGAGGAGTCACACATGCCCTCTCCCCTGCTCTCGACGCTGACATGGGTGGTCGCCCTCTTCGCGACCCTCTTCGGCGTGATCTCACTCGTGCGCGGCGTGGCGCACCTGTGGCGGGAGTTCAGCGGGGGCCGACCCGACCACACCCGCACCCACCCGGTGGGCCAGCGCCTGTGGGGGGTCATCTCCACGGCGCTGACACATCGCGAGTTCAAGGGCCGCCCGGCGGTGAAGGCCGCCCACTGGCTGGTGATGATCTCCTTCCCGCTCCTCTTCCTCACCCTGGTCAGCGGCTACGCCCAGCTGCGCGACCCCGCCTGGGCGCTGCCCCTCATCGGCCACTTCCCGCCCTGGGAGTGGCTGACGGAGTTCTTCGCCTGGGGTGGCCTCCTCGGCATCGCCTGGCTGATGGTCGTGCGCCGCCGGGCGGGTCATGGCGCCCCGGGTGAGGCCGCGCTGTCCGGAGGGGATGCGGAGCCGCCCTCGTCCGCGCGCCCCATCCCCGCCTCCCCCCGGGGCACCATTGACGAGGGCGACACCCCCCACCCCGCCGACCTCCCGGCCGAGCAGCCGGCCCCCCACCCGACTGTCCCCACCCCGCGCGACGGCTCGCCGCGCGGGATCGCCTCCCGCTTCCTGGGCTCCACCCGGTGGCAGGCCCTCTTCGTGGAGTGGGTCGTGCTCATCGTGTGCGCCTGCGTGGTGGCGCTGCGGGCCCTGGAGTACGCGCACCTGGGCACCGACCCTGCCACCGCCCACCTGGCCAGCGCGTGGCACTTCCCCATGACCGCGTGGATCGGCTCGATGCTGGGCGGGGTCACCCCGCTCGCCCTGGCCAACGCCATCGTCATCGTGTCCGCGGTCAAGATCACCACCTCCATGCTGTGGATGATGGTGGTCGGCGTCCAGACCAGCGCCGGGGTGGCCTGGCACCGCTTCCTGGCCGTGGTGAACCTCTACGCGCGACGCAACGCCGACGGCACCAAGGCACTCGGCCCGGCCGCGCCGATGCTCAACGCGGGCGAACCCGTCCGCGACGTGGAGGACCTGCCCGAGGACGCCACGCTCGGGGTGGGGACCGCGGACGACCTCACCTGGAAGGACCGTCTCGACTTCTACTCCTGCACCGAGTGCGGGCGCTGCCAGGAGATGTGCCCCGCGTGGAACACCCAGAAGCCGCTCTCCCCGAAGCTGCTGGTCCTGGCCATGCGCGACCACCTGGAGGCCGTCTCCAACATCGAGGTCACCGAGGTCGACGTCGAGGAGGTCACCGGCCCCGACGGCGAGATCACGCGCTTGGTGGAGAAGGGCGTGGACCCCGCCCCCCACTCCTTCGACGTCCTGAGCGCACTGTCCCGGTCCGGGGCGACCGGGCCCCTGGGGGTCGCGGTGGCGGACGGGCCCCTGGTCCCCGACGTCATCACCGAGGACGTCCTGTGGGACTGCACCATGTGCGGGGCGTGTGTGGACCAGTGCCCCGTCGACATCGAGCACGTCGACCACATCCTCGACCTGCGCCGCCACCAGGTCCTCATGGAGTCCGCCTTCCCCCGGGAGCTCGGTCGCGCCTTCCGCGGCATGGAGACCAAGGCGAACCCCTACAACCAGCCCGCCCGCAAGCGCCTGGACTGGGCCAAGGGGCTCGACTTCGAGGTCCCCGTCATCGGGGAGGACCTGGAGTCCGCCGAGGACGTCGACTACCTGTTCTGGGTGGGCTGCGCCGGCGCCTACGACGACCGCGCCAAGGCCACCACCGCTGCCGTGGCGGAACTGCTCCACACCGCTGGCGTCAGCTTCGCGGTGCTCGGGTCCGGGGAGTCCTGCACGGGCGACCCTGCTCGCCGCGCCGGCAACGAGGTCCTCTTCCAGATGCTGGCGGGCGCGGCCATCGACACCCTGCACGAGGCCCACGCCCAGCGCATCGTCGTGACCTGCGCCCACTGCTTCAACACCATCGCCGGGGAGTTCCCCGAGCTGGGGGGCACCTTCGAGGTCATCCACCACACCCAACTCCTCAACCGCCTGGTGCGCGAGGGCAAGCTGCGTCCCGTCGCGCCGGCCGCGTCGCCTGTGTCGACTGCGCCGTCCGTGGCAACTGCGCCGTCCGTGGCGGTCGGGACGGCGGGGACCCCGGGCACGGCGAACGCGCCCGGGGCCGACGGGAGCACCGCGGGCAGCCCCACCGGGAACGCCGCGGGCAGCAGCGCCACCGGCGACATCCCCATCACATACCACGACCCCTGCTTCCTGGGTCGCCACAACCAGGTCTACGAACCCCCACGCGAACTCATCGGCTCACTGCCCGGCCTGGAACTGGTGGAGATGCCTCGCTCCCGCGAGGGCGCCATGTGCTGCGGCGCAGGCGGGGCACGAGCGTGGATGGAGGAGACCCGCGGCATCCGCATCGCCGACGCCCGCATGACCGAGGCGGCAAGCACGGGTGCGGCCGTGGTCGCCACCGCCTGCCCCTTCTGCTCCCAGATGCTCGGCTCCGCCACCGGGGCGAGCGCCGGGTTCGGGACCTCGGGCACACCCGCGGGCCCAGGAGGGTCCGCAGACGCGGGTTCGGGCAGCACCGGCGCCGACGAGGGCGGAGCCGCGAAGCTGCCCGAGGTGCGGGACGTGGCCCTGCTCCTGCTGGACGGTGTGCGGCGCGGACTGGACGAGCACCTCGGACCTGACGGGGACCACGGGGCCAACGGTCACTGACTCCTGACCCCCGGTGCGCCTCCCCCATGCGCCCCGGCCCAGGTCCTGCCCCCCCACACCCGTGTGCCCGCACACACCAGGACATGCACCTGACCCGACGAAACCACGCGCCGACACCGGCGTGTCAACGAAGTGGGGTCTCGACGTCAGTCCCGGCCAGATCCGACCGATTTCCGTCACCGAGACCCCACATCGTCGCCAACCCGTCCCCGGGTCAATGCCAGGAGCACCCCGACCCGGACGCATGCGCCCAGCACCCTCAGGACGAGAGCCGTCGGAGGAGGAGGATCCCGTCCATCCGCTGCTCGGGCCCGCCTGCGCGAGCGTCGACCTGCGGGGTGCGCGTCCGGGTGCGGGTCTCCATGAGGCACACCTCCCATCCGCCACCGTCGAGGCCCAGTGCGTCAAGCTCCTGTGCGGGAGTCAGGAAGCGGGGCGGCGTGTGCCCACCCGTGGACATGCCTGTGGGCGGGGTGACGTGGGAGACGATGAGCAGGTGGCCACCGGGAGCCACCTCATCGGCACCCCGACGCAGGACCGCGGTGCGCGCGAGATCCACGGGGGAGTGCAGGAAGCTCGCCATGACCAGGTCGAAGGGACCCCCTTCCGGCTCCCAGGTGGAGAGGTCAGCGACCACGAAGGTCGGGCTCGGCGCCGCTCCGAGTGCTCCTGCCGCCTCCCGCGCCCGCGCGATGGCCGAGGGCGAGATGTCCACCCCTGTCACCGACCAGCCCCTTTCCGCCAGCCAGATCGCGTCCCCTCCCTCGCCGCAGCCCAGGTCGAGCGCCCGCCCCGGTGAGAGGGAACGCACGGCATCAACGACAGGGACGTTGGGGCGCCCCGACCACACGGCGCCGCCTTCGCGGTAGCGGGCATCCCAGTACTCCTCGGGATCGTGTGCAGGCCCGCTCCCGGGCTCGGGTGGCCTCACCGCCTGAACAGCGTGGCGAAGAGTCCTCTCGCGGGACGGTCCTCACGCTTCTCCTCATGGCCGGGGCACCACCGTCCGGCGGGCACCGTCCTCCTGACGTCGTCGATGTGCTGGCCGCAGCCGGCCCATGTGGTCTTTCCGCAGGTCTTGCAGGTGACTGCTCGGCACATGCTGTTCTCCTCCAGGGTGTGGGTGTGGGTGTGGGTGTGGGTCTGGCTGCCGCCGGCCCGGTGCATCGGCGCACTGGTGCTCCCGCGCATCCGGGCATCCGGACACCGGGGCGCTGCCCGAATGGGGGCGCAGGTCGGTCACGAGAGGGTGAGGAACAGTCGCTCCAGTTCCTCCGTCGTGATCTTGTCCTCGCGGTCGGCCCCCTCCGGATCGGCGAGGCACTCCTTCATCGCCGTGGAGATGATCACGAAGCCGGCCCGGTCCAGGGCGGAGGCGACGGCGGCCAGCTGGGTGACCACTTCCCTGCACGTCCCCCCACCTTCGACAGCGTTGATGACGGCGTCGAGCTGGCCGCGGGCCCGTCGGAGGCGGTTGAGGATGCGGCGCTGGGCATCTGCGTCAGTGACGGGCACGAGTTCTCCTGAGGGGTGTGGTGGCGGGCTCGCGAGGACCGGCGTCGACCGCGTTCGCAGGTCTGGACGGATGACGGGGAGACGCCAGCAGGTCGCAGTCGTCACCGAGGGTGGCACGCAGGGTGAGCATCCCCCCGGACAGGGAGGCCGAATCGAAGCCGTTCTGCGTGAGGACCCGATGGGCGATCGCGGACCTCACCCCGGAGGCGCACGTCACCCGGACGGGTCGGCCAGCCGCTCCGGTGCGGACCTCCCCGAGGCGGTCCCGGAGCTCCGTGTGGGGGATGTTCACCGCTGCAGCGATGTGGCCGGTGGCGAACTCCTGCGGGGATCTCACGTCGAGGACGAACGCGGTGCGGGTGACCCCCTCGAGCTCCTCGGGGTACCAGAGCGCGAGGGTGCCGTCGAGCACATTGGATCCGACCATGCCCGCGAGGTTGACCGCGTCCTTGGCCTGTCCGTACGGGGGTGCGTAGGCCAGGTCGAGATCGATGAGGTCCGCGATGGTCATCCGCGAGCGCACCGCGGTGGCGAGGACGTCGATGCGTCGGTCGACTCCCTCGACCCCCACGGCCTGCGCACCGAGGAGCAGGCCGTCCCCGGCGCGGAAGTGGACGCTCAGGTGGATCTGAGTCGCACCCGGGAAGTACCCCGCGTGCTGGTTGGGGTGCAGGTGGACCGTGTGGTGCTCGATCCCCGCTGCGCGCAGCGCCGCCCTGTTGGCACCCGTCACCGCCACCGTGAGCCGACCGACACGGACGATGGCCGTGCCCAGAGGCTGCGGAAGTGGACGGGCGTGACCGGGGCGCATGATGTCGTCCGCGACCTGTCGGCCCGCTCGATTGGCCGGGCCTGCCAGGGCCACCGGCCGACGCACACCGGTGGCGGGATCGGTGCTGACCGTCGCATCCCCCACGGCCCAGACACCGTCGAGGGAGGTGCGTCCGTGCTCGTCGACGACGATGGCACCACGTTCACAGGTGACCCCGGCCTCCTCGAACACCGCTGTGTCAGGTCGGACACCTGTGGAGAGGACGACGATGTCCGCCGCCAGCCGCGTGCCGTCGCCCAGGACCACCGTGTCCTCCGCCTCACCCGGGATCACCTCGCGTGCGGCGACACCTGTGCGGACGTCCACCCCGAGCGCACGGAGCTCATCCTCCACGAGGCGGGCGTGTTCGCCGTCGAGCGGCGGGAGCACATGGTCGGCGAACTCCACGATCGTCGTGGAGAGCCCCTGGTGGGCGAAGGCCTCGGCGGCCTCGATCCCGATGAACCCGGCGCCCAGGACGACGGCCCGCCTCGCGCCCTCGTCCACCGTCCGGCGCAGCCACGTCGCATCCCCGACCGTCCGCAGCGCGTGCACCCGGGGGGAGTCCAGGCCCTCGATCGGGGGCCGCGCGGCGACGGCCCCGGGAGCGAGGACGAGGGCGTCGTAGCCGATGTGTTCCTCGCCGTCCGGTGTGCGGACCACGACCTCGCGGGCCCGGGGATCCACACCGATGACCTCATGCCCGGTGCGCACATCCAGGTCGAGGGCTGCACGCAGGCTCTCCGGGGTCTGGACCAGAAGGTCCTGGGGATCGGGGATCTCCCCGCCCACGTGGTAGGGCAGTCCGCAGTTCGCGAAGGAGACGTGCGCGCCGCGCTCCAGGACGATGATCTCCGCGGTCTCATCGAGCCGTCGCGCGCGCGCCGCGCAACTCATCCCACCGGCGACGCCACCGACCACCACGAGACGGGTCATCGTCGAGACCCCCTCTGTGGTCGGGCGCGTCCCCCGCAGGGTATGGGCCGTTGCGGACAGTGGCTCCGACTCAGTGTCATCCTCATGCGGGCAATATACCCCATGGGGTATACAAGGACCACTGGTACTCGCCGATCTGGTCTCCAATCGGGGTTGACCGTCCCCACCCAGCAGGAAGCGCCTCCAGATCCGACACCGTGGGGAGGACGGGGCGTCGCAACGTGAGCAGCGCGTGCGGACGCGACATACCGCGCGTCTCCCGCACTCCTCGGTGAAGCAAAATCGTCAGAGCAAGCTGGGCTCCGTCGGGCACTCACTCACCTGTTCAGCGCATGCCCGCCCTGCGGTAGCTCTCGTCACGCATGTCCATCACCGGGGCCCACTTGCGGTTCCACACGGCCGCCCCGAGCAGGGCACCGGTCGAACCCACGACCAGGGAGGCGACCACGCCGACCACACTGACGGCACCGACGTAGACGAGGCTCACGGCCACTGCGGCCGACAGGAGCACTCCCACCATCGCGACCGGCAGGCGCAGGTGCCGCTCCACCAGCATGACGGAGACGGTCGCCGCCGCGGCGCAGGCCGCTGCCGCACTCGCCAGGAAGCCCGTGGTCCCCGCAGTCACGGTGGACACCAGCCCGGTCGCGATCCACGCCGAGCCCATGACCACCAGCAGGGGGAAGCGCAGGGACCTCGACCGCGGGCGCGACCCGAGCGCGGCCAGTGCCCCGAGCACCACCAGTGTCATCCCGAGCGGTCCGAACACTGCCTGGGCGATCCCGGCGAGAAGGGTCGGGACGGCGGCAGTGCCCAGGGCTGCAGCGGTCGCGACCCCGGTGGGCAGGGCGACGGCGGACAGGCTCGTCGTGACGACACCCGCCAGGGCCATGACGCCGAGCGTGGCTCCGAGGACTGCGACCGGGAGGCCCGGCACGGGCAGCGCGTTGCCCTCGTCGGTGTTCCTGAGTGCGCCACGGCCCGCACGGCCGTGTCCGGACAGACCGTCCCGGGCATCCCCGTGGGGGCGCTGGGTGTAGCTCGGTCCCTCCTGGTGTCCGTCCTCGAAGACCAGGGTGACCTCGGGGATCCTGTCATCGGCAGTCATCGTGTCTCCTCTCGCCGCCGTTTCCAACGATCCAAGGCTGCACACCTGTGAAAGGGCTGGACGCCAGCCGTGCACAGCCTCCGGGAGACCCTCACTCCGCCACGGGCGAAGACACACCCCTTCCTCACCCCCACCCCTTCCCCTCCCGCGAGGCACGCCTCCCCAGAAGCTCGAAGCACGCCCCTCCCTGGACTCGCTCCAGGCTCCCGACCGAGAAGGCGTGCCTCGCGCGTCCGGAGAGGCGTGCCTCGCGGGTCAGGAGAGGCGTGCCTCGCGGGTCAGGACGATGGCTGGGTTCAGGAGGAGGTGTCGAGGGCGACGAGGAAGTCGTCCTCGTCCACAACGGAGCCCCCCACGACGGAGAAGACCAACCCGGCGGCCTCCTCGATGTCGCGGGCCGACCGCAGCCGCTCCAGGCGGGCGGTGCGGGTGAGGGGTGACTGCAGCGGGGCCAACTCACCGTCGGGTTGCCAGCGCAGCCGGTACTCGACGACCACACCGTTGCTCCACGGTTCCCATCGCAGCGCCTGCGGGACCAGGGGGACCTGGTGGACCTCGAGGAGCATCTGGGACCGGTTCCCCACCGGTGCGACCAGGGCGTACCCGTCGACCACCTGGGGCTCCCGGGCGGCCCTGCGCCGCGACTCCTCCAGGGAGCGCAGCACCTCGGCGGGGAGGTCCACCCGCCCGTCGTTGAGTGCCGAGACCCGCTGCACCTCGCGACGGGTGGGTCGCCGCTGCTCGACGGGCCCGATGTCGCGAGAGTCCACGATCGTGGGGAAGACCGGGCGCAGGACGTCGAGCAGGTCCTCGGGGCGCACCCACCTCGGGGAGAAGACCGCGAGACTCACCGCCGAGTCCGGGTCCGGGGTGAGCACCCGGCCGCTCCCGCTGATCCGGATGGCACCGGCCAGTCGGCGCGCCATGCGCCTCAGGCTGAGCAGCACCCTGTACTCCACCCCCGCGGGCATGCCGTCGGGGAAGGCCCGCGCCCACTCGTCGCGCTCCATCACCTCGGGCGTGGGGGCGGGACCGCGGGTGGCCGGGCAGATCAGCACCCACGCCTGGCTGAGGTCGGCGGCGGTGCCGAGCCCGCGCCGGACCTCCGTGTCCACGAGCCACGGGCCCTGGAGCGCCGCCTGACCACCGAGTCGGAGCATGCCCGGCCCGGACCAGCCGGCATCCTCCCAGACCGAGACCGCCAGCGCCTCCAGCTCGTCGGGTTCGACCTCAGGGGAGAGGAGCAGGAGGTGGTGGGACAGGGCCCATCCGATCTCGACCGGGTGCGCCGCCTCGAGGCGCTCGAGGGGAGCGGCGAGGGGTGCGGCGAGGTGGTCGTGGACGACCTTCCCGCCCTCCCCGATCCGGTAGGCGGCGGAGAGCATGTCCAGGCCCCCGATGGAGGTGGTGGTCGTCTCCGTGAGGGGATTGGGTGTCTGCGTCCCGGGCTGCGCCGGGGCGGCCGCCAGCCGCTCCTTGATCGAGCGCCGCCTGGGGGGCTGCGGCGGCTGCGGGGGCTGGTCAGCCACGGTCCGGCCGTTCGATGCGGACCCGCGAGAAACGCAGGTGGGTGCGCGAGGGCGTGGGACCACGCTGCCCCTGGTAGTGGGAACCGACCCCACTCGACCCGTAGGGGTGCAGTGCCGGGGTCGACAGGTCGAAGAAGCACAACTGCCCGACCTTCATCCCCGGGTAGAGGAGGATCGGCATCGTCGCCGTGTTCGACAGCTCGAGGGTGACGTGTCCGGAGAAGCCCGGGTCGATGAACCCCGCCGTGGAGTGGGTGAGCAGTCCCAGGCGCCCCAGGGAGGACTTGCCCTCCAGACGGGCGGCGATGTCGTCGCCGAGGGTCACCTGCTCGTAGGTGGCCCCCAGGACGAACTCACCGGGGTGGAGGACGAAGGGCTCGTCGGGACCGACGTCGACCATGTGGGTGAGGTCGGACTGGTCCGCCGCCGGGTCGATCACCGAGTACCGGTGGTTGTCGAAGAGGCGGAAGAGACGGTCCAGGCGTACGTCGATGCTGGCGGGCTGGACGAGGTCGCGCTCGATCGGGTCGAGCTGGATGCGCCCGGAGTCCAGCCCGGCGAGGATGTCACGATCGCTCAGCAGCATGGGGCCAATTGTGACACGCCGGGGTCCGGCATGTGCGCGCGGGCACCCGCGTCACGCCTGCGGTGGTCAGGACTGCAGGGGGACACCGTTCGCATCGGCCGCGTACTGCCCCTGACGGGAGACGATCTGGACGATGTCCACGATCACCCACACCGCCACTGCGAACACGGCGAGCAGGCCGACGAAGAGCCAGGAGGTGGCCCACCCGACGATGGTGAGAACGAGCTGGATGACAGCCTTCTGCGTGTATCCCAGGTAGAAGTTGTGGATCCCGAGGGTCCCCAGGAACACGGCGAGCAGGACCGCGACCACCATGCTCTTGGGAGCCGCAGTCGACTGGCCGTATGCCTGCTGGCCGTACTGCTGCTGGCCGAAGGGCGACTGTCCGTAGGCCTGCTGCCCGTACGCCTGCTGCCCGTACGCCTGCTGCCCGTACGCCTGCTGCCCGTAGGGCGACTGCCCATGGGGCGCCTGGCCGTACTGCTGCTGCCCGTGGCGCGCCTGCCCGTAGGCCTGCTCGCCGTACTGCTGCTGCCCGTGGGGCGCCTGCCCCTGGGAGGGCTGGCCGTACTGCTGCTGGCCGGAAGGCGAGTCGGGGTACCGCGACCAGGTGGAGCCCGGCTGGGCGTCGGGCGACTGTCCGTGGGCCTGCTGGCCCTGGGGGTGCGGGTGGAACTGCGGGGTCGCACCGGGGTCGGGAACCTGTCCGCCGCTCGGGTCCTCCGTGGTCATGAGGGGTCCTCCTGGTCGATCGGTGCGCCGTCCGGCGCACAACGCGCGGTGTGCACGGCGCGCAGGGTGATTGTGTCATGCCGGCGTCTCCCTCCCACGGCAGTCGGCCGGTGGCCGCGCCGCGGGTCGCGCTACCCTGAGCCCGTGTTCGATGCCCTCCTGCCGTGGTACTCGCTGCACCGGCGCGACCTGCCGATGCGCGCCGAGGGTGTCTCCCCGTGGGCCACCCTGGTCTTCGAGGTGATGAGCCAGCAGACGCCGATCCCCCGCGTCCAGCCGGTGTGGGAACGCTGGATGGAGCGGTGGCCGACTCCCGCGGACCTCGCGGGTGCGAGCCGGGCCGATGTGCTCGTGGCCTGGGACCGACTGGGGTACCCGTCGAGGGCGCTGCGCCTCCAGCAGTGTGCCGCCGCGATTGCGGCCCGGCCCGGCGGACGGGTCCCCGCCGACCTCGAGGAGCTGCTGGCACTGCCCGGCATCGGTCCCTACACCGCCAGTGCCGTCTCCTCCTTCGCCTACCACCGCCGGGTCCCGGTCCTCGACACGAACGTCCGCAGGGTCCTCGCGCGCACCCTGGAGGGGGTCGAGTTCGCGCCCGCCTCCGCGCCCTCACGCCCCGAACGGGCCCGCGCGGAGGCACTGCTGCCCACCGACGGGGCCGCGGCGGCGGACTGGAACGTCGCACTCATGGAGCTCGGCGCCCTCGTGTGCACCCAGCGTGCACCCCATTGCGGGGAGTGCCCCCTGGCCGAGGGGTGTCACTGGCTGGCCGACGGGTGCCCTCCCGCCGAGGTGAGGCCACGCGGCCAGGCCTGGTCGGGCACCGACCGCCAGGCTCGGGGGCGTGTCATGGCCCTGCTGCGCGGGGCCCACACCGCCGGGCGCACCGTCACCCGGGAGGAGGCGCTGGCCGCCGCCACCCTCCCGGGTGCGGACACGGCGCAGGCCGGTCGTGTGCTGGACGCCCTCCTCACCGATGGTCTGGTGGCCGCGGACCCCGCCGACGGCGGGCTGCGCCTACCGCACTGAGGGGGACGCGGCGTCGCCCTCGTCGGCGTG
>NZ_CCXH01000193.1 GCF_000820725.1 Actinomyces polynesiensis | reverse complement strand
TCACCGACGGATCCCCCGGGGCCGGGGACCTCCCCGGACCCCGCGCCCCCTGCCGGCACGTCGGGGTCGGGCGACCCGGTGGGATCCCCGGACGCGGCCTCGGCGCGCTTGAGCACGCGGTAGGCCCGCCCGTCCGCGAGCGCCCGGCGCCCGTCGGGGATCGAGAAGGCCACGGCCACGACGACCAGCGTGATGACACCGGCGGCGACCAGCAGCGACTCCACGCTCACCCGGTCGGCGAGGGGACCGAAGACGAGCATCCCCAGGGGCATGCCCACGGCGAACACGATGGAGACGAAGCTGAAGACTCGGCCCATGTACTCCGGGTCCACCTTCTCCTGGAGCAGGGTCATGGAGGGGGTGGAGAAGAACGGCACGGCGATGCCCGTGAGGAACATGAAGGCGTAGAAGACCCACAGGTTCGTCGACAGGCCCAGAGCGATCGACAACAACCCGAAGCAGACGCAGGCGACCATGATCATGTGCTCGCGTGAGCGGCGCGTGAACCAGATCGACACCGCGGCGCCCGCGAGCGTCATGCCCACCGAGAAGGCGATCTCCAGGGCGGTGAGCATCCAGACCTCGTCGCCGAAGCTGCGGGTGATCATGAGGGGCGTGAGGAACGAGGGCGCGACCGTGAGCACGAAGATGATCCCGTACACGGTCATCAGCCAGCGCACCACGCTGTTGCCGAAGGTGTAGCGCACACCCTCCACCAGGTCCGTCAGGTACGAGGACGCCTCCTCCGCCGCCCTGCGCAGTGTGGGCACCGGGATGAAGGAGAGGATCGCGATGCCGATCGCGGCCGTGACCACGTCCACGAAGAACGTGGGCACGATGCCCCCGGCCGCGAACACGGCGCCCGCCGCTGCGGGGGCGAGCAGCGCCATGGCCGACTGGATCGTGGTGTTGATCCCGTTGACCCGCATGAGGTGGGCCTGGGGGGTGAGCTGTGGGATGACGGCCGCGACCGCGGGGGTCTGGAACCCCGCGCCGACGGAGCGCACGGCGACGGCGGCGTAGATGAGCCACAGGTCCCGGTGGCCCGCACCCATGGCCAGGGCCAGCGCGAGGGTCGTCACCGCGATCGTGGCGTCGGCGGAGATGATCAACACCTTGCGGTTCACGCGGTCGGCGAGGGTGCCCCCGAAGAGGGAGACCAGGGCCTGGGGTAGGAAGGCGAAGACGGCGTAGGCCATCATGACGGTGCCGGACTTGGTCTCCAGCGTCAGGTACCACATGACGGCGTACTGGACCAGGCTCGACCCGAACAGGGAGATGGTCTGGCCCGTCAGGAAGAGCGCGATGCGGCGCTTCCAGGCGGGATCCGCCTCCGAGGGGGAGGCGGCGGGGACGCCAGCAGCTGAGGGCTCGGCAACCTCCTGCGGAGCACTGCCGTCCTCGGGCGGGAGGGGGGTCCCGGACTGGGTGGGGTTCTCGGATGGGGGGTTCTCCACCCGGCGCAGTCTAGCCGGTCGCCCGGGGGCCCTCAGAAGAGGGGCGTCAGTACCGGATCGCGTCGATGGGCTTCACACGGATGGCCGCCAGGGCGGGGATGATCCCGCACAGGGCGCCCACGGCCGTCGCGATGCCCACCCCCGCGACCGCCGCCGAGGTCGGGAAGGGCGGTCTCTCCTGGAGGTAGATCCCCATCTGGTCCAGCGGCACCACCCGCAGGACGACGATCGCGAGCCCGACGCCGATGACCCCGGCCACGAAGGTGGCGACCACCGACTCCAGGAACACCGCGAAGAACACCCGGGCGGCGGAGGCACCCATCGCGCGTCGGATCCCGATCTCGCGGATCCGCTGGCGCACGGTGACGACGGCGACGTTGAGGAGGCCGAGTGCGCCCAGGAGGACGACGATCGCCCCGATGGCCATGATCACGGCGCGGATCGTGCCCAGCGTCTCCTGGCCCGAGTCGAAGTCCTCCCCTCCCATGGCGTCGACCTGCCACCCCTCGCCGAGGACGGCCGCCAGCGCGGCGGGAAGGGTCGTGCGCGCCTCGTCGGCCTGGTCCTCGCCCGCCCACACGTACATGCTGGCGGAACCCGTCCCCTGCTCGTCCGTCGGCTTCATGATCTGCCAGGAGTCGTAGGGCAGGTACACCACGGGGGACTCCCACGCCCCCGTGGACCTCAGGACACCCACCACCCGCAGCTGCTGGGTCTGGGTGCCCGTCGTGGACAGCACCAGTGGGTCGCGGATGTCGGGGCTGCCGAAGTACTGCCACAACGCCGCATTGATGACCACGGGCGTCACCCGCTGGTTGACGTCGCCGGAACGCAGCCAGCGCCCCTGCTGCGTCTCCAGGCGGAAGATCGTGGCGTAGTCCGGGTCGACGGCCTGCACCTGGGGGTCCTGGAACCCGTACTCGGGTGGCTCCACGGGCATGCCGTGGAAGGTGCCCCTGTTCATCACCTCGTTCATCTCCGCCACCTGCAGGTTCCCGTACTCCCCGCGGGACCAGTACGGGATGGAGAAGCGGTCGGCGACGGTGACCATAGCGGCACCGACAGGGTCGTCGACGATCCCGGTCGACTCCGAGGTCCAGCCCGTGTCCCCGGCCGTCCCCTCCCCGTCGACCTGCCCCTCCCCGGTGCCGGAGGACACGGCGATGCCCCCGTCCGAGGAGTGGAACACCTCGTCGCCGGACCCGTCCTGGTCCGTCTGGACCTTCTGCGGCATGAGGGTGAGGGTGACGGAGCGCCCCGACCAGGCCTCCATCATCTCGGTGTTCGACTGGACGATCAGGTCACCCAGGGCGATGACCGTCGACATGGCCGCGACGGCGGCCACGACCCCCACGAGGGAGAGGACCACGCGGGCCTTCTGGACGCGGACCTCGCCCCAGGCCTCCACGAGGGCGCCGACGAGCTGGTTGAGGAACCTCATGAGTCCTCCTCCGGGGTCCGACGCGCGCCGGTGTCCGAACCGAGCGGGACCGTCACCAGGCCGTCCCCGGGCGGCGCGGCGACCGCCTCCCCGCCGATGGTGGGGACCAGCACCTCCCTCGCGTCGGTGACCTCGCGCAGGACGCCCTCGCCCAGGGAGAGGATGCGATCAGCACGCACGGCGACATTGAGGTCGTGGGTGATGACGACGAGGGCGGAGTCGTTCTCCCGCGCGACCTCCTCCAGGAGTGCCATCACCGAGCGGCCGGTGTCCGGGTCCAGGGCACCGGTGGGCTCGTCGGCCAGGATGATCCGCGGACGTCGCACCAGGGCGCGGGCGATGGCGATGCGCTGCTGCTCCCCTCCCGACATCTGCGTGGGGTGGGAGTCCAGGCGCCCTCCCAGTCCCACGCGGTCCAGCATCGCCGCTGCGAGGGTGTGACGCCTCCAGAAGTCGGTCCCCGTGGCGTACAGCAGCGGGACCTCGACGTTCTCCTGGGCGGTGCGGGCGTTGAAGATGTTGAACTGCTGGAAGACGAAGCCGAATCCCCGCCCGCGCATGCGGGCCCTGCTCGCCTCGTGCAGGCGCAGGACGTCGACCCCGTCGACGGTGTAGGTGCCCGAGGTGGGCCGGTCCAGCAGCCCCATGATGTTGAGGAGCGTGGACTTCCCCGTCCCCGAACGTCCCACGACGGAGACCTGCTCCCCCGCCTCCACCGCGAGGTCGATGCCGCGCAGGATGTGCAGGTCCGACCCGTCGGGCAGGACCACGGTGCGGGTCACCCCCGCCAGTTCCAGGAGCGCCACCTCAGCAGCCCTCACCCGTCATCGGGTTGCACTGCATCGCGGTCTCCTGCTCCCCGGGGACGAACTCCAACACCTCCTGGCCCTCACCGAGCCCGTCCTTGACCTCCACGCGTTCGCCGTCACTGAGGCCGAGCTCGACCTGCACCTTCTTCGGGTCGGAGGGGTCGTCGCCGGGGACGTAGACGTAGCCCGTCTCGAAGCGGCCCTCCACGGCCGTCACCGGGAGCGTCTGGACGTCCTCGGCCTCCCCCGCCACCAGGTCCATCTGCACCTGGAGGCCGGGGAAGACCTTCTGGTCGGAGGGGATCTCGCAGGTGGCCAGGATGGACGTGGCGGAGGCGCCCTCGTCCCCGGAGGCATCCCCGCCGGTGGACCCCCCACCGGAGGAGTCCGCCCCCGCCTTGGGGTGACGACCTGGAGGTCCGTGCACTCGAAGGGCGCCGGACCGTTGGTGATGGTGATCGTGGCCGTGTCGGGCACGTCCTGGATGCGGTACATCTGGTCGGGCGTGAGGGTGGCGACGGCGGAGAAGCTCGGGGGCTGGATGCTGCCGAGGCCGTCACCGATGGTGAACTGCTGGCCCATGAGGGCGGTGAGGGTGAGGGTGCCGGCGGCGGGTGCGTTGATCCAGGTGTTCTGCCACTGCGACTCGCCGGGGGTGACGGTCGTGTTGCCGTCAGCGTCGGTGGTGACCGTGTCCTCCCCGGGGATCTCCTTCTGGATGAGGAGGATCGGGTCACCCTGGGCGACGACCTGTCCGTCCTCGACGTAGACCGCCGTCACCTCCCCCTCTCCGGGTGTGCGCACGGGTGTGGCGGTGTCGGAGCGGATGGTGCCCTCCAGGGAGATGGAGTTCGTGATCGTCCCCGTCTCGGCGCTCACCGTCATCTGCCCGTACTGGGCGGTCGGGTCGAGGACCTGCTCCTCCGCGGCGGCGGTGGCCGGGAAGAAGGCGAACTTCACGAGGGCGGCCGCGATGACGGTCCAGACCAGCAACCGGAGGACGGACATCACGGTGGCACCGCGGGATCGGGGGGCGCTCATTGCTGCTCCTGGTGTGGCTCGACGCCGAGTCGACGGGACGGATGGGCACTGCGCGGTGGGATTCCGCACGGACCCGGAGGAGGTGGCGGGCAGGACCTGGGATCCTCTGCCACCTGCCGGGTCCTGGCCAGACTACGCCGCGGGTGGGCGGGATCCGGGCAGATCAGGTTGACCCAGGGTCCGATCAGGGTCGGGTCAGGGTGGGCCGGGGTGGGTCAGGGTGCCCGCGGGACGAAGGAGACGGGACGGCGGTGCCGGGGGCTGCAGGCGGTACCGGGCGGGGACGGGAGGCGGGGCAGCGGCCATCGATCCCGCCGCTGGACGAGGTGTAGCGGGGCAGGCGGCTGAGGCCGGGCCGGGGGGCGACGGCAGGAGCGGTGTGGACCTCCCGCTCCGGAAGCGGTCAGGGCCGCGGCGTGTCCCCCAGAGGCCTGCACATCCGGTGATTGGTCAGGCGGATGCCGTCGCGGACCGGGTGCTGCTCGGCGGTGACGCGGAAGCCGCTGGCCTCGAAGAACGGACGCGCCGTGAGCGACACGTCGGCTGTGGCCTCCGCGGCACCCCGCCGCTGCGCCGTCCGGAGGAGATCGTCCAGCAACGACGTGGCGACGCCACGCCCACCGTGCCGTGGCCCGACGAAGAGCATGTCGACGTGGCCGGACCCGGTTAGACCGGCGAAGCCCACGACCTGTCCGGCGACCTCCGCGACCACTGTGGTCGCGGCGCGCCGGGCCCGGTCCCAGAGGTCGAGGAACTCCGGGGTCTCCCGCTCCCGGGCAGCATCTCCCAACCACGCGGTGATCTGCCTCGGGGTGTAGTCGGCGGCGGCGGTCACGGCGACGGCCTCGCGGAAGACCTCGAGGGTCGCTGCGGCGTCGCCCGTGCCGTAGGGGCGGAGGATGAGGGACGGGGCGCCCGTGGGATCGTCGGTGTGTGCCATTCCTGGTCGGACTCCTGTCGGCCTGCGCGCGCACTGCGTGACGCGCCCCGGGAACGAGAACGGGGGCCGCAGATTCCTGCGGCCCCCGGGTGGAGCGGGCGACGGGAATCGAACCCGCGCTACCAGCTTGGGAAGCTGGAGTTCTACCATTGAACTACGCCCGCAACGTCGCGCCCGCGTCCGGGGCGACCTGACGATGATACCCAAACGACGTCCCTGCGTCCAAGTGGCCCATCGGATCCGTGCCGGACACCCGACCGGTCCCTGAGGTGGGCCCGCACCACCCGACGCGCCCACACCTATCATGGGCCGGTGACCAAGCGCCCCGTCGTCGCCGCGGCGATCCTCGACTCCCTCGCGCACCCCACTCGTCTGCTCTGCGCGGCACGTGCCTACCCCGCGGACCTCGCCGGACGCTTCGAGCTCCCCGGCGGCAAGGTGGAGGACGGGGAGACTCCCCTGGAAGCCCTGACACGGGAGATCTCGGAGGAGCTGCACACCACCCTGACGGTCGGGGCCCCCGTGCCGGGACCGGACGAGGGGTGGTGGCCGATCCTCCAGGGCCGACACATGGGCGTCTGGTTGGCCGAGGTCCACCCCGGCTCCCCGCCACCGCATCTGGGGCCCAGCCACACCGAGCTGCGGTGGGTGCCGCTGGACGAGGTGTCCACCCTGGACTGGATCGGCCACGACCTGCCGATCGCACGCGCCGCGGTCTCGTCCGCACTCGGGCACGCCGCCTGAGGGGCGCGCTCCTCGACGAGGGGCGCAGCCGGGACCCTGGTCGCTCTGGTCGCTCTGGTGGTTCACAGCAGGACTCGCTCCTCGACAAGGGGGCGCGGCCGTGCCGAGTGGAGGACTTCCCACCGAACGGTGGGGGTATAGGGCCACCTCTCGGTGAGAAGTCCACCTCTCGGCGTGCGTCCGGCATCTGCTCGACGCCGGCCCGACGCGTGCCCGACGGGATCGGCCCTTCCACGCCCCAGCAGATCCCGTCCCCGCCCATCGCGGGATGCCACTCCCCCATGCTTGACGACACTGCCGGGGCATCTGTCAGAATGTCCCCATGCCGAAGATCATCGGGACGACGTTGGCCGACCACCGCGAGCTCACCCGGCAGCGCCTCTTCGACGCCCTCGGCGAGCTCCTGGCAGAGCAGTCCTTCGACTCGATCACGATGTCCCAGATCGCGCAGCGCGCCGACGTGGGCCGCACGGCGGTCTACAACCACTTCGCCGACAAGGAACAGCTGCTGCTCGCCTTCATGCGCCACGCCTCGGCCGACTTCGCGGAGACCCTCACCGCCGCGCTGGCGGAGGAGGACGACGTCATCGAGCAGCTGTGCACCTACATCCGCGCCCATCTCGAGCTGCGCGGTCGCTTCCACCTCGCCTCCCACCTCGACCTGCGCTCCATGGTCTCGACCCAGGGCGCCGACCATCTCCGCGACCACGCCGGAGTCGTCGAGCACATCCTCTTCCACATCCTCGAGACCGCGATGGCACAGGGGCGCATCCCCCGTCAGAACTCCCTGGCACTCGTCTCGCTGGTCCTCTCGAGCCTCGCCGGGCAGCTGCTGCCCGTGGACCCGGAGGAGAAGGAGGAGGCCGTGCGCGTGGTCCAGGCCTTCGTCCTGCGCGGCATCGGTGTCCCCGCCGAGGAGTGCCCCCTGCCCCCGGTTCCGCTGGATCCCGGAACGGCCCAGGCCCCGGACACCCCCCGCGGAGGGCCGCAGGCCTTCCTGCGCTGCCCGGTGAGCAGGTCCTGAACGCCCCGGCACCCGGACCGCAGCGCGGTCCTGCGGTCGTGGAATAGTCGCGGGTACGGCATCGTTGAGACACGAAGGAGCCGCGGGACCACCGTCGGCTGGGACGACTGAGCGGAGATCACATCCATGAGCACCGTCGAACTGACGACTGACAACTTCCAGAAGACCATCACCGGCAACGACATCGTGCTGGTCGATTTCTGGGCGACCTGGTGCGGCCCGTGCCGCCAGTTCGGCCCCGTCTTCGACGCCTCCTCGGAGAAGCACCCTGACATCGTCTTCGGCAAGCTGGACACGGATGCGCAGCAGGCGATCGCCACTGCGGCCCAGATCAGCTCCATCCCGACGCTGATGGCCTTCCGCGACGGCATCGCGATCTTCCGCCAGTCCGGCGCGCTGCCGGCCGCCGCCCTGGAGGACGTCATCGGTCAGATCCGCGACCTGGACATGGACAAGGTCCGCGCCGAGATCGCGGCCGAGGACGCCAAGGCCACGGCCTCCGAGGACGACCCCCAGGCCTGAGCGTCCACTCCCCCGCTCCCGGCTGGGCCGGTGTGGGGAGGATTGACGAGGACGGAGCCGCCCCGGACCCTCCGGTCCGGGGCGGCTCCACGTCCGTCGTGCTCGTGTCGGAGTGTCGTGCTCTCAGGCCCCGAGGTCGGCGGCCACCAGTTCCGCGACCTGGATGGCGTTGAGAGCCGCCCCCTTGCGGAGGTTGTCCCCGGCCACCACCAGGACCAGCCCACGGCCGTCCTCGACCGCCTGGTCCTGACGGATGCGCCCCACCAGCACGTCGTCGATGCCCGCACAGGCCAGGGGCGTCGGCACGTCCACCACCTGCACGCCGGGCGCCGTGCCCAGGAGCTCACGGGCCCGGTCCGGGGTGATGGGCCGGGAGAACTCGGCGTGGACGGTCAGCGTGTGCCCCGTGAAGACGGGGACCCGCACGCAGGTCCCCGAGACACGCAGGTCCGGGATGTGCAGGATGCGCCGGGACTCGTTGCGCAGCTTCTGCTCCTCGTCGGTCTCCTCCGAGCCGTCCTCGACGATGCTCCCCGCCAGGGGCACGACGTCGAAGGCGATGGGGGCGACGTAGACCTGGGGCTCGGGCAGGGTCACGGCCCTCCCGTCCAGGGTCAGCCCGGCCAGGTCCTGGTCGGCCCCGGCACGCACCTGCTCCTCGAGCTCGCGCACCCCCTTGAGCCCCGACCCGGACACGGCCTGGTAGGAGGAGACGAAGAGTCGCTCGAGTCCGGCCTCGTCCACGAGGGGCTTGAGGACGGGCATGGCCGCCATGGTCGTGCAATTGGGGTTGGCGATGATGCCCTTGGGGCGCTCGACGATGTCGGCGCCGTTGACCTCGGAGACCACGAGCGGGACATCGGGGTCCTTGCGCCAGGCGGAGGAGTTGTCGACCACGACGGCACCGGCCTCGGCGAAGCGCGGGGCGTACTCGCGCGAAACCGTGGCGCCTGCGGAGAACACGGCGATGTCGACCCCGGACAGGTCGGCGGTGGCCACGTCCTCGACGACGACCTCCCCGTCCTTCCACGGCAGGACCTGTCCGGCGGACCGTGCCGAGGCGAAGAAGCGCACCGACGCGGCCGGGAAGCCCCTCTCCTCCAGGAGCGCGCGCATGACGCGCCCGACCTGGCCGGTCGCCCCCACGACTCCGATGGTCAACCCGTCCACTGCTGCCCCTCCACTCATCGTCCGGTCCCTCCGTACACGACTGCCTCCGACTCGGTGGCGTCCAGGCCGAACGCCGTGTGGGCGGCCTGGACGGCGCGGTCCAGGTCCTCGAGCTTCGTCACGACCGAGATGCGGATCTCCGAGGTCGAGATGAGGTCGATGTTGATCCCGGCGGCCGACAGCGCCCCGAAGAGCTTCGCGGAGACACCGGGGTTGGTCCGCATCCCGGCGCCCACCAGTGAGAGCTTGCCGATGTCGGAGTTGTAGCGCAGCTCCTGGTACTCCAGCTCGTCGCGAGCGGCCTCCAGTGCGTCGAGGGCGCGCTGGGCGTCACCCTCGGGCAGCGTGAAGGTGAGGTTCGCCCTCGTCTGGTCCGTGATCGGGATGTTCTGGACGATCATGTCGATGTTGATGCCGTTCTCCGCGACGATCTCGAAGATCCGCGCGGCCTTGCCCGGCTCGTTGGGGATCCCGGCGACAGTGATCTTGTCCTGGGACCGGTCGTGCGCGATGCCGGAGATGATCGGCTCTTCCACCAGTTCCTCCTGGTTGTGGGCGAGGGCGGCCTCGGGGACGAGACCGGCGAGTTCGGGGTTGGCGGGCCGGCTGGAGATCCAGGTGCCCTCCTTCTCGGAGAAGGAGGACCGCACGTGGAGGGGCACGTCGTAGCGCCTGGCGAACTCCACGGCCCGCAGGTGCAGGATCTTCGCGCCGTGGGCCGCCAGTTCCAGTGTCTCCTCCTGGCTGATGGTGCGCAGCCGGTGGGCCCTGGGGACGATGCGGGGGTCGGCGGAGAAGAGTCCGTCGACGTCGGTGTAGATCTCGCAGACGTCGGCATGGAGTGCGGCGGCGAGGGCGACCGCGGTCGTGTCGGAGCCACCCCGTCCGAGCGTGGTGACGTCCTCGTCCTCGGAGACCCCCTGGAACCCGGCGACGATGGCGACCTGCCCGTCACGGATCGCCCGCGCGATGCGCTCGGGCACCATGCCGATGATCTGGGCGCGCCCGAAGTGGGAGTCGGTGCGGATGCCCGCCTGCGCCCCCGTGTAGGCCTGGGCCGGCACGCCCAGGGCGTTGACTGCCATGGAGAGCAGGGACATGGAGATGCGCTCCCGCC
>NZ_CCXH01000192.1 GCF_000820725.1 Actinomyces polynesiensis | reverse complement strand
CATGGAGATGCGCTCCCCCGCCGTCAGGAGGATGTCCATCTCGCGGTCGGGTGCCCGGTCCGTGATCTGTGCGGCCGTGTCGAGGAGGTCGTCGGTCGTGTCGCCCATGGCGGAGACCACGACCACCACCTGGTGTCCGGCGTTGCGGGTCTCGACCACGCGCCTGGCGACACGCTTCATGGCCTCCACATCGGCCACCGATGAACCGCCGTACTTCTGCACGATCAGTGCCACGGGTCCTCCCCCGACCCCGCCCGGTGCGCGAGTCGCAGCCAATCCTAGGGAGTCGCCCGGAATCAGCGCGTCCTGACCGGGATACGGGCGCAGATGACATCACTGTGAGCCACGACCCACGGGCCCGGTCGGGGACCACTCCTCCCGACCGGGCCCCGCCCCCTGTCCCACAGCTCCTCGGCCCCGATCCGCCCGTCCCCGCAGATCCCACCGCCCGGCGTCCGCCCGGGCGCTCAACCCGTCAGCTCGTAGACCGTCACCCCGGACACGTCGCGGGGGGTGAACGTCGACTCCACCCAGCGGCTGATCTCGTCGGTCTCCCCCGACAGATCCGCCTGTCCCTCCGGCTCCGAACCGGTCGGGGGCACGACCCAGTAGTGGATCCTCCCCGCGGAGACCATCTCCTGGAACGCGCTGAGCGAGGGGACGGGGGTGGTGCCAGCTGGGCCACCCACCGGCATCACGGCACTGCCCAGGGCGAGCTGGAGCTGACCGGCGTAGGCAGTCCCGACGGTCGCCGCCGCCCACTCGTGGTCGCGGGCATCGGTCAGGAGGGTGGAGAGCAGGGCCGCCGAGGGCGAGGCCGACGAGGGCGACGCGGTGGCGGGGATCGCGGACGAGGACGACCCCGTCGTCCCCTCGGCCGCAGAGGACGAGGACACGGGTGCCGTCGGACCCACCGGGGTCCCAACAGCTCCCACGGCCAGGACAGCGGGACCCGCGAGGCAGGCGAGGGCGCTTGCACACAGCACGGCCCCCGCCAGGACCCGGCGACCCCCACCCGGCGCCGAGGAGCGGAGCGGATCCGCGCCCCTGCCCGGGGCCGGCACGAGGAGGAGACACACCGCGACCGCTCCGGCCAGGGCGATCCCCGCGACCAGGACGGGTCGACCCTGGCCTCCGCGGAGCAGCAGCAGGACCGACCACGCCGCCGTCATCGCCACCGCGAGCGCCTCCACCCGTCGGAGGTCCCGTGCCGAGCGCCGACCGGCGGCCGTGGTTCTGGTCGTGGCTCCGGCTGCGGCCGTCGTGGTCGTCACCGTCGTCGTGGCCGTGGTCATCACCGTCGTCGTGGCCGTGGCCGTGGCCGCCCATCCCAGAGCGGCCGTGAGGGCGATGGGCACGCCCAGGAGCACGCCAGCACCGCCGGTCGCCCCCCGCGCGTCGAGGGCCACGACGACCAGGGTGGTGAGCACCCACGTGACGGCGGCGAGCAGGGCGGCCCGGGTCATGTCGCGCCGGGGGCGGCCCCGCAGTGACCACAGGCCCGAGGCCGCCAACACCACCGCGGCCGGGAGCAGCCATGACCCGCCGGACGACGTCCCGAGGACCTCCACCAGTCGGTGGAGAGCGGCCTCCGTTCCTCCGCTCCCCGTCGTGGCGGAGCCGGCCACGTCGAGGAGCGAGTCCGTCGCGGACCCACCCAGCCACGGACGCGAGCCCGAGGGGACCAGGACCGTGAGCAGACCCCACCACCCCCCGCACACGATGGCGACTGCGACCATGAGCAGCACCCGCCCACCCCTGCGGGCGAGCGACCCGGGGGCCACCAGCAGCTGGACGAGCACCACTGCCGGCAGGACGAGCACGACACCGGGGTGCCCACTGAGGTGGACCATGCCGAGCAGGAGACCGGTGACCAGGACCCAGCCCACGCCCCCCTGCGCAGCTCCGCGCAGGCCGGACCACAGGGTGAGCACCAGCAGGAGGACGAGGGCGGCACCGGGACCGTTGCCCCGGAAGGTGGCCACACCGATCGGAGTGGCGGCCACGGCGAGACCTGCCCAGAAGGCGGGCCACCGCCCTCCGAACCGGTGGACGCAGGCCCACACCACCCACACCGTCGCCACACCCATGACGGCCTGGGGCAGCAGGACCGCCCACGGGCTCAGCCCGAGCAACCTCACCGACGGCGCCATCACCCAGATCGGCAAGGGGGTGACCCCCACCGTGACCGACGCCGACAGGTCGGAGGACCCCCACAGCAGTGCCCACCACGACTGCGACCCCGCCTGGGCCGCGGCCGACAGGGTCGTGTCCGCCCACCCTGACGCCGACAGTCCCAGCAGGTACAGCAGGGAGGCAGCGCCCAGGAGGACGACGACCTCAGGGCGCGCGACGGCGGCACGGACGAGGGTCGCCAGCTGCGGCACCTGCCCCGGTGCCCGCTCCCCGGCTCGCCGGGTTCCCGCGCCCGCAAGGGCGGGAGGCGGGGAACTCGCTCCTACGGAGGCCGAGGAGACGGGAGACGGGGCAGGCGCGTCGGTGAGAGCCGGGGAGACGGGAGTCCCACCGGCCCGGATCCCGTCCCGTACGGTCACACCCGGGACGGTCACGGTCTCATCCGCGTCGCGCAGGACCACGTCGGCATCCGTGTGGGTCCCCGCCGGCATCGGCGGTCCCGTCGGTCTGGCCGGCTCGGGAGCCCCCGGCCGCCCTCGTTCCCGCTCGCGGGGCGAGGTCCACCCCCGTGTCACCGGCCAGCAGGCAGCGCAGGAGGGCAGCGGACCAGGATGCGGCCCGCACCACCGACCCGAGGGTGCGGGACCTCCGGGCGAGTCCGTCGAGTCGACCCCCCGCAGCTGCGGGACCGGCTCCTGCGGCGTCGACACCTGAAGTGCGCGCACCTGCGGCGGTGTCTCCTGCGGCACCGACCCCCGCAGCACCGCCTCCCGCACCGGTGCGCCGGAGGGACCCGCGGGTCCCCTCCGGCTCCGTCGGTACGGGCACAACTCTGCTCTGGGAGGTCATGCCCCCACTGTCGCGGCGCTCCGAAGGACGGCCCTGTGGCGGACCTATGCCACAGCTGTGGGGATCGGGCCCGTTCCGCGGACCCCGACCGGTGGACTCAGGCCTGGGTGGTCCGCGGCAGCACCACCCGGAAGGTGGTCCCGCGCTCCGAGGTCTCCAGGTCGACGTGTCCACCGAGCGAGGCGGCGATCGAGGAGACGATGGACAACCCCAGTCCCGAGCTGCCCGCCCCGCTGCGGGTGCGGGACGTGTCGCCGCGGACGAAGCGGTCGAAGACCTGACCGCGGAGGTCCTCGGGGATCCCGGGGCCGTCGTCGGCCACGGTCACGGTCACCGACCCGGCGGGCTCGGCGTGCACCCCGACGACCACGTGCGTCCCCGCCGGGGTGTGGACACGGGCGTTGTTGAGGAGGTTCGCCAGCACCTGGCGCAGGGCGTACTCGTCACCGACCACGACGCAGGTCGCGGAGGCGTCCTCGTCGATCTCGAGGGACCACTCGTGGTCGGGACCGGCGGCGTGGGCGTCCGAGACGGCGTCGACCACCAGGGGCACCACGTCCACCGGGACCGACTGGAGTTCCCTCCCGGCGTCGAGGCGTGCGAGGAGGAGCATGTCCTCCACCAGACCGGACATCCTCCTGGACTCCGAACCGATGCGCGAGAGCGCCAGCTCGGGGTCGACGGAGCCCTGTTGCAGCAACTGCGTGTAGCCCTGGATGGAGGCGAGCGGGGTGCGCAGCTCGTGGGACGCATCGGCGACGAACTGGCGCAGGCGCTGCTCGGAGCGCAGGCGCTCACGCAGGGCGGACTCGACGTTGTCGATCATCGTGTTGAGGGCCAGGCCGACGTCACCGATCTCGGTTCCCGTCTCGACCAGGGAGGGGTCGACGTGCTCGAGCGGCTCGATGCGGGTGCTCCCCAGGTCCAGGGCGGCGATGCTCCGCGCGGTGGATGCGACGCCGGCCAGTGGCGCCAGTTCGCGCACGAGCCATCGGCGCCCGGTAAACGCCGCGAGGGAGGCGATGACCAGTGCGATGAGACCCGCGATCCACAGGAGGGTGACCAGGGTGCGGCCCGTGCGTGCCATGGACTGCCCGATGACCACGCGACCGCTGTCCGTGTCGGCGGCGACGACGCGGAAGCGTCCCACACCGTCGAGGTTGACGGTGTGGCCGTGCCCGTCGGCCCGGACCTGGAGCAGGGTGGCCTGGGCGTCCTCGTCGAGGGCGACGACCTCGTAGTCCTGCACCACCCCGGAGATCGTGGTCCCGTCCCAACTCACGAGTTGGAGGGATCCCTCGTCGGAGCCGGGACCGTCCAGACCGGAGGGTGTTCCCCCCGACCCGCTCTGGCCCTCGTCCTCGCCCT
>NZ_CCXH01000191.1 GCF_000820725.1 Actinomyces polynesiensis | reverse complement strand
TGAGGCGGAGAGGACTGTCCCCCCTCTGGGCGGTGCCACTGTCCGGTGAGGGGACGGGACCCCGGCCCCCGGAGCCCGGTCTGGGAGGACGCCCGGTGGAGCCTGGCCTGGAGGTCCGCGTCGATCTGGCCCGTCATCCACTGGCGCATGGCGAACCCGGAGGCGGCGACCATCACGAGCAGGGCGACCGTGACGACGAGGGCGACGAAGGCGCTGGCCCTCCAGGACAGGGACCTCCGACGCCGTGGGGCTGCGGGGGGTGTGCCCTGTGGGGTCACCGGACGTCCTCCCCGGGACGCAGGATGTATCCGGCCCCACGGATCGTGTGGATCATGGGCGTGCGGCCGGACTCGATCTTCTTGCGCAGGTAGGAGACGTAGAGCTCGACGACGTTCGCCTGCCCGCCGAAGTCGTAGGACCACACGCGGTCGAGGATCTGCGACTTGGACAGGACCGTGTTCGGGTTCTCCATGAGGTAGCGCAGGAGCTCGAACTCCGTGTTGGTCAGGGTGATGGCCTCCCCGGCGCGGGAGACGTCGTGGGAGTCCTCGTCCAGTTGGAGGTCCCCGACCGTGATGACGTGCGGCGCGGTCAGGCTGCTCATGCCCGAGCGGCGCAGCAGGGCGTCGATGCGGGCGCTGACCTCGTCGAGGTCGAAGGGCTTGGTCACGTAGTCGTCGGCACCCGCGCGCAGCCCGGCGACCCGGTCGGCGACGGCGTCACGGGCCGTCAGGAAGAGGACGGGGAGGCGGGGCGCGGTCTTGCGCAGACGCTCCAGCGTCTCCATGCCGTCCAGGCCGGGCATCTGGATGTCGAGGACCACGACATCCGGGTCGAAGTCCCTGGCCACGTCCAGGGCCTGCCATCCGTCGGAGGCGGTGCGGACCTCCCACCCACGGTGACGCAGTGCGGCGGCGAGGAGCTCGGCGAGGACCTCCTCGTCGTCGACGACGAGGATGTGGGCGGGTGAGCCGTCGGGGCGGACGAAGGTGGGGGCGGTGTCGGTCACGTGGGCATTGTCCCATCGCGCGGGGGTGATCGGGCTGTGTCGCACCTGTGCATTCCTGCGGGATGTGGCCGCGGCCACTGTCACCGACGTGCCGTCAGTCCCCGATGTGCAGGCCCACGTGGGCTGCCAGGTCCTCCGCCAGGGCCAGCACCTGTCCCCGGTCCACCCAGGCACCGGCGAGGCCCTCCAGCCCGTGCACCGCACCCAACCGGAGCCCGCGCAGGTCGACGTCCCGCATCCGCGCGCGCCCCACCCGCAGGGTGTCGACCGTGCAGTCCTCGAAGGCGACACGCTCGAGCGTGGCCGCCCCCAGGTCCAGCTCCCCGAGGTGGCACCCCCGCACGAGGACGTCCCGGAGCCGCGCCCCGCGCAGGTTGACCCAGTCGAGCCGGCTGTCCGTGACGGCGAGATCCCGGACCTCGCACTCGTGGAGGTCCAGCGCACCGATGCGTGAGGCCTCGACCTCCACGCAGGTGAGCCCGCCGCGCGGCGCGGTCCAGGCAGCGACCTCGACGCGCAGCAGGTGGACCTCGGTGAGGCGGGAGCCCGGCATGGTGAGCTCACCGGCGCGCACGCCCAGGAGTTCGCACTCCGACAGGCCGAGCCCCTCGAGGTCGCGCCCGTCGAGGTCGGTGTCGCGCAGGGAGAGTCCCTCCGCGTCCGCCCACGCGTCCAGGTCCCCGGCCGTTCCGGGGACGAGGCCGTGCAGCTCCGGGGTCCGCACGTCCGGGTGTCGCGGTCCTGGGGTCACTGTCATCGCCTGTTCCTCCCCTCGGGTGTCGCGGTCCGGTCCGGGGACGCCCGCGCCCTCAGGCCATCGAGCGGCGTCCCTCCATGGCGCGTCCGAGCGTCACGGAGTCGGCGTACTCCAGGTCGCCCCCCACGGGCAGGCCCATGGCGAGACGGGAGGTCTCCACCCCGATGGTGCGCAGTGTGCGCGCCAGGTAGGAGGCCGTGGCCTCCCCCTCGATGTTGGGGTTGGTGGCGATGATGATCTCGGTGACCTGCCCGTCCTGGAGGCGCGTGAGCAGCTGCCGGATGCGCAGCTGGTCGGGACCGATCCCGTGGATGGGGTCGATCGCCCCGCCCAGCACGTGGTACCGACCCCGGAAGACCCGGGCGTTCTCCACGGACTGGATGTCCTTGGCGTCCTCCACCACGCAGATGACGGAGGGGTCGCGAGTGGCGTCACGGCAGATCGAGCAGGTCTCCGACTCGGTGAGGTTGCCGCAGATCTCGCAGTGCCTCACCCGCGCGCGCACGGCCTGGATGGCCTCGACGAGGCGTGTGACGTCCTCGGGTTCGGCGGCCACCAGGTGCAGCGCCATGCGCTGTGCGGACTTCGGGCCGACCCCTGGCAGGGCCCCGAGTTCGTCGATGAGGTTCTGGATGGCTCCGTCGAACACGCTCACCAGTCCTTCCCGTCATCGACCGTCTCCTCGATGACGGTGCCACCGAGGATCTCCAGGACGGCGGGCAGACCGGCGTTCGTGGTGGACTCCACGTCCGCATCGTCCACGCTGGCGCTGTCGTCCTGGGAGGCGGCGACGACGGGGCCCCGCCCCACCGGTGGGGTGGCCACCTCTGCGCCGTCCCGCTCCGGGGCCTGCTGCGTGTCGGGGCGGTCCCACCTGCATGACGCGGGCGCTCCCGCCCCCTCCGGCCCGTCGTCGGGCGGGGCGTCGTCGAACGCGTCGTCCTCGAAGGCCGGCTCGTTGACGCCACCGGGGATCGCTGCGATGGTCTCCGACCAGCCGGATCCGCCGGAGTCCGACTCCGTGAGGGAGTCCCCGGAGGGGTCGTCGAGGTCGTCGTCGAAGGCAGGGACCTCGGGTGAGGTCCCGGGGACCTGGGCGAGGGCGGGTCCGGGGGCGGGAGCGGGAGTCGCACCTGGCTGGGCGCCTGAGCCCGGCACGGCCACCAGGCCCCAGCCGCTGGCCGCGACGGGAGACGTTGCCTGCGGGGACTCTCCCCGTCCACGGGGTTCCTCCGGGCGCCCACCTGATGTCTGACGGTGTCCACCGGTTGCCTCGGGGCTGCCGACGGGGGACCCGACAGGTGCGGAGTCCTCGCGCAGGTTCGCGTCGTGGCGGGAACCCAGTGACGACGGGGCGGCGTCCCCGGACTCGGGCGCGGGGCCACCCCAGGTGGACGGGGACGAGGCCCGGGCACCCCCGGGCCCCTGGCGGGACCCGCCCTGCGGTTCGTCAGGGACGGCTTCCGTGACTGTGGAGGTGGGGGCACCGGGTGCCGCAGGGCTGGACGCGGGAGCAGCGGGTGTGTCGGTCCCGGGTGCCCCGGGACCGGACCCGTCGTCTCCGCGGGCGGTGGCACCGGGGTCCGTGACGACGGGGCCCGTGGCGGTGGGAGCCACGGCGGCGGGGGCGATGGCGTTGGGGGTCGTGACGCTCGGGCCGCCGGCGGACTGGGCGACCTCGGCGCGCACGCTGAGTTCCAGGCCAGTGACCTCGTGGATGGCCTTCTCCACGTCGGCCCCACGATTGCCGTGGGCGAACGCTCCGAGGAGTCCCTCCGTGGGGAAGACGATGACAGCCACCGACCCGTCCACCCCACCGAGCTGGGCATTGTTCTGGACCAGGGCCCAAGTCGCCCTGCTGATGGGAGCGAGCCGTTCGACGACCTCGGTCCACCGCTGCCGCAGCATGTCCGCGTCGCGTCCCGCTCCCTCGGTCCTCGACGGGGAGGGGGTGGCGGGGCCGGTGGAGGCGGGAGGAACCGGTGCGGGCACAGATGCGGCCCCAGCCGCAGGACCAGTACCGGCCGCGGCGTCGCTGCCCGCGGTGCTGGTGTCGACCGGGGTCGCGTCGGCGGGGGTCGTGTGCGGCGTCGCCGTGGCTGCCCGCACCGGTGTGCGGGCGTCCTCTCGTGCGGTCGGCGCACCGGAGTGCGGCGTCGCGGTGGACGACTGTTCCGGGGTGCGGGTGTCCTGCTGTGCGGTCAGCTCCCCGGAGCGCGGTGCCCCGGCGATGGCGACCTCCTCGGTCCATCCACCCGGACCTGCCGGTGGCTGGGTGCGGTCGGGCTCCGGGACCCGCCCGGCGCGTTCGCGGCCGGTGTCTGCGGCGTTCGGTGTGCCTGCGGCGTTCGGTGTGCCTGCGGCTGCGGCCGGTGCCGTTGTCGTGGTCGGGCGCCCACGCCCGCCCCGGGCACCGGAGTCCTGCCCGGGCCCGACGTCGCCGTGGTTCCTGCGCCGGTAGTCCGCCTTGGCCTGGGCCGGACCGTATCCCCCGCCCCGGTGATCCACCGGAGCACCACCGTGCTCCTGGGGCGCCCCTCCCCCGACCATGCCGACGGTGCCCGGAACCGGATCTCCAGCAAATGCTGCCGGGGCCGCTGCGGCAGCGGGCGGGACGAGGATCCGTCCGAGCAGCAGCTCGAGCTGCAGGCGCGGTGAGGTCGCCCCCGTCATGGCACGCAGCGCCACGTCGGTGAGGTCCGCGGCCCGGGAGAGCTGCCGGGGTCCCCAGTTGCGCGCCTGGACCTGCATGCGCTCCAACTGGTCCGTGGGCGTCCCGGAAAGGACGTCGACCGCTCCGTCCCCGGCGACCGCGATGATGAGGAGGTCACGCAGGCGCTGGAGCAGGTCCTCCACGAAGCGGCGCGGGTCGTGACCGGACTCGACCATGCGCTCCACGACGCGGTACACCGCGGCCCCGTCCCCACCGGCCAACGCGTCGACGGTCTGGTCGAGCAGTGCGGAGTCCGTGTAGCCCAGCAGGGCGACCGCCCGGTGGTAGTCGAGGGTCCCATCAGGGGAGCCCGCCATGAGCTGGTCGAGGACGGAGAGCGTGTCACGCACCGACCCACCACCGGCGCGCACGACCAGTCCGAGCACGCCCTCACCCACCGTGATGGACTCCTCGTCGCAGAGCTTCTGGAGGTAGGGCTCGAGGACGTCCGGGGGGACGAGGCGGAAGGGGTAGTGATGGGTGCGGGACCTGATCGTGCCGATGACACGCTCGGGCTCGGTCGTGGCGAAGACGAACTTCACGTGCTCGGGCGGCTCCTCCACCAACTTCAGCAGGGCGTTGAAGCCCTGGGTGGTCACCATGTGGGCCTCGTCGATGATGAAGACCTTGTACCGGTCCCGCACCGGGGCGAAGGTGGCGCGCTCCCGCAGGTCGCGGGCATCGTCGACACCGCCGTGTGAGGCGGCGTCGATCTCGACGACGTCGAGGGAACCGGGGCCGCCCGTGGCCAGTTCCCGACAGGAGTCGCAGTGCCCACACGGGGTGTCGGTGGGGCCCTCCGCGCAGTTCAGACAGCGCGCGAGGATGCGAGCCGAGGTGGTCTTGCCGCAGCCCCGGGGACCGGAGAAGAGGTAGGCGTGGGTGACGCGGTTCGCGCGCAGTGCCGCACGCAGGGGTTCGGTCACATGGTCCTGCCCGATCACCTCATCGAAGGTGTCGGGGCGGTACCTGCGGTAGAGAGCTGTCGTCACACTCGAACCTTACGGGCACCCGTGGGCATTTGCACCGACCGGGTGCCCCGTCCACAAGCGGCTGAATTGAGGATCCTCCGCGCACCCGGCAGAGCGTCCTTATCCTTGCTGCCTTCCGGCCCTGGGGAGGTTCGGGCGATACCGTCACGCGGAGGATCGGCGTCCAGTCTACACATCCCACCGATCCGATCGCGATCCGACCGGGCGCGCCGGGGAGCGCCCAAGGCCGGTCGTGCGGCGATACGATTCGGGATCATTCCTGTGAGGGCAGTCATCCCATCCTGCTGCCGGTGGAGAGTGGTCGTGATGAGAATCGTGAGAACGTTTGCTGCGTTCGGCATCGCCGTGACAGCGTCAGTGGGCGGGTTCCAGGCCGATCCCGGCGGGTCGCCGCCCGCTCCGGGGAGCGATGCCTCCGACGTCATGCAAGGCGCGATCGTCACCGGAGTGCCGTGGGTCTGCAAGCTCTTTCCGAGCCTCCCCCAATGCTCAGCGAGTTGATCGGGGTCAAGAGGTCGCGGATCGCGGGACCTCTCGGAGCTGTTGAGCACCGGGACCCCAGGGTCGGGCGTCGGTCCGTTTTCGGCACCCTCGCACTCGTCCTCCTCATTGTTGAACTCATGTCTGCCGTGCCCGAGTCGGCTCAGCCCCTGCAGCTCACCCTGTGGGCTTTGGCCAGCAGCCTTGCACTCGCGCTGGCCGGCTGGCTCCCCGATGTGGGAGGGACCGCGTTTGCGGTGATCACCGCGATCGCCGTCTCGGTGCCGTCGCTCGATGCGCAGCTCTCGATCCTCGTGATCGGAGCGTATGTGGTGACCGCGGACTGGGTCTCTCGCCGATGGTACCTTCCTGCCGCAGTGCAGCTCACGGTGGTCGAGGCCGCCCAGATGCATGCCTCCGGCAACTGGCAGGCCGATGCGATCGGCCTTGCATTGGGTGGGACGGCAGCGATCCTGACGGGTCTCGGTATCCAGAGGCTTGACCGCCACGTGATCGAGCTCCGTTCACGGACAGAGGAGGCGGAGCGCGCCAGTCTGGAAGCCGGCGCTCGGGCACGCCGTGAGATGGTCGTCGCCCTCCACGACTCGATTGCCACGGACCTCGTGAGGATCATCACCACCGCGAACGGAGCCGCGAAGCAGTCGACTGCGCCTGCAGCCAACGCCGACATGCTGTCAATCGAGACCGCAGCCCGTGAGGCGATGACCAACCTCCGGCACCTCATGTCGGAGGGGGCTGGGACCGACCGAGCACGCGAGCAGTCCCTCGACGAAGTGGTGGAGTCGTGCAGGGCGATGCTCGCTGGGCGCCGCATCACCCTTGATGCCGAGATTCCGGACACGTTCCTCGCCGCGTGCACCCAAGGGCAGTTGGTCCTCCTGTCCGTGGTCGTGCGCGAAGGAGCCACGAATGCGGTGAAGTACGCGCGAACCGATTCCTCCGTGCACCTCTCCTTGGAGGTGCTGGACAGTGGCGAGGCCCGCGCGATCATGACCAATGCCGTGGACAACCGTGTCTCCCCTGGCCCGGGTCCCTTGTCCGGAGGCCTGGGTCTGGTGAACCTCTCCGAGCGCCTGGAGCGGGCCGGTGGCCGACTGCGATTCGGCACCGCGACCGACATGTGGGTGCTGGCCGCAGAGATCCCGAGTGACCAGGCACAGGCGGCCATTCCGGGGACACTTCGCCTTCCACCTTCCGGGCCCCCTCTCACAGTGGAGAACTCATGACAGCACTTCGCGTCATCATCGTCGACGACGACCCGGTGTTCCGCCATGGGCTGGCGGCAGCGCTCCAGCAACATGATGACATCGACGTGCTCACCGCTGTTGGTGATGGCGAAGCTCTCCTCAGAGGCATCTCGGGCCACGATGTGGACCTTGCCGTCATCGACGTGGAGATGCCCTCACTGGACGGGATCGGCGCCGCTCGGGCGCTCGCGAGCTCGCGGCCGGACGTCACCGTCGTCATGCTGACCGCCTTCGCCCGGGATGGCTTCCTCGAAGAGTCGCTGGCCGCCGGAGCACGAGGGTTCCTCACCAAGGACATGCCCATGGACGAGGTCGTGGCACGCCTGCACGACGCAGCTGCGGGCGCCTTCGTGATGGGGCCGCGCCCCACAGCGATGCTCGCGGAGTTCTACCGGACGCATACCCTCCACCACTGCGAAGACCGGGTTCTCAAGTCGACTGTCGAGTCACTGCCGCCCCGCCTGCGTGAGGTCTTCGACCTGATGTCGCGCGCCATGTCCGACAAGCAGATCTCCCGGCAGCTTCACGTCACGCATGGGACGGCTCGCGGATACTCGACCCAGGTTCTCCACCGCACCGGATGCCCCTCACGCACTGACCTCGTTCTCCGGGCGGCCTCGGCGGGCCTCACTGCGCCCGATGGTATGGACTGACGCTGCGACCCTGTCCCTGTCGGTGCGCTTCCGATCCACGAGGGCGACCCCTGCCGAGCGTCAGGCTCGCGAGGCAGCCTGAGACGCGGATCTCAGGCGAGCCCGAGACTCAACCCGCGGCTCAACTCCTCCGGCACGGTCAAGGCGGCGCGATGACAGTCAACCTCGACCCTCCGCTCATCCTCCCAGATTGCCTCGAACTTCACGCCCGTCTCGCTGGGCGTGACCCTGACCCGCGCCACCTCGCTCAGTCCCCAGTTGATCTCCTCAGGGTGCTCCAACATGTAGGGATTCAGCCCACCGTTGACCATGAGGTGCTGAACACCCTCAAGATCGAACACAACACTCCGATACTCCTTCAACGGAATCCCGTCCAGGTCCACGACAATACTGAACGCCACACGCGCTGAATATCCAAAGTGGACCAAGGACACCTCATCCATCAATGCTTCAAACAAGTTCCCCGACTGCCCCAACCACTGACTGATGCCCTCGACAGTGTCAATCCTCATCTCGAAAACACCTCAATGTTGTGAGCAAGGCCCAATGAACTCACGTTCCCGAACTCATCAAGGTAGTTCCCCGCCTGGTTCTTGATCCTGACTTCCCAACCACCACGTCGCCTCATGATGCGAACCTCCTCACGTAGACCCTTGCTGAACAGATAGCCGGACTTGTTGTCGGCCAAACGCTGAACGAACCCATCGTCACTCAGCACCGAGCGAATACCCAGTACCGAGCCCGGATCACCACATCGAACCCGAGGCGACCGAAGTTAGGCACCACCCTGATGTCCGTACAGGAATACCTCTGGGAGCCATCCGCAAGGGACTCGACGATCATTCCAGACGTTGCACTCCTAGACTCAAACGCGCCCCAACCCGTGTTCTACAGGTTGTAGAACACCATGCGAGTGTGCGTGTCACCCACGTCGACCACCATCTCCGACGGTGCCGATCCTCTGGCCTGAGTTTGGTCACTGGTGAGTGGCTTACGGTGGCGTAAGTGGGTGTGAGCTGTGGTTTTGTGTTTCTTATGGCCCTGGTCTGGTCGCTAATAAATGGGGTGCATCGGCCGGTAGGCTGGTTGAGTGAGCCGTTTCGTGGTGCGGGGCCGCTCGGCATCTGGGGCGGTAACGGTCCAGGTCGTGGAGAAGGCCGGATCGAAGGTGGTCTCGCGCACTCATGTGGGCTCAGCGCACACGGACGCGGACTTGGCGATCCTGCTGGAGCGTGCTGATCGGCTTGTTCATCCGGATCAGCAGGCCTTCGAACTGGGAGAGCTGGCGCGATCGGCGTCGATGAATGCGGTCGCCGACTGGACGAGGCCGCTGGCGAGTACTGGAAGGCAGGCGTCGCGGGGCAGGCCTGTGGTGTCGGCCCAGTCCAGTGGCGTGGTGGTGGGGCATCCGGCCCGCATCTTGTGGGGGGTGCTCACGGACTCCTATCGCAGGCTCGGCTTCGAGGAGCTCCATGACGACGTGTTCATGAAGATCGTGCTGGCCAGGATCGTGGAGCCGACGTCGAAAGTGGATGCGATCCGCGTTTTGGGCAGGCTCGGTGTCACTGCCCCGTCAGCCTCGACGATCTACCGGATGCTTCAGCGCGTCAACACGCGTGAGTACCGTGAACAGCTCGCCCAAGCCTGCTTCACACACGCCAGTCGGGGCGGGCCACTCACCCTTGTCATGTATGACTCCACGACTCTCATATGCCGATATCGGCATATCAGGGTTTATGCCGACGTTGTGGTTATGCCGATGGTTGAGGGGAAGGTGCTGGTCGCGGCTTGATGGCCCTGCCGGATTGTCGGCATTACGGGGAGTGTTGTCTCCAAGGATTTCGATGTCTTGGAGGTGGTTGTGGTGTTGAGAGTGATGCCGGAGCAGGTGTGTGGTCCACTGGCGGACCTGATCGTTGGGCGGCTTCCCATCTGGCTGGAGGCGCAGGGGTATGCCGCCTCGACTCGAGTGCAGACGTTGGCGGTGGCACGGGGACTGAGCGCTTGGATGCTCCAGGAGGATGTGGGACTGGAGAATCTTCGTGTCGTGATTCTCGACGCGTTTGAGGACAGTTACGGCTGCGGCGTGTGTGGTCACGTGATCGTCAGTCAGCGTATGCCAGCGGTTCGACGTTTCTTGATGGGGCAGGGGCTGGTGGCAGATGCGGTGGCCCCATTGAAGCGACGGCGTCCTCCCGATGGGGCTGGGGTGGTGGAGTCTGATCCGGTGGTGGAGGCGGAGCTGGATGCGTGGGGCTCTTGGCAGGAGCAGATGCGCGCGATCACGCCGGCATGCGTGCGCGTTCGCCGCGCCTGGGTGACACCACTTCTTGAGTCCCTGCCCATCATCGGTGGGCGGATCTGTTGGGATGCCTGTGATGTTGAGGTCCTCAACAGTTTCATCGTGGAACGCTCCCTTGGCTTGTCGCAGGCATCTGGGACAGGCATCGTTGATGCGATCAGGTCCTTGATGCGCTGGGCGCTGGCGACGGGCAGGGTTGACTTGGACCTGCGCGGGGGAGTCTTGCGTCACACAGCCACGCGCGCAACTGTGCCGAAAGCGCTGTCACTGGAGGAAGTCGAAGCGATTCTTGGGGCTTGCAGCCTCCAGACCACCGTGGGGATGCGTGACCGGGCGGTGATCACCGTGTTGTACAGGCTTGGGCTTCGCGCCGGGGAGACCGCGCGTCTCAGTCTTGACGACATCGATTGGGACGCGGGTCGACTTCAGGTGGTGGGCAAAGGTCGCAGGCTTGTCCTGCCTGTCCCCATCGATGTCGGCACAAGTGTCGTGGACTGGTTGAAGGTCCGACCTGACTCGCCGGGACACACTGTTTTCGTTCGTGTGCGCACCCCTGCTGGGGAGCTGAGCGCGGCAGGGATCTCCGACATCGTCAAACACCGAGCGCAGGACGCGGGCCTACCCCCGATTCGCGCTCACCGGCTCCGTCACACGGCTGGCACGAACGTGCTACGCGATGGCGGGACACTCTTGGAAGCCCAGGAACTGCTCGGACACCAGCACTCCTCATCCACGCGCGTCTACGCTCGCACCGACTTGATCTCCCTTCGGGCGCTGACGGTGGAGTTGGGGAGGCTGCCAGGATGAGCCTCGCCGACGAGCGCGATCTCTACCTCGCACAGCGACGGGCCCTGGGTTTCGACCTGAAGACCGTGGAGTACCTCCTGCGCTCCTTCACCGACTGGCTCTCTCAGCAGGACAAGACGGAGACGTTCACAGTGGAAGACGCCGTCATCTGGGCCCGGGACCGCCCTGAAGGCGCTCCCATCTGGTGGTCCCAGCGCCTCACCGCAGTCCGTCCCTTCGCTGCGTGGCTCAACGCCCGCGGCAAGGACATTCCCGTCATCCCGGCGCGGATCCTGCCGGGCGGGACAACGAGGCGCACCCCCTTCATCTACACCCAAGACAACCTCGACGATCTCCTGGGCGCCTGCCCCACAGTGTTCACGAATGCGCGCGTGGCACTCACGATGCGGATGATCATCGCATTCCTGGCAGCCACCGGAGTGCGCATCGGAGAGGCCCTGAACCTCACGGTCCCCGACTTCGACACGCACACGAACGTCGTGCTGGTCCGAGGAAGGAAAACTCAACTCGACCGCCTCGTCCCCCTCCACGACACGCTCACCCACGCCCTGACGGACTACCTCGCCTCCCCCGAACGCATGCACACCACCCCGAGTGCAGACGGGCCGATCTTCGTCAACAGATCCGGCACCGGGTTTGCTACCGCAACCATCGAGGGACACTTCCGCAAGCTCACACAGGCCATCGACCTGCACGTTGCGGGCCAGCTCACCCCACGCCTGCACGACTTTCGCCACACGTTCGCCACCAGGCACATGATCGCTGCCTACCACTCAGGCAACCCACCCCAGGTCATCGCGTTGCTGGCGACCTGGCTGGGACACACCCACATCGAACACACCTACTGGTACATCGAAGCCGTCCCCGAACTCCTCGCAGCCGCCGCCCGCAGGCTCGAACCCACCACCGGCCAAGGAGAAGCATCATGAACACCCTCGCCGTGCACCTCCAGACCTACTTCACCGACTTCGCCTGCACCCAACGAGCCCTCTCAGCGCACACGATCAGCTCCTACCGCGACACCTGGCGGATCTTCCTGACCTACTTGGCTGATCGGCGCAAGACCAGCGCAGACCGCATCGACCTACCCGACGTCACCGTCGAGTCCGTCACCGCATTCCTCAACTACCTGGAAACACAGCGGCACAACTCGGTATCCACCCGCAACGCTCGACTCAGCGCAATCCGAGCCGTCCTCACCCACGCACTGCCACACCAGCTCGAACACGCAGGGACCATCACCCAGATCCTCGCCCTGCCACCCAAACGCCACCCCACCACCACCATCGAGTACCTCACCGCACAAGAAGCCGACGCACTCATCAACGCCCCAAACCGGGATCGGTGGACCGGTCGGCGAGACCACGCAATCCTTGTCTTCGGCATTCAAACGGGTCTGCGAACCAGCGAACTACGCTCCCTGACCTGCACCAGCATCCACCTCGAAGCCAGCGCGAACGTCACCTGCACCGGCAAGGGACGAAAACACAGATCCACACCCCTGACACCCACCACTGTCGCTGTCATGAAGGCCTACCTCCAAGAGCGCACCACTCGCCCCGGCGATGCCCTCTTCTGCGGGCCCGCCGGCATGCATCTCTCCCCAGACGCGCTCGAACACCGTCTACGCCTCCACGTCGCCACAGCCGCCCAATCCTGCCCCAGCCTCGCCACCAAGCACGTCACCATGCACACCCTGCGCCACACCGCCGCCATGAACCTCCTCCAACACGGCGTCGACATCACCGTCATCGCCTTGTGGCTCGGACACCAACACACCCACACCACCGATGCCTACCTCCACGCCGACATGACCATCAAGGAAGCCGCCATCGACCGAACCCGACCACCCGACACCGAACCAGGAACATACAAACCCGCCCCCGACATCCTCACCTGGCTCAACACTCTCTGAATATGCCGACAATCCGGCAGGGCCATCAAGCCGCGACCAGCACCTTCCCCTCAACCATCGGCATAACCACAACGTCGGCATAAACTCTGCATTTTCAGGTGGAGGTCGACGAGTCCAGCCTGACCATTGATCTTGAGCCGCGCCGGGTGGGCCACTCCAAGGAGCACCGTGTGGACCCCCAGATCCAGGTTGGTCTCCTCGTCGACGCCGGTGGTTTCCCCCTGGATGTGTACATGTTCCCCGGCAACAAGGCCGAGACCTTGACCTTGGTCCCGGTCGTCAAGCGCTATCTCGCCGCTCACCCCGACGTCACTGACCTGGTGGTGGTCGCGGATGCGGGACTGTTGTCTGCTGACAACCTCAACGCATTAGAGGACGAAAAGCTCGCGGGAGGTCACCACCTGCGTTTCATCGTCGGTTCCAGGAGTGCCAAGACTCCCTACGACCTCGAGGACTACTTCACTGCTCACGGCAACAATGCTGATGACGGACAAGTCATCGAGACCACTCGCACCATGGGTCGTGGCTCCAAAGCCCGCCAGCGCAGGGTCGTCTACCAATACCGGTTCGCCCGGGCCAAAAGGGAGGAGCGCACCTTGGGCCTCCAGGTCGCACGCGCCACTGAGGTCGCCGAAGGCCATCGGAGCATGAAGAAGGACCGGTTCGTCACTCTCGCTGGCGACAAGCCCACCGTCAACCAGGCGATGATCGAACGCGCCCACCAAGCCTTGGGTTTCAAAGGCTACGTCACGAACATCCCTGAGACCGTCATGACCGGAGAACAAGTCATCGCCGCCTATCACGACCTCTTCCAAGTGGAACGCTCCTTCCGCATGACCAAGGGTGATCTCGCCGCCCGACCCATCTACCTCCGTTCACAAGAACGCATCGAAGCACACCTGACCTGCGTCATGGCTTCCCTCGCCGTGGCCCGAGACCTCCAAGACCAAACCGGCCTGTCCATCCGCCGGATCCTCCACGCTCTCGAACCACTGCGCTCCAGTCAGGTGCGCATATCCGACCAGATCATCGAGTTCCCACCGGAGATCCCGGACTCGACACGACGAATCCTCGACACTCTCAACATCGAGACAAGACCGCCAGTTGGTCGCTAAGCCACTTGAACGAAGTCAGGTCTGGCGCGACACCACAGATCTTGCCTGTCTTGTAGTGACTCTCAAGAGCCCAGTCGACTCGTCTGGAAGCTCACCTCGGGCGAGTGGGCCACCATTCCGCGACCCCTCCTCCAGGGAGTGCCACCAGCCGAAGCCCATCCGGCGCACTGACCTCCCACGCCTCGAATGCGGCAGATGGTGAAACCACAATCGAGTATCCCGACTCAAATGACAGCAGGAGGTGTCCGTCTGGCTCAACGATCCCTCTCACCAACTCGTCTCGGACAAGTTGTAACAGAGGTGCCAACGCTCCAACATCCCCGTTTGGCTCAATAAGCGCCTCAGCGCCGTCAGCGGTGCGCAGCACTAGAGGCTGCTCAATTCGAACGACAAGGCCGTCGCGTCTTCGAAGGCTCACCGCATAATCAAGCTCCAACGAGACTGTCGGATCCGAGCACGTCTCAAGCACCCACCTCGCACCGTCCTTGTGTGCGGTACTCATTGTGGCCACCCGGGCCAAGGCCCTTGGTAACGCTGGTCAATGTGTGTTGAGAATGCTGGCCCGGGTTTTCCATACACGTCAATCGGCTGTCCATTCCCCACGCTGTTGTACACACGCACATAACCGTTCGGGTACTGAGAATTCGGCTCCATGATTCGAATCTGATCAGCATTCCCGACCGCGCCCGAGCGCTGGAACACGATTCCCTTCCTGTTGTCCGCGACACGACCAGTCCACCCTCTCGGGATGTCGTACAGAGTCCCGCGGGGCGTACCCACGAATAGTCTACTCATGCGCGATGACTCTCCCGCAGGTCGCGTGCTCCTCGGCACATCGACTGAAGTTGGTCTCACTGCGCGGCTTGGGATCCTTGTGCTTACGGCCCGGGTGGGGGTCGTGGCCGCTGT
>NZ_CCXH01000190.1 GCF_000820725.1 Actinomyces polynesiensis | reverse complement strand
AGAGACCCACACGGAGCTCACCCCGTCAGTGTCCGCAACTCGGGGTATCCCCACACGGTCCCATCCTGCGTCGCCACAGGGTCCACGAGGGCGACCCCAACCCACACCGCCAGCACCAGCACCAACCCGGCAGGGGCCCAATGCGGGCCATTCGAACACCCGACGTCGCGGCCGCCGACACGCGCCAACGGACGGGCTCGCAGGACAGTGCCGCCATCAGTGCAGGATCAGGGACACCAATGGGCGCCACCCTCATCGACCGTGCCCCCACGACCCCAGCGGCCAAGCCAACTGAGCTACTTCCGACGACGCTTCAACAGTGCAGTCGACTCCTTCCCGAGCACCGGATCCTCCCGCAGAGACTCGACCACCTCACGCCCACGCTCGCCCCCGACCCGCAGGATCGGACCGATGAAGCAGATGCGCGACTGACCACGCTCCTCAACAGACAAGAACTCGACCAAGTCATCCAACTGTGCCCCAGTCGCACACGCCGCCAGAGCAACCGCTGCACCGTCTTCCTCACTTGCATCGCGGGCAGCCAACCACCGTGCCTCGAGGCGGTCCCAGAACACCACAGACGGCTTCACCGCCAACGCCCGACCCAATGCGCTCATCAGAGTGCACGAAGCACGCCACACAGCACACGGAGCACTCACCCTTCGCAGCCCGCCGCCTCACAGTTGCGATTGAAGACAGCCAGCGCCTCAGGGTCGAACTCATAGAGGCGATCCATGTGGTAGGGATCCTCCACCAGCTCAGGATAACCCCAGGTCGCGACCCCGGGATGGGACCACAGATCCCTCCCAGATGCATTGATTCCCGGTTCGAGGGCGAACCGCCAATCAGACGGGATCTCTGCAGTGAACAGGTCGAAGAAACCCGCGTGCACAAACAACGGTCCACCATTGTCAGCCCGGACAAGAAAGAAGAATGATGTCTCAATGATGGACATACCCACGATCGGATACTCCTTGCCGACCGTGATCGGATAAGTGCTCTCCCACGGCGTAGACCGATCCTGCTGGTGATCAGCCAGCAACTTCGGATCGTTTAGAACACAGGTAGCTCTCATTGGCCTGTCACAAACTTGAAATCGTCCACTGCGCCAGTCGCGGCATTCCGGACATAATGGACATTCACGCCATTGACCAACTGCTGCATCTTCTCCCATCCCTCCACTGAGGGCCAACGCGGATCACTCATCATGACCTTTCGGATCCGGGTACCGCCAGGTGCTGACCGAACCTCCTCCATTGCAAGCTGCTCGGTCAAGCTTCCCGGAGTCGACCTGCCCGTGGAACCACGACCAAGCGGCTTGGGCGCCGAAGAAGGCAAGCCCGGCAGCAGAGAACACGTGTTGTGGACGAGGATCTCTGACTCACCGACATGGTAGGTGTGTACGCCCTCAATGCTGAGGTTGTAGGCAAGCGCGTTGCGCCGAGTACCCCTCCGGAACTCGACCACGGCGATCGAGCCGGCATCAGCGGTAAGCACCTGCTCTTCGGGAGCCAGTTCGTCGGCGCGCTCGAACCGCCGGTCGGTAGCTGACCAGAACGGATGATCCTCAGTCGTTGTGATGACCTCGCCATTGACATCCAAGTCCACGACCGTGTCGTCGTGAACGAAGACCCGCTCAACCCTCCTCGCGCCCTGTTGTCCAGACTCGGGATCGGTGGCCACCACCCTGTCGCCGAGGCGAACGTCCTTGATGGGCTTGTGAGTACCGTCGGCCATGAGTACCGCCGTTGCACCGGCGAAAGAGCAAGCGCTGGCCCCAGTCCTCGAGGTCGACGACCTCACCGTGTTCGTGCTCGGTCTGATCTGTGCGACTCGGCTTGGGATCGTTGTGCTT
>NZ_CCXH01000189.1 GCF_000820725.1 Actinomyces polynesiensis | reverse complement strand
GCCCATGTCCTCGACCCCGCACTGATGGACACCTCCGTGCGCGCCCAGGACGACTACTTCCGCCACATCAACGGCACCTGGCTCAGGGACCACGCCATCCCCGCCGACCGGCCCATCGACGGGGCCTTCTACGCGCTGCGCGACCTCTCCGAGGAGCGCGGGCGCGCCATCGTCGAGGACGCCGTCTCCGGTGCCATCGACGACCCGGACGCCGCGCGCCTCGCCACCGTGTACGGCCAGTTCATGGACGAGGACGGCATCGAGGCCCAGGGTGCGGCCCCCCTGATCCCCGAGTTCGACGCCATCGCCTCCGCGACCACCGCCGATGGGCTGGCGGCCGTGGGGGGACGCCTCATGCGCTCCTCCGTCTCCCTGTTCTTCGCCCCCTACGTCAACAACGACATCAACGACACCACCCGCTGCATCACCTACCTGACGCAGGCGGGGCTCGGCCTGCCCGACGAGTCCTACTACCGGGAGGACAAGTACGCCGACACGCGCGCCGCCTACGTCGCCCACGTCGGGCGCGTGCTGACGCTGGCGGGCGTCGTCGACGAGGGCGGCGCGGACGGGGCCGCGCAGAAGGTCATGGACTTCGAGACCCGGCTGGCCTCCCACCACTGGGACTCCGTGAAGAACCGCGACCCCCAGCTCGCCAACAACCCCCGCTCCTGGGCGGAGGTCACCTCCCAGAACCCCGGGTTCGCGTGGGACGCCTGGGCCCGCGAGCTGGGTCTGGACACATCGGTGCTGGACACCCTCAACGTCGACCAGCCCGACTTCCTGGCGGCGGGGGCGCGCCTGTGGGCTGACACCGACCTCGAGGTGCTCAAGCTGTGGCTGCTGCGCAAGGTGGTCGACGCGCGCTCCCCGCTGCTGTCGCGGGCCTTCGTGGAGGAGAACTTCGACTTCTACTCCCGCACCCTGGCCGGCACCGAGGAACTGCGCCCCCGCTGGAAGCGTGGTCTGGGCCTGGTGGAGGGCACCCTGGGCGAGGCCCTCGGCCGTCTCTACGTGTCCCGCCACTTCCCCCCGGAGTACAAGCAGCGCATGGAGGACCTGGTGGGACGCCTGCTGGAGGCCTACCGCGTCTCCATCACGGGCCTGGACTGGATGGGTGAGGCCACCAAGGCACGCGCGCTGGAGAAGCTCGCCACCTTCAACCCGAAGATCGCCTACCCGCCGAAGTGGCGTGACTATTCCGGGCTGGAGCTCTCCCCGGAGGCGACGCTCGTCGACAACGTCCGCGCCGCCGAGGCCTTCGAGCTGGACTGGGAGCTGGGCAAGCTCACCCGCCCGGTGGACCGCGACGAGTGGCTCATGACCCCGCAGACGGTCAACGCCTACTACAACCCACCGATGAACGAGATCGTCTTCCCCGCCGCGATCCTGCAGCCCCCGTTCTTCGACCCCGAGGCGGACGACGCCGTCAACTTCGGTGCGATCGGCGCCGTCATCGGGCACGAGATCGGACACGGGTTCGACGACCAGGGCAGCCAGTTCGACCAGGACGGCAACCTCAACAATTGGTGGACCGACTCCGACCGCGCGGAGTTCGAGGCGCGCACCAAGGCGCTCATCGCCCAGTACGACGCCTTCACACCCCTCGAGCTGGCGGGGCGCCCCGAGGGGTACCACGTCAACGGCGCCCTGACGATCGGGGAGAACATCGGGGACCTGGGCGGCCTCACCATCGCGTGGAAGGCGTGGCTCGCCTCCCTGGCGGACCGCGGGATCGAGGGCGCCTCCGACGCGCCCGTCATCGACGGGCTCACCGGTCCCCAGCGCTTCTTCGCCGCGTGGGCGAGGGCGTGGCGCTCGAAGGCCCGTGACGAGTTCGCCATCCAGTTGCTGGCCATCGACCCGCACTCCCCCTCGGAGTTCCGCTGCAACGGGGTCCTGCGGAACCTGGATGCCTTCGCCGACACCTACGACGTGAAGCCCGGGGACGCCATGTGGCTGGAGCCGACCCAGCGCGTCCGCATCTGGTGAGGTCCGCTCACTTCCACTGCTGAGGTCCGCTCACTTGTGGCCTCGAGGTCCGCTCCCCCGCCGCATGGCACGGGGAGCGGACCTCATGTGTCGAACAGGGCGGACCTCATGTGTCGAACAGGGCGGACCTCAGCACGAGAACAGAGCGGACCTCAGCCGGACTGGGAGGCCGAATTCCCGCTGCGGGGATCCGCCGGCGTCGGCGGCACCTGTGAGGTCGACGGATCCGGCACCGGGCTCAGAGCCACGTGCGGCCGCTGGTCGGCCGGGCGTTCGTCCACCGAACAGGCCGCCAACGCCGAGAGGACCACTGCGGCGGCACACAGGGCGCCCGCCGCCCTCGCCAGCCGACGCGTGCGCACCTCGACGCCGGGCCACACGCCCCGCGGGTCGCGGCGGGGCCGTCCCGCACGCGGGGAGCCCGCTCCACCAGAGTGCGACACCCCTGTCTCCTCCCCACGCGCCCCGGCGGGCGCGACCTGCGCCCATGCTAGGGCACCCCCTGTGTGCGTTCGCGGCGGGCCCGTGGGAAGATGTGGAGTTGGGCGTGCCCTCGCGGGCGCGCGATGTCCCATCCCGCAACCCAGGAAGGTCGTGCCCATGCCGGGTCTGAACCTCACCCGCGACGAGGCCGCTCAGCGCGCCGAGGTCGTCTCCGTCTCCCACTACGACGTGGATCTCGACCTGACGGGGGGTGACCGGGACTTCCGTTCCCGCACCACGATCACCTTCGACGCGACCGAGGGTGCCTCCACCTTCGTCGACCTGGTGTCGAACTACGTCAACTCCATCACCCTCAACGGTGAGCCCGTCGACACCACCGCCCACCAGGACTCCCGCATCTCGCTGTCCGGCCTCGCGGCCCACAACACCCTCGTCGTGGACGCCGAGTGCCAGTACATGCACACCGGCGAGGGACTGCACCGCTTCGTGGACCCGGCCGACGGCCAGGCCTACTGCTACTCCCAGTTCGAGGTGCCCGACGCGCGACGCGTCTACGCCACCTTCGAGCAGCCCGACCTCAAGGCCACGTTCACCTTCACGGTCACCGTGCCCGAGGGCTGGACCGTGTTCTCCAACGCCCCCACCCCCGGGCCCGAGAAGGGCGAGGAGGGCTGGCGCTACGCCTTCCCGGAGACCGAGCGGATCTCCACCTACATCACCGCCGTCGTCGCAGGCCCCTACCAGGGCGTCACCGGCTCCCTCACCTCCGCCGACGGGCGCGAGATCCCGCTGGGCGTGTGGTGCCGGGCCTCCCTGCTGGAGCACCTCGACGCCGAGGCGATCCTCGACACGACCCGCAAGGGCTTCTCCTTCTACGAGGACCGCTACGGAATCCCCTACCCCTTCACGAAGTACGACCAGATCTTCGTGCCCGAGTACAACGCCGGTGCCATGGAGAACGCGGGCTGCGTGACCTTCCGCGACCAGTACATCTTCCGCACCCGCCCGACCTCGGCCCAGCTGGAGACGCGCGCCAACACGATCCTCCACGAGCTCGCCCACATGTGGTTCGGCGACCTGGTCACCATGGAGTGGTGGAACGACCTGTGGCTGAACGAGTCCTTCGCCGAGTTCATGTCCCACCTCGCCCTGGCCGAGGGCACCGAGTGGACCGATGCGTGGATCGGCTTCCTGCTGCGCAAGGACTGGGGCCTGCGCCAGGACCAGATGCCCACGACCCACCCCATCAAGGCCGAGATCCGTGACCTGGCCGACGTCGAGGTCAACTTCGACGGCATCACCTACGCCAAGGGCGCCTCCGTGCTGCGCCAGCTGGTCAGCTACGTGGGACGCGAGCAGTTCTTCACCGGCCTGCACGAGTACCTCACGGCCCACTCCTACGCCAATGCCACCCTCGACGACCTGCTCGGCGAGCTGGAGAAGGCCTCCGGACGCGACCTCGCCCGCTGGTCGAAGGTCTGGTTGGAGGAGGCCGGCGTCACCCTGCTGCGCCCGACCATCGAGGTCGGCGAGGACGGACGCATCACGCGCCTGGCCGTGGAGCAGTCCCCCTTCACCCCCGGCTCCTCCCTGCGTCCCCACCGCCTCGCCGTGGCCGGGTACTCACTCCCCGCCAGCACGGGCGAGGGCGGGGCGGCCGACGAGGGCGACTCCGTCGTGCGGGTCTTCCGCGAGGAACTCGACGTGGACGGCGCGAGCACCGACGTCCCCTCCGCCGTCGGGATCCAGCGCCCCGACCTGATCCTGGTCAATGACGGCGACCTGGCCTACGCCAAGGTCCGCCTCGACCCGGAGTCGCTCGCCTTCGCGACGGCGAACATCACGAAGTTCTCCGACTCCCTGACCCGCAACATCATCCTGGGCTGCGCATGGGACATGGTGCGCGACGCCGAGATGGCACCGCGGGAGTTCCTCGACCTGGCCATCGCGGCCCTGCCCGAGGAACGCAACATGTCGATGCTGCAGCTCAGCCTGCGCCACATCGACGAGACGGTCCGCAGCTACGTCTCCCCGGCCGCCCGGCCCGAGGCGCAGGTCTCGGTCGGTGACCGTCTGCTCCTGCTGGCACGCGCGGCCGCTGCCGGCTCCGACCAGCAGCAGATGCTGGTGCGCGCCGCCGCCCGCAACGCGGTCACGCCCGAGCAGTTCGCCGCGGTCCGGGCCCTGTTCGACGGTTCCGACACGCTCGAGGGCCTGGACATGGACGTCGACCTGCGCTGGGACCTCCTCATCGCGCTCGTGCGCGGGGGCGTCGCCGACGAGGCCGACATCGTGGTCCAGGAGGCCACCGACCAGACGATGACCGGCAGGCAGAACGCTGCTGCCGCCCGTGCCGCGCGTCCCGACGCCGCGGTCAAGGCCGCCGTGTGGGAGTCGATCCTGCGCGACCAGTCGATCGCGAACGACACCCGTTGGGCGATGGTCTCGGGCTTCTGGACCCAGGCCCGCACCACCCCGGAGCTCTACGTGCCCTTCGTCGCGGACTACTTCGCCTCGCTGGAGCAGGTGTGGGCGGACAACACCTTCCACACCGCGGAGGACCTCGTCACCCTGATGTTCCCCCAGGCCCTCGCCGGCTACGTGGAGGGGGTCGACCTGGCTGCGGACGGTCAGGCCTGGATCGACGCCCACCCGGAGGCCTCCGCGGCGCTGGTGCGCATCCTGCGTGAGCGGATCTCGGTGGTGGAGCGCATGCTCTCCGCCCAGGCCGCCGACGCCTGACACGGAGGACCGGGCGACAGGTCCCAGGTCGGAAGGGGGGCGGGCACCGCGCGGTGCCCGCCCCCCCTCCGTGCCCCCACGCAGGGGGCTCCCGGCTCGTCCCCATGCCGCCAAAGGCGGGAACACCCGGGGACTCCCGGGTGGCTGGCCGGCGGACGGTCGCGGACGGACGGGTGGTGTCGGACGCGGGCGGGTGGCGTCAGCCCCGGGCGGCGAGCTTGGTGGCGATGCGCTCCTCCAGGTGCTGTCGCACGCCCGGCCACTCGGCCGCGGTGACGGAGAACATCGCGGTGTCACGCGGACGTCCCTCCTCGCCGTCGGCGAGCGAGGGCTGCCAGTTGCGCAGGATCCCCTCGAACCGTCCGCCGATCGCCCTGATCCCGGCGCGGGCAGCACTGTTGCGCACGTCGGTCTTGATGTCGACGCGCACGACCTCCCAGTCCTCGAAGGCATGGGTGAGGAGCAGCAGCTTGGACGCGGAGTTCACGGCGGTCCCCCGCATGTCGGGGGCCAGCCACGAGCTGCCGACCTCGACGGCCAGGAGACGCCCGTCCGGCCACGTCCGGGGCGTCAGGAAGGCGGTGTGGCCCAGGACCCGGCCCGTGGCGACCTCGACCTGGGCGAAGGGCAGGTAGCCCCCACCCGCCTGCCGCTCCAGGTTGTGGCGCACGTAGTCCTCCACCCCCTCGGGGGTGGGGACGGTGGCGAGGGACGGCGTGGCGCGGGCTCCCTCGGCGGCCAGCACCAGGCCGGGGACGTGGTCGGTGCCCAGCGGCTCGAGTCGGACGAGGTCCCCCGTGAGCTGGACGGGGACGAACTGATCAGGCATGGCCACAGCCTAGGGTCCGGACGCGTCCCGGGCAGGTGGTGCACACGGGCCGGACGCACCCCGGCCGACCGGACCCCGCAGTGCACCGCGCAGCACCCGGCCCGTGACGCGGGGACCCCGGGGAGGGAGCCTCCGCTCCCCTCCCCGGGGCCCCCGGGTCGGACCGACCGGAGTCAGTCCTGGTCGATCAGCGGGGGGATGTCGTCGTCGTCGCGGAACGCGTGCTTCGCGGCGGGCGGGGTGCCCGTCCCGGAGGTGGCGGTCGCCCCCTCCACCGCAGCCTTGCCGGTGCGTTCCTTGGCGGCCGCCTGGCCGGCCGCGAAGGCGTCCGCGCCCTCCTCCACCTCACGACCCGGGGTGGCGAAGTGGAACTTCACGATGAGGAAGCGGAAGAGGAAGTAGTAGATCGCCATGAAGACGAGGCCGACGAGGATGATCGTCACCGGTCCCCTCAGCCACCCCCCCGAGTAGTCGGCGGACTTCGTGGCGTTGATCGCGAAGTCGGTGAACCCGGCCGAGAAGCTGAAGCCCATCTTGGCGCCGAGGAAGTTGACCACCGCCAGTGACAGGCCCGTGAGGACCGCGTGGATCGCGTACAGCGGGAAGGCCACGTAGGCGAAGGAGTACTCGAGGGGCTCGGTGATGCCGGTGAGGAAGGCGGTGGCGGCGACCGACACCATGAGTGCGGTCGTGGCCTTCTTCCGTTCCGGGAACGCCGTGTGGGCGAAGGCGAGGGCGGCCCCCACCAGGCCGAACATCATGATCGGGAAGAACCCGGTCATGTAGGAGCCGGTCCAGCCCGAGGTCTCGCGCGTCCCGTTGAGGAAGCAGGTGAGGTCGCCGTGCAGGGTCTCCCCGTTCTGCGAGGAGGTGCACGAACCCAGCTGGAACCAGGGGATCGAGTTGAGCAGGTGGTGCAGGCCGAAGGGCACCAGCAGGCGGTTGGCAGTGCCGAAGACGAAGCCGCCGAGCACGCCGTTGCCCTCACCCATGAGGAAGCCGCCGAGCTTCTCGTTGATGAGCCAGTTGAAGGCGGGGTAGAGGAACCCCATGACGATCGCCAAGGCGGTCGCGTACACGGAGACGACCATGGGCACGAAGCGTCTGCCCCCGAAGAAGGCCAGCACGTCGGGCAGCTTCTGGCGGTAGTGCCTCTCCCAACTCTTGGCGGCGATGATGCCGATGAGGATGCCCCCGAGCACCCCGTAGTTGATGGTCTTCGGGTCCCCCGCGCCCGTCCACTGGGCCATCACGTTGAGGACCCCGGCGAAGACCAGGTAGCCGAAGAGGCCGGCGATGCCGGTGGAACCGTCGGAGCGCTTGGCCATGCCGATGGCCACACCGACGGCGAAGATGATCGGGAGGTTGTCGAAGACCGCACCACCGGCGGCACTGAGCACCTGGGAGACGGGGTCGTGCCAGGTGCCCAGGTGGGCGGCGAGTCCGGTGACGGAGCCGTCCTCGTTGACACGCCCCAGCATGTCGGGCTGGCCGAAGCGCAGCAGCAGACCGGCTGCCGGAAGGGTGGCGATGGGGAGCATCAGGGACCGGCCCAGGCGCTGTGCCCAGGAGAAGGCCGATGACCTCTTCTTCTTCTGTGTCGCGTTCTGTTGTGCCACGGGAGCCTCTCTCCTGCGGCCGCACCACCAACTGCGGTGTGGCCGCACGTGTGTGATGGGGATGCCCGCCGCCGTCCGGTCGCCCGGTGCGGCTGCGGGAGCGGGTGTGACGCACGCAACTCCCGGTCGCGTCCAGCTGATTGTGCTACAAGACCTTGACAAGGGCAATGACCCGGGCGGCCGTGTCCCGTCCCGCGCCGCGGAACCATCCCGGTCCGGCCCCCGCGGGGGCGGGCGCGGGCCCCCAACGGGACGGGCGCGGGCTCCCCGCGGGGGCGGGTGGAGGTCCCGCGCGGGAGCAGGCGGAGGTTCGCCCA
>NZ_CCXH01000188.1 GCF_000820725.1 Actinomyces polynesiensis | reverse complement strand
GGGGACCGGAGTGGTCGGCACGCGTGTTAACCTCACAGCAACACCGCCCGATTGGGACGGCGGTCACACATCCGAGGAGCACATCATGAGTCAGGCAGAGACGATCCTCAAGGCACTGGGCGGCTGGGACAACATCGACGACATCGAGGCCTGCATCACCCGCATCCGCGTCGACGTCGAGGACGATTCCCTGGTGGACGACGCCGCCCTCAAGGAGGCCGGCGCCTTCGGCGTCGTCAAGGTCGGCAACTCCATCCAGGTGGTGATGGGCCCCCAGGCCGACACCATCGTCTCGGACATCGAAGACCTCAGGTGACCCTCCAGGTCCTCGCCCCGACCTCGGGGCGGGTCGTGGCGATGGAGGAGGTCTCCGACCCCGTCTTCGCCCAGGGACTCGTCGGTCCCGGGGCCGCCCTCGTCCACGACGGGGACGGACCCCAGGACGTCCTCTCCCCGGTCGACGGGCGGATCGTCAAGCTCCACCCCCACGCCTTCGTCATCGTCCACGGGTCGGGCCCCGGGGTCCTCGTCCACCTCGGCATCGACACGGTGAAGCTGGAGGGTGAGGGCTTCACCCTGCTCCACGAGGAGGGGGACGAGGTCGCCGCCGGCGATCCGGTCATCTCCTGGGACCCCGCCGCGGTCCGTGCACGCGGGTTGGACCCGGTCGTGCCCGTGGTCGTCATGGACCTCGCCGGCCTGGAACTCAGGACGGTCCTCGACCCCGGCGCCGAGGCGCACCGGGGGCAGCCACTCCTCGAGATCGCCTGAGACCGCGGGGCCTCCCCCGCCCCACTGGGCCCGCGCGCCCGGCGACACCCCGCCCGCGCGCGGCACACCCCACCTCCCGCAGGACGGCCCGTCTCAGCGCACGCCCCGGTCCATGATGTCGAGCAGGGCGTCGAACCGGTCGTCCCCGGGCAGGTCCTCGACATGGACCTCCGAACCCTCCGCGTCGCACAGTGGCACGCACCAGTTCGGGTACTCACGGTTCGTCCCCGGCAGGTTCTGGGGTCTGCGGTCCCCCACCGCGTCCACCAGGGAGGCGGCGACGAGGCGCGAGGGCGTGCGCGCGATGTAGCGGTGCAGTGCCTCCACGACCTCCCGGGCCGAGGGGTCGGGCGTGGTCAGCAGGCCGTACTCGCGCAGACGGGCCATCATCTGCTCCAGTTCGACCCGGTCCGTGGCCCGGACCTTCTCCACGTCCTCCACGAGCAGGCCCAACCTCGCACGCAGCGTCGTCTGGATGCCCTCCAGGTACCCGGCCGTCGGCGGGAGGTCGTGGGTGTTCACGGTGGCCAGGACCTCCCGACGGTACTGCTCCGCCTTCAGCGGCCAGCCGGAGGGCTCCTTCTCGAACCAGAGGACGGACGTCCCCAGGATCCCGCGGGAGGACAGGTAGTCACGCACCCAGGGCTCGACGGTGCCCAGGTCCTCACCGATCACGACCGCGCCGGCCCGCTGGGCCTCCAGGAGCAGCACCCCCACCATCGCCTCGTGGTCGAAGTGGACGTAGACGCCCTCGGAGGCCTCGGCCCCGGCGGGGATCCACCACAGGCGGAAGAGCCCCAGGATGTGGTCGATGCGCACGGCGCCCGCGTGGGCCAGCACCGCGCGCAGCATGTCACGCAGCGGCCGGTAGGCACTGCGCTCGAGGGCACGGGGCGACCACGGGGGCTGTGACCAGTCCTGGCCCTGCTGGGAGTACATGTCCGGGGGAGCTCCCACGGTCATCCCCCGGGCGAACATGCCCGGCTCGGACCAGGTCTCCGACCCGTGGGGGTGCACACCCACCGCGAGGTCCGCCATCACGCCGATGCCCATGCCCAGTCGCGTCGCGACGGACTGGGCGTGCCCGAGTTGTTCGTGGGCGACCCACTGGCACCAGGTCCAGAAGTCGATCCGGTCCGCGAGGTCCAGGCGGGCGGCGTCCACCCCCGGGGTGCCGGCACAGGCGAGCTCCTCGGGGAGGGTCAGGGCCTCGTTGCGTTCCACCAGGGCGCACCACAGGGCGAAGGAGGCGAGGTCCTCCCCGCCGCGCCGGGTGAACGCCCGCAGGGCAGACTCCCGGTGGTAGCTGCGCGGGGCCGCGTGGATGACCTCGAGGGCCTTCCGCTTGGCCTCCCACACGCGGTCGCGGTCGATGAGGGATCCGCCCTCGTCCATGCCCACGGCCGCGAGCCGGAGCTCCTCCACCTTGCCGCGCAGCTTCTCGGGCAGGCCGGCGTACTCGGCGATGGCCTCCGGACGCACGTAGATCGGGTTCACCCAGCGCCGGGTGACGGGCAGGTAGGGGGAGGGCTCCATCGGCGCCACCGGGGAGGAGGCGTGGACGGGGTTGATGAGCAGGAAGTCCGCGCCACGCTCGGCGCACACCGCGGCCAGGTCCGCGAGGTCCTCCGCGTCACCGATGCCCCAGGACCGCGAGGACCGCACCGAGTAGGCCTGCGCCGAGACTCCCCAGTGCCGGTGGCCGTCGGCGAGGGCCGGGGGGCCAGCCGATCGGGGACGACGACGAGGGCGCCCGAGTGCACGGCCCCGCCCTCGATCGTCACGACCACCCGGTGCCACCCCAGGGGCAGGTCCCCGGGGACCTCGAATGTCGCACGTCCCACCATGTGCCCGTCCACGGAGCGGGGGGGCACCCACCGGTCGAGCTGGCGCAGGTCGCCGCGACCTCCGTCCTCGAGGACGTAGGAGACGGTCACCCAGGAACCGTCGGGGACGTGCACGGGCAGCTCACGGGTGCTCCCCCTGCGCACGACGGTGCACGGCGGGACG
>NZ_CCXH01000187.1 GCF_000820725.1 Actinomyces polynesiensis | reverse complement strand
CGACGGTGCACGGCGGGACGGGGGTCCTCCAGGGGGCCTCCTCGGTGAGGGCCATGGCCGCACCGACCTCGGCGACGGTGGAGTCGGGACCGACGGGCAGGCCCAGGGCGCCGAGGACCCGCAGCAGCGAGGGACCCGAGGCCTCCCGCCAGGTGCCGTACCAGTCCCAGGTCCCGGTGGCCACCCCGTTCGCGTCGGCCAGGCGCCGCAGCAGGTCCATGTCGCTCACAGCAGGTGCCGAGGCATCCACGGTGCCCCCTTCGTCCGGTGTCACTGCCTCCCCCATCCTACTGTCGGGCGTCCGGGCGGACGGCGCGTCCGCCGGTGCGGTGGGACACTGCGGCACAATGGGTGCATGACTCGACCTCTCGACATCCTCCTCACGAGCGAGGAGCCCGTCGCCTCCGTCCTGCGGGTGCTCCAGCTCCAGGAGACCGGGGACGACACCTTCCGGGCCCACTCCCTGCCGCAGATCAGGCGCGTCTACGGCGGACAGGTCATCGCCCAGGCCCTGGTGGCCGCGACGGCCACCCTGGACGAGGCGGACCGTCTCCCCCACTCCCTGCACGCCTATTTCCTGCGGGGCGGCGACCCGGAGATGTCCTTCGACCTCGACGTCGAGCGTCTGAGGGACGGGCGCTCCTTCTCCAGCCGCCGCATCACCTGCCGCCAGGACGAACGCGAGATCCTCGTCATGGTCTGTTCCTTCCAACCCCCCGAGGACGGGCTCGAGTTCGAGATCACCGCTCCCGAGGTCCCCGGACCCGAGGGCCTGCGCTCCGCGCTGGAGATCTTCCGGGCGATGGACCACCCCGTCGGACGCTTCCTCGGCAAGACGACGGCCTTCGACGTGCGCCACGTCCAGCGCGACCTCTACACCAGCGCCGACCGCACCCCCTCGAACCGCCAGCAGCTGTGGATGGCACCACGCAGTCCCATCCCGGAGGAGATCGGCCAACCCGTCCACCGCGCCCTGCTGGCCTACGTCATCGACCAGGTGATGTTCGAACCGGCCATGCGGGCCACCGGGCTGTCCTGGATGACCCCCGGCATGTCGGCGGCCTCCCTGGACCACGCGATGTGGTTCCACCACGACGTCGACATCAACGACTGGCTGCTCTTCGACGGCACGTGCACCGCGGTGAGCAACGGCCGCGTGCTCACCAGCGCCCGGGTGTTCACCCGTGGGGGCGAGCTGGTCGCCGAGGCCAGCCAACAGGGCATGCTGCGCGTCCCCCTGGAGGGTCGCACCGGTTCGGGCCGGTGGGGCTTCGGGGCGGAGGAGGGCGCCGTGGCGGAGGCGGCCCGTGAGATCGACGCCGAGTTGGGCGCCTGACCGGCCCGGACCGCGCGGCGCGGCGCGCCGATAGCATGGCCCCATGTCTGTGCAGGAGTGGTCCCAGGTCCGGTCGGACTCCCTCGGCATGCGCACCTCGGTGACGGTGGCGGTCCCCGAGTCCCGCGAGGGCGCACCCGCCGTCCCCCCGGCGCACGGCTGGCCCGTGCTGTTCCTGCTGCACGGGTTGACCGGCAACCACATGCAGTGGCCGAGCCACCTGGACGTCCAGGAACTGGCGACGGCACGCGGCCTGGTCGTCGTCATGCCCGACGGCCAGCGCTCGTTCTGGGTGGACGCCGTCCACGGCATGGCCTGGGGCACCTGGGTCGGCAGCGAGCTGCCCACGTTGGTGCGCAACACCCTGCGGGTGTCCGACTCCCCGGCCCGCACCACCGTCGGTGGACTCTCGATGGGCGGCTACGGGGCCGTGCGGACCGCCCTCGACCATCCAGGGGTGTTCGGCGCGGCCCTGTCCCTGTCGGGCACGCTCGACCTCACCGAGCCCGCCTTCCAGCGCCGGCACCCCGACCTCTTCGAGCACTACCTCGGTGGGTACGCCGTCGCGGGGGGACCCCACGACCTGGTCTCCCGCATCGCCTCGGGCGAGGGTCGTGACCTGCGGATCTTCGCGTGCTGCGGCACCGGGGACCGTCTCCTGGACCAGAACCACCGTTTCCGTGACGCCGCCCTCGCGGTCGGCACACCGCTGGTCTGGGGGGAGGGCCCGGGGGACCACGACTTCGCCTTCTGGCGCGAGTGGCTCCCCCGGGGCCTGGACGCGACCGGGACGGGCCCGGTCCGGTGACCACCCGGGGAGCGGTCCTGCGCCCCTACCGCCCGGCGGACCGCGACCGGGTCGCACTGGTGTGCACCCTCACGGGTGACGCCGGCGGCGATGCCACCGGGAGGTTCGCGGACGACGGGCTCCTGCCCCACCTCTACGCCCTCCCCCACGTGGACTTCCAGCCCGACCTCGCCACCGTCGTCGAGATCGACGGCGAGGTGCAGGGGTACGTCCTCGGGGTGTCCGACGTCGCGGCCTTCTCCCGGTGGTGGGCGTCCGAGTGGGCACCCGTCCTGCGCCGGCGCTTCCCGGCGCCGGGCTCGTGGCCCGACGCCCAGCGGCAGCTCCTGGAGGGAGCGCTGGACGGCAGCCACCTGTGGTCACCGCTGCGGGTGGACCACCCGGCGGAGTTCCACGTCGACCTGCTCCCGGACGCGCAGGGGCTGGGCCTGGGTCGCGGACTGGTCGAGCGGTTCTGCTCGCAGGTTCGGGCCCGGGGCGCACCCGGCATCGCGATCGGGGTCGACGCCCGCAACACGAACGCCGTGGACTTCTACCGCCACCTGGGCCTCGAGGTCCTGGACACCCGGCGGGAGGACGGCAGACCGGTGGGCCACACCCTGGGACTGCGACTGGTGGGGACGGACTGAGCCGACCTCCCCCACGCAGCCGCCGCGCGTCCGGCACGGCGCGCCTCCCCACCGGCTCCTTCACCCGTGGGGCCCGCCCTCGTCCTGTGGCGGCAGGTCGGCGGTGGCCGCGCAGTAGGCACGACGCAGGTCCTCGGAGGCCATGCGGTGCCCGGCGAGGGAGACGCGCCCGGACCGTGCTCCGTCCCGGTCCTCCGCCCCACTGCCTCCACGCACCCGGTCGTCACCCTGCAGCGCGATGCCCTCCTCGAGCCAGTGCGGTCGTGCCCGGGCCACGAGGTGGACGGGGAGTGCGCCGCGGGCGTTCACGACACGCCACCACGCCACTCCCCCACCCCAACGGGCCATGACGGCACCGACCACGCGCGGTCCCGTCCCGATGAGGGCGGCGATGTCCCCGTAGGTGACCAGGCGGGCAGGGGGCACGCACTCGACGGCACGCAGGACGCGCTCGACGAGGAGGTCATCCATTCCTCCGCCTCCCCTCCGGGTGGTCCTGGCCCGGGAGGGGAGGAATGCGCTCCCCCGTCCCCACGAGGGCGGGACCCTCCCCCTCCCGACACGACGACAGGAGTCTACGGTCCCACCCGGCTCCCGCGGAGCCACCCCACACGCGAGGAGCCGTCCCACACGCGGGGAGCCGCCCCACCCGGGATGGTCGCCTGCGAGGTCGGCCCGACCCACGGACCATACTGGGGGCATCCCGTGCCGGTACGAGCAGGAAGGGGCCATCGGTCACGGAGGGCGCACTGGGAGACCTGTTGATCATCTTCGGCGCCGCGGTCCTGTCCGCCGTCGTCACGCGATTCGTCCCCCGCCAGTTCCTGCCCGACGGCGTCGCACTGATCGCCTTCGGCTCCGTCATCGGTCCGTTCGCCCTGTCCTGGATCACGCCGGGCGAGTCCATCACCATCATGGGCAACATCGGCACCGGGATGATGTTCCTCCTCGCGGGCCACGAGATCGAGCCCCGCAGCCACTTCGGGCGACGGAGCCGTCGCGCGGTCCTCCTGTGGCTGGTGTGCCTGGGTCTGGCCCTGCTGCTGGGACGGGCACTGAGCCTGTTCAGCACCTCCACCGGGGCCACCGCCATCGCCATCGCCCTGGTCGCCACCGCGTTGGGCACCGTCACTCCGATGCTCAAGGCCCGCGGAGTCGGGCCCGGCACCCCGCTGGGGGACGCGGTGCTGCGCAACGGCACGGCGGGCCAGATGGGCGCCCCGATCGCCCTGGCAGTGCTCCTGGGGGTGCGGGGGACGCTCACCTCCGTGCTTGTGCTCGTGGCGTTCCTCTGCCTCGTCGCGGTGCTGTTCGCGGTGCCCGACCTGATCCGCAGGCGGATGGGCTGGCTCGTGCACGCCATCCGGGAGGGGTCCCGGTCGAGCACCCAGACCGACGTCCGCATCGTCATGGTCGTGCTGCTCGGTCTGCTGCTCCTCACCAGCGCCCTGGGTCTCGACTCGATCATGGCGGCCTTCCTCGCCGGGGTCATCGTCAGGGAGGCCTTCCCCGATGAGCACTCCGACCTCGCGGTCCAGCTCCATGCGGTGGCCTTCGGAGTCTTCATCCCCGTCTTCCTCGTGCTCGCGGGGATGAACATCGACCTGGCGGGACTCGTGCGCAGCCCGTGGATCCCCTTCGCCTTCCTCGGGGCCAACCTGCTCGTGCGCGTCCTGCCCGTGGCCCTGTACTCCTGGCGGGTGGACGGGTTCGCGCCGGCCGAGGCCGCACAGATCGGCCTCTACACGGGCATCGGGCTCGGTCTGGTCGCCGCCGTCACCCAGACCGCGGTGCAGGCGGGGGCCATGGAGGCCTCCGACCGTTCCGCCCTCGTCGCCACTGCGTGCATCGCCGTGGTCCTCCACGGCGCACTGGCCCGTGCCCTGTCGCGGCGGGTCCGACCCGGGCAGGGCCCCGCCCCGCAGCAGGGCCCCGCCCCGCAGCAGGGCCCCGCCCGGCAGCGGAACCGCGGCTGAACCGGGAACCCGGCCCCCGCAGAGAGGTCGTTCCGTCCCCCGGCACACCGCGACGCCACCGGCCGCGGCCTCCCCATGCTGGGGACGTGTCCGAGATCGGTGTCCCGTCCCGGCGTGCGGGCCGGGGTCGACGGTTGCGTGCCGCGCTGCAGGATCCCGCCACGCTGCGGGCGTGGACGGTCGACGTCAATGACGGCGTCGTGGCGACCGCCGGCCTGCTGGAGGGGTTCACGCAGGCAGGGGCCTCGGCTGCCAGCCTGGTCACCGCCGGGGTCATCGCCACCTTCGCCGGTGGGATCGCCCTGGGGGGAACACGGTGGGCGGAGATGTCCTCCGAACGGGACGCCCAGCTGAGGCAGCTCCGGGAGGCGGAACGGGGGTCGTACGGGTGCGGCTCGGACGCCACCGACGGCGCCGACGCCACCCACGGCCCGCGCGCCGGGCACGGCACCGACGACGCGGAGGAGGGGGCGCGCCGCGCCCGACTCGCCTCGGCCTGCGTCCGGCGGGGCCTGAGCCCGGACCTGGCGGGACAGGTGGCCGACCAGCTGCTGGCCCACGACCCGGCGGGGTCACGCCTCGAGGCCGACCTCGGCATCCCGGGTGCGATCACGCGCAGCCACGTCATCTGGCAGAGCGTCGACGCGACGGTCGCCTTCGTCCTCGGGTCCCTGCTGCCGCTGCTGATCAGCCTCTTCGTGCCCGGACGGTTCGACAAGTGGGCGACCGTCCTGGTGGTCGTGGCCTCCCTGACGGTCACCTCCGTCGTCGCGGCCCGGCACAACCACGCCCCCGTGTGGCGAACGGTGGCGCGATCGGTGACCGTCGGGGTGGCCTCGGTGGTCGCGAGCTTCCTGGCGGGCACGGTCCTGGACCTCTGAGGTCCGCCGCACCCCCCGGGCCCGGACGGAGGACCCCCGGACGCGGCACGCCTGTGGCGCCACCGCTCCGGGGGTCGGGGCCCTCTGCCCCCGCCGCGTGTCAGGGACTCACGGGCCGGGCGCAGGTCCCGTTCTCAGCCGCGGGTGAGCTTGCGGTGCGTGACCCGGTGCGGGGTCGCGGCATCGATGCCCAGACGCTGGACCTTGTTCTTCTCGTAGGCCTCGAAGTTGCCCTCGAACCAGTACCACTGCGCCGGGTCCTCGTCCGTCCCCTCCCAGGCGAGGATGTGCGTGGCCACGCGGTCCAGGAACCAGCGGTCGTGGGTGACGACCACGGCGCAGCCGGGGAACTGGAGCAGGGCGTTCTCCAGCGACCCGAGCGTCTCCACGTCCAGGTCGTTGGTGGGCTCGTCCAGCAGCAGCAGATTGCCGCCCTGCTTGAGGGTGAGCGCCAGGTTCAGCCTGTTGCGCTCCCCACCGGAGAGCACCCCGGCCGGCTTCTGCTGGTCCGGTCCCTTGAACCCGAAGGCCGAGACGTAGGCGCGCGAGGGCATCTCCACATTGCCCACCTGGATGAAGTCCAGCCCGTCGGACACCACCTCCCACAGGGACTTGTCGGGGTCGATGCCGGCGCGGTTCTGGTCGACGTAGGAGATCTTCACGGTCTCGCCGATGGTGAGCTCGCCACCGTCGAGGGGCTCCAGGCCGACGATCGTCTTGAACAGGGTCGTCTTGCCGACGCCGTTGGGTCCGATGACCCCGACGATGCCGTTGCGCGGCAGGGTGAAGGAGAGCCCGTCGATGAGGGTCCTGTCGCCGAAGCCCTTCCGGAGGTCCTTCGCCTCCAGGACGATGGAGCCCAGACGGGGCCCCGGCGGGATCTGGATCTCGTCGAAGTCGAGCTTGCGGGTGCGCTCGGCCTCGGCGGCCATCTCCTCGTAGCGTTCCAGGCGGGCCTTGGACTTCGCCTGACGCCCCTTGGGGTTGGAGCGCACCCAGTCCAGTTCCTCCTTGAGGCGCTTGGCGAGCTTGGCGTCCTTCTGACCCTGGACCTGGAGACGCTTCTCCTTGGTCTCGAGGTAGGTCGAGTAGTTGCCCTCGTAGGGGTAGAGACGACCCCTGTCCACCTCCGCGATCCACCCGGCCACGTGGTCGAGGAAGTACCGGTCGTGGGTGACCGCGATGACGGCACCGTCGTAGGAGTGCAGGTGCTTCTCCAGCCACTCCACCGACTCGGCGTCCAGGTGGTTGGTGGGCTCGTCCAGGAGCAGGAGGTCGGGGGCCTCGATGAGCAGACGGCACAGGGCAACGCGGCGACGCTCGCCACCGGAGAGGACGGAGACGGGCTGGTCGGCCGGCGGGCAGCGCAGCGCGTCCATGGCCTGCTCGAGCTGGGAGTCGATGTCCCAGGCGCCCAGGGCGTCGATCTCGGTCTGGAGACGTCCCATCTCCTCCATCAGCGCGTCGAAGTCCGCGTCGGGGTCGGCCATCTCCTCGGAGATCCTGTTGAACCGGTCCAGCTTCGCGAAGGTGTCGGCCGCCCCGAGACGCACGTTCTCGATGACCGTCCTGGTGTCGTCGAGCCTGGGCTCCTGCTCCAGGATCCCCACGGTGTAGCCGGGCGAGAGACGTGCCTCCCCGTTGGAGGGCTCGTCCAGGCCCGCCATGATCTTGAGGATCGAGGACTTGCCGGCGCCGTTGGGCCCGACCATGCCGATCTTGGCGCCGGGCAGGAAGGACATGCTGACGTCGTCGAGGATGACCTTGTCGCCGTGGGCCTTGCGGGCCCGGATCATTTGGTAGATGTACTCGGCCACGGTTCTCCGTATCCGTCTCGTGGGGACCTGGTAGGGGCGGGTCGGCGCGCGGTCGCGCGACCGGGACCCGGCATCCCGACAATGCTAGGCCACGCTCCCCCGTGCGGCCATCCGCCCCCGGCGAACCTGTGGGACGGGTCTCCACCCGGTGGTCGCCCGGGGGCCACATGCCGGGCACCATGACGCAGATCACTCCGGGAGGGGCGCAGGGCCCCGACGGGTGTGCGCCCCCGGGGCCGCGACCTGCTCCGTGATCAATCCGGGACCCGCACGAAGGTGCGGATGGCGGCGGGTCACGGTCCCCTCCGGAGGGGTCGTCCACGGGTGCGCCCTCGTCGCCCACCATCCGGTGCCGGGCCGCACGACGCCGCGACATGCCCCCCGGAGGTGGTGCCGATCGGGCGCCGCGTGCTGGTTATACTCCGGGGAACTGCTGCAAGTCGTGAACCTGTCGGACCGTCGGGGACCGCCCTGACGGAGGCGACGACCCCGGGGGAGGCCCGGGGCGTCACCACCACTCGATGATCGGACACCAACCACCGGGAAGGACGGAGGGACCTCAGGCATGCGCACTATTTCAAATTTTGAACCATACGCCGGTCGGCCGACGCCCGCCCCCCTGCTCGTCCGCGTCGCCACCACGGGCTCGACGAACGACCTCGCCCGCCACCTGCAGCGGGACCCACGCATCGACACCCCCCACCTGACCACGGTCGTCGCCGAGCGGCAGAGCGCAGGACGGGGTCGCCTCGGGCGCGCCTGGTACGCCCCGGAGGGACGCTCACTCACCGCCTCCGTCCTCCTCGAGGTCCCCCGCACCGGCGGACTGCAGGGCGCGCTGCCCTGGTTCGCCCTCATCGGGGCGCTCGCCGCCCGGGAGACCCTGCTCGCCCACCTGTCCCCCCTCGGACGCACCGTGGGGGTCAAGTGGCCCAACGACGTCCTGGTCGACGGGTCCCGCAAGATCGCCGGTCTCCTCGCGGAGTTCCTGGGCGTCTCGGACCGCGCGCTCCACGTCGTGGTGGGTCTCGGGGTCAACGTCTCGATGACCGCTGCCGAGCGTCCGACGCCGACGGCCACCTCCCTGTCCCTGGAGGGGGACGACGCGGCCGGGACGGAACCCGGGGAGGTCATCGAGTCACTCCTGCTCGACTGGCTCGATGCCTTCGCCCCACGGGTCGCCGCCCTCGTCGACCACGACGGCGATGCGGTGACCGCAGGCATCCACGGGGCGCTCCTCGCCTGCTGCACGACCCTGGGGCACGAGGTCACCGTGCGTCGACCGGATGACCCGGGCCAAGGGCCGGACGGCACGCCCGTGCCCGCCCCTCCCCCAGTCGGGACCGCCACCGGCATCGGCGCCGACGGAACGCTCACGGTCCTCACCCCCGACGGCACGGAGATCTCGGTCTCCGCGGGCGACGTCGACCCCGTGGCACCCACCTGAGGCCACCGGACCCGCCCCGCACACGTCCATCCACCCCCCACCGAACGAGGTCACCACTTGCGCACCATCAACAGGATCCTGGTCGCCAACCGCGGCGAGATCGCCCTGAGGGTCATCCGCACCGCGATCGACATGGAGATCGGCACGGTCGCCGTCTACGCGGACCAGGACATCGCAGCCCCCTTCGCCCACGAGGCGGACGAGGCCTGGGGCCTCGACGGCACGACCGCCGAGGAGACCTACCTCAATGCCGAGGCCATCCTCACCGTCGCACTGGGGACCGGCGCCGACGCCGTCCACCCCGGGTACGGCTTCCTCTCGGAGGACCCGGACTTCGCACGGGCCGTCGAGGACGCCGGCATCGCCTGGATCGGGCCCTCGGGAGCCGTCATCGAGGCCCTCGGGGACAAGATCCGGGCGCGGCGCGTGGCGGAGTCCTGTGGTGTCGCCCCCGTCCCGGGGGTGTCGGACCCGGTGAGGTCCCGCTCCGCCGTGGAGGAGTTCATCGCGGAGCACGGGTACCCGGTGGTCCTCAAGCGTGCCGACGGGGGCGGGGGCCGCGGCATCTCGGTGCTCAGGGACAGCGGGGACCTCGACCGCTTCTTCTCCCGTCACACCACCCGCGCCACGGGGGCGGACACCACCGGGACGCCGTCCGACCTCCCCGCCGACCTCCCGGTCGCCCTCCCCGAGGGGACGGCGCAGGACCTCGGCCAGTACTTCGTCGAACGCTTCGTCCAGGTGGCCCGCCACGTCGAGACCCAGTGCGCCCGTGACTCGCTGGGCACCTTCCGGGTCGTGTCCACGCGCGACTGCTCCGTCCAGCGTCGCAACCAGAAACTCATCGAGGAGGCGCCCGCACCCTTCCTGCCCGAGGGGGTCCACGACCAACTCGTCGACTCCTCGCGCCGCCTCTTCGAGGCCGTGGGCTACGTCGGGGTGGGCACCTGCGAGTTCCTCCTCGAACCCGACGGCTCGCTCTGGTTCCTCGAGGTCAACCCCCGCCTCCAGGTGGAGCACCCCGTGTCCGAGGAGGTCGCCGGCGTCGACCTCGTGCGCGAGCAGGTCCGCATCGCGGAGGGACTGCCCCTGTCCCCGCCCGCACCCGGGCGCGGGCACTCCCTCGAGTTCCGCATCACCTGCGAGGACCCGGCCCAGGACCTCGTGCCCGTTCCCGGGCGGGTCGAGCGCGTGCGCTGGCCCTCCGGCCCCGGGGTGCGCCTGGAGCTGGGCCTCGCGGAGGGCGACGAGGTCGAGGGCGCCTTCGACTCGATGATCGCCAAGATCATCGTCACCGGTTCCGACCGGGAGGAGGCACTCGCGCGCTCGCGCCGGGCGCTGGGAGAGTTCGCGATCGAGGGCGTGGCGACCCCGGTCCCCCTCTACCGCGACATCCTCGACGATCCCGCCTTCATCGGCGCCGACGGCTTCACCGTCTCCACCAGGTGGCTCGAGGACCAGTTCCTGCCCGGGCACGACCACTCCCCCGGGGAGGGGGCGACCCCACCGCCACCCCCGGTCCCGTCCGTCCCCCGTCAGACCTACGTCATCGAGCTGGACGGGCGCCGCATGACGCTGACCGTGCCCAGTGGCCTCCTGGCCCCCGGGGTCCGCACCCGGCCCGCCCAGCCGCTGCGCTCCCAGCGCCAGGAGCGGACTGCGGCCGGCCCCCTGGGCGGGGCCAGCAGCGACGGCACGATCACCTCGCCGATGCAGGGCATCGTCGTGCAGGTGCCCGTCGAGGTCGGCGCACACGTCGACGAGGGCGACCTGGTGGTCGTCCTGGAGGCCATGAAGATGGAGAAGTACGTCCAGGCCCCCCACCCCGGCACCGTCGTCGAGGTCCTCGCCCCCCAGGGCACCAGCGTCACCCCGGGTGACGCGCTGCTGCGCATCGAGAAGGAGCAGGCATGAGCACCATCCCCCAGATCCTGGACCCCACCGACACCCGCAACCGCGAGGACCACGCGGCGCTGTGCGCCGAGGTCGGCGCGAAGGCGGAGGAACGGGCCGCCGCGCGTCAGCACCCCAAGGGAAAGCTCACGGCGCGCGAACGCATGGAGGCCTTCTTCGACGACGGCGCCTGGACCGAGGTCGGGCAGTTCGTGGGTGGCGACATCCGCGGGGGCGACACGGGGGCGGCCGTGCACACGGGGTACGGCAAGGTGCAGGGCCGCATGGTCGCGGCCTACGCCCAGGACTTCTCGAACCGGGGCGGGACCCTGGGACGCGTCGAGGGGGACAAGATCATCGCCCTGTACGACACGGCGATCCGCCTGCGCATCCCGGTGGTGGGCATGCAGGACTCCGGCGGGGCCCGCATCCAGGAGGGGGTCGTGGCCCTGTCCCAGTACGGGCGCATCTTCCGCAAGTCCTGCCAGGCCTCGGGACTGGTCCCCCAGATCTCACTGATCCTGGGCCCCTGCGCGGGGGGCGCCGTCTACTCCCCGGCACTGACGGACTTCATCATCATGACCCGCGACCACTCCCACATGTTCGTCACCGGACCGGACGTGGTGCGCGCGACCACCGGCGAGGACGTCTCCTTCGAGGAGCTGGGCGGTGCGGCCATGCACAACTTCCACTCCGGGGTCGCCCACTACCTGGCGGAGACCGAGCAGGAGGCCATCGACTACGTCCGCTCCCTGCTGGACTACCTGCCCTCCAGCTGTGAGTCCCCGGCCCCGCGCTACGACTACGAGGCCGACGCCCAGGACCTGGCGGCCGCCCGGGCGGTCGGTGACCTCGTCCCCACCTCGGCACGACGCCCCTACGACGTCGTCGAGGTCGTCCAGCACCTCGTGGACCACGGCGAGTTCGTGGAGGTCCAGCAGCTCTTCGCGCCGCGCATCGTCGTCGGTCTCGCCTGCCTCGAGGGCCGCCCCGTCGGCATCGTCGCGAACCAGCCGATGGTCGACGCGGGCACCCTCGACGTCGACGCCTCGGAGAAGGCCGCCCGGTTCGTCCGCTTCTGCGATGCCTTCGGACTGCCGATCGTCACCCTGGTCGACGTGCCCGGCTACCGCCCCGGGACCCAGCAGGAGCAGGCGGGGATCATCCGGCGCGGGGCCAAGCTCATCAGCGCCTACGCCAACGCCACCGTCCCCATGGTGACGGTGGACCTGCGCAAGGCCTACGGCGGTGCCTACATCGTCATGGGGTCGAAGTCGATCGGCGCGGACCTGGCCTTCGCCTGGCCCGACGCGGAGATCGCCGTGATGGGGGCCGAGGGCGCGGTCTCGATCATGTACCGCCGCGAACTCGCCGCAGCCGCGGCGGAGGGCCGCGACGTCGAGGCCGAACGCACCCGCCTCGTGGAGGAGTACCGCGCGTCCACCGTCAACCCGGACCTGTCGGTGCGCACCGGGGAACTGGACGGCATCATCACGCCCTCCCGCACCCGCCGGGTCCTCGTCGACTCCCTGGAACTCCTGCGTTCCAAGGACCAGAGCTGTCCCCACCTCAAACGGCACGACAACGGGCCCCTGTGAGCCCCGCCGCCGACCCCCACGACCCCCGTCCCCCGCAGAAACGAGACCGTTCCATGACCACCACCCCCGCCTTCCTCACCGAACTGGCACAGACCCCCTACGCACTGCTCTTCGCCGGCCAGGCCACCCCGTGGCGAGCCGCCCTCGACGAGGCCGCCACCGACACCACCCTGGCGACCCCCCTCGCAGGGGTCCTGGAGGCGGGCGACCGGCTGCTGTCACCCGTGCGCATGGACCTGGCCACCCTCGGGGCGGCCTCGCTGGACCTGGGGCTGTCGCCGACGGGCGCCGAGGAGGACGCCCCCCGGACGTCGCGCAGCGGAGGGCGCGGGCGGAGGCGCGGGCGACCGCTCCCCCGCACTCTCGGTGCCCGGGATCGTGCTCGCCCAGTACGCCACACTCCTCTCGCTGGCCCTGGACGGCCTGGACACCCGCACCCACCCCCCGGTGGCCGTGGAGGGTCACTCCCAGGGTGTCCTCGGCGTCGAACTGCAGCGGGCCTGGCAGGCAGGGGACCGTGCGGGCACCGAGGCCGTCGTGGCGCTCGCGCGCCTGATCGGGGCGGCCACCACGCGCGAGACCCGCCGCCTGGGGATCCACGCGGTGGACGGGGCGACGGTCATGGTGTCGGTGCGCCGCCTGCCCGAGGAGGTCCTCCGCGCCGTCGTCGACGGACACGACGGACTCTCCCACCCCGTCTCCATCGGCGTGCGCAACGACCGCCGGACCCACGTCCTGTCCGGCCACCCCGAGGACCTCGCGCTCGTCGTCGCCGCCGTCGAGGAGGTGGCGCGCCGCGACCGGGCCGACCACGCCGCCCACCGCAAGGGCGGGGCGGTCCTCTCCCCGGTGTGCGAGTTCCTGCCCGTGGACGCGCCCTTCCACTCCGAGCTCCTCGAGGGGGCGCTCCGCCAGACCCTCGAGTGGGCCCACGCCTGCGGGATGGACGCCGGGTGGGCCGAGCGCCTGGCCCGCGGCGTGCTCACGGACCACGTGGACTGGCCCGCCCAGGTGGGCGACGCGGTCGCACGTGGTGCCCACTGGCTCATCGACGTCGGTCCCGGGGCGACCCTGACCCGCATGACCCGTCTGGTCCTGGAGGGGACCGGCGTCGGCGTGACCTCGGCGGGGACCCAGGAGGACCGTGACCGGCTCTCCACCCCCGGTTTCCGCCCCCCGGCCCCCTCGGACTGGACCGGCCTCGCCCCCCGCCTGGTGACCCTCCCCGACGGGACGACGGTGGTCGACACCGCCTTCTCGCGACTGACGGGGCGCTCGCCGGTGCTGCTGGCCGGCATGACGCCGACCACCGTGGATCCCGAGATCGTCGCCGCGGCCGCCAACGCCGGCCACTGGGCGGAGCTGGCCGGGGGCGGCCAGGTGACCGAGGACGTCTATGCCGGGAACCTCGCCGGTCTGCGGGAGATGCTGGAGCCCGGACGCACCGCCGAGTTCAACTCGATGTTCATGGACCGCTACCTCTGGAACCTCCAGTTCGGCACCCAGAGGATCGTCTCCCGTTCCCGCGCCTCCGGCGCCCCCCTGGACGGCGTGGTGGTCTCGGCGGGCATCCCCGAGCTCGACGAGGCCGGTGACCTGATCGCGGAGCTGCAGGCCGACGGCTTCCCCTACGTCGCCTTCAAGCCCGGCACCGTCGACCAGATCCTGCGCACCGTCGACATCGCCCGTTCGGTGCCGGACACCTCGGTCGTCATCCACGTCGAGGACGGCCACGCCGGGGGCCACCACTCCTGGGAGGACCTCGACGACCTCCTCCTGGCCACCTACGCCACGGTCCGTGCGACCCCCAACATGGTCCTCTGCGTCGGGGGCGGCATCGGGACACCCGAGCGCGCCGCCGACTACCTCTCCGGCCAGTGGTCCCTGCGCCACGACCGACCGGCCATGCCCGTGGACGGGGTCCTCGTCGGCACCGCCGCGATGACCGTGAAGGAGGCACGGACCACCCCCGAGGTCAAGCAGGTCCTGGTCGACACACCCGGCGTGGACGGACACGACGGGCTCGGCGGGTGGATCGCCCAGGGCACCGTCCGCGGCGGGGTCACCTCGGGTCTGTCCCACCTGCGCGCCGACATGCACGAGGTCGACAACGCCGCCGCGGCCGCCGCCCGGCTCATCGCCGAGATCGGCGGGGACGCGGCCGCCGTGCGCGCCCGCAGGGACGAGGTGGTCGAGGCACTGGCCCGCACCTCCAAGCCCTACTTCGGTGACCTGGAGTCCATGACCTACGCCCAGTGGGTGCGCCACTTCGCCGACCTGTCCTACCCCTGGGTGGACCCGACCTGGACCATGCGCTACCACGACCTCCTCCAGAGGGTCGAGGCCCGCCTGTCCCCCGTGGACCACGGGGACGTCCCCACCCTCTTCCCCACCCCGGCGGACGTGGAGGACGCACCGGCCGCCGCCGAGCGGCTCATCGCCGCCCTCCCGGGCGCGGAGACCACCGAGGTCACACCCATCGACGCAGCCTGGTTCCCCACCCTGTGCCGCTCGTACCCCAAGCCGATGCCGTTCGTGCCCGTGCTGGACGACGACCTCCTGCGCTGGTGGGGCCAGGACGGACTGTGGCAGGCCCAGGACGAGCGCTACCCCGCCGACTCCGTGCGCATCATCCCCGGTCCGGTGTCCGTGGCCGGCATCGACCGGGTCGACGAGCCGGTCGGCGAGCTCCTCGGACGTTTCGAGCGTGCAGCCGTGGAGCGCCTCGAACAGGCAGGGACGCCCTCGTCCCCCGTCTTCGCACGACTCGGGACGGACCGTCCCTCCTCCTCGGCGGAGGAGTTCCTGCGCGCCGTCCCCCACGTCATGTGGACGGGCCACCTCATCACGAACCCCGCAGCGGTCCTCCCGGCGGAGCGCGTGGAGGTCCTCGACCACCCCGGCGGGGACGGGACCCCGGGCGCGGACCTCGTCATCCACCTGGACACCCTGTGGGACGACGACCCGGTCGGCGCTGCGAACCACGCCGTGCGCCGCCTGGTGTTCCCGCTGTCGCTGCCGGCGAGCACCTCCTCCGGCGCAGTGCCCGTCATCGACGAGGCCCGCCTGCCCGAGCACATGTACGCCCTGCTCGCGGGCACCGCGGGGGTCGGGTCCACCAGCGTGGGCGGGGACCGCATCGAGGCCCTGCCGACCATGGTGCCCTCCGAGGACTCCGAGTTCGGGGAGGCCCACTACGTCTTCACCCTCGCCGACCACCTCGGCACGGACCACGCCGGTGTCACCGCGGACGCCCTGCCCGAGGAGCTGTCGCCGGCCCCCTGGGTGCCCGATGCGCTGCTCGGCCCGGCCTGGCCCGCCATCTACGCCGCACTCGGCTCCGCCGTCCACGACGACTACCCCGTCATCGAGGGGCTGCTGAACGCCGTCCACCTCGACCACACCATCGAGCTGCGGGAGACCCCCGAGCAGCTGCTCGCCCGCGGGGTGGACAGCATCGAGGTCGTCTCCCGTGTGGCCGACGTCGAGGAGTCCTCCTCGGGTCGCATCGTCACCGTGGCGCTGGACCTGTTCGCCGGGGAGGAGCAGGTGGGCTCCACCCAGGAGCGCTTCGCCATCCGCGGTCGGGCCACGGGTGACACCCCGCCCGCCGATCCCCCGGTCGCCGGCGGTGCCCCGCGCGACGTGCGCGACACCCCCCGTTCCCTCCTGCGCAGGGTGCGCGTGAGGGCACCCCACGACATGACGCCCTTCGCGATCGTGTCGGGGGACTTCAACCCGATCCACACCTCCGTCGCCGCGGCGAGGGTCGCCGGCATGGACGCCCCCCTGGTGCACGGGATGTGGCTCTCCGCCACGGCCCAGCACGCGGCGTGCGCCTCCGTGTCCGGCGAACGCCACCCGGTGCTGCGGGGGTGGACCTACAACATGTTCGGACCCGTCGACCTCGACTCCGAGGTCGAGATCAGCGTCGAACGTGTCGGACGCGTGGCGGGGGGCGGGCTGGCCCTGGAGGTCACCTGCCGCATCGACCACGAGATCGTCTCGCGGGCGACCGCCACGACCCTCCCCCCGCGCACCGCCTACGTCTACCCCGGCCAGGGCATCCAGGCCAGGGGGATGGGGCTCGACGAGCGTGCCAAGTCCCCGGCCGTGGACGACATCTGGACGCGGGCCGACCGGCACACGCGCGAGGCACTGGGCTTCTCGATCCTGGCGATCGTGCGTGACAACCCCGTGGAGATCACCGCACGGGGTGTCACCTACCGCCATCCCGAAGGGGTCCTCAACCTCACGCAGTTCACCCAGGTGGCTCTGGCCACCCTGGCCTTCGCCCAGACCGAACGCCTGCGCGAGGCGGGCGCGGCGGTGGACGGAGCCTGCTTCGCCGGCCACTCCCTGGGCGAGTACGACGCACTGTCCGCCTACGCCCAGGTCTTCCCGCTGGAGACGGTCCTCGAGCTGGTCTTCCACCGAGGGCGCACCATGCACGGCCTGGTGGAGCGCGACGCGCGGGGACGCTCGAACTACCGCATGGGTGCCCTGCGCCCCAACCAGTTCGGCGTCGGTGACGCGGACGTGGTCGACTACGTGGCGGGTGTGGCGCAGGAGTCCGGTGAGTTCCTGGAGATCGTCAACTTCAACCTGGCCGGCCAGCAGTATGCGGTCGCCGGCACGATCGCGGGGCTCGACGCCCTGGCCGCGGACGCCCGCGCGCGGGCCGAGGCGGCGGGGGGACGCAACCCCTTCATGTTCGTCCCCGGCATCGACGTGCCCTTCCACTCGACCGTGCTGCGTCGCGGCGTGCCGGAGTTCCGCGAGAAGCTCGAGGAACGGGTCCCCCACGACATCGACCCGGCCACGATGGTGGGTCGCTACGTGCCCAACCTGGTGGCCCGGCCCTTCGAGCTCAGCCGCGACTTCGTGCGCGCGGTCCTCGACGTGGTGCCCTCCGGGGCCCTGGAACCCCTGGCCACGTCCGACGAGGCCTGGCAGGCGGCTGCGGCGAACCCGTCGGAGCTCACGCGGTTGCTGCTCATCGAGCTGCTGTCCTGGCAGTTCGCCTCCCCGGTCCGCTGGATCGAGACCCAGGCCGTGCTCTTCTCCGAACCGGACCACGGCGGGGTGGGCGTGGAGGAGGTCGTCGAGATCGGACTCGGCGCCTCCCCGACTCTGGCCAACCTCGCCGACCGCACCCTGCGCCAGCCGACCTTCGCGGGCCGACGGGTGACGGTGCGCAACGTCCAGCGGGACGAGGCGCGCGTGTACCACACGGACGTCGCAGTGGTGGACGCCCCCGAGGAGGAGGAGGACGAGGTGGCCGCGCCCGCCCCCGGCTCCGCCTCCGGGTCCGCCTCCGGGTCCGGGGCGACCGGCGGGACGCCCGCCG
>NZ_CCXH01000186.1 GCF_000820725.1 Actinomyces polynesiensis | reverse complement strand
CCGCCGATCCGGCGGCACGCTGGGCCGAGGAGGTCGCGGTGGTCACCGGGATGACCGCGGACTCGATCGCGGGAGGAGTGGTGGCCGGGCTGCTGGCAGGGGGCGCGACAGTGGTCGCGACCGCCTCGAAGGTCGACGCGCGCCGCCTGGCCTTCGCCGAGCAGCTCTACCGCGACCACGCCGCGCCCGGTGCGCGGCTGTGGCTGCTCCCGGCGAACCTGTCGAGCTACCGCGACGTCGACGCGCTGATCGGGTGGGTGGGCAGCGCGCAGACGAAGACCGTCGGGGGCTCGGCGGTGGAGGTCAAGCCTGCACTGGTCCCGACCCTGTTCTTCCCGTTCGCGGCCCCGCGCGTGTCGGGCACCCTGGCCGAGGCGGGACCCGTGCCGGAGAACCAGTTCCGCCTGCTCCTGTGGAGCGTGGAGCGCACGATCGCCGGGCTCTCCGCCATCGGTTCGGACACCGCCGTGGACCACCGTCTCCACGTCGTCCTGCCGGGCTCACCGAACCGCGGCATGTTCGGCGGGGACGGTGCCTACGCCGAGGCGAAGTCCTCCTTCGACGCGATCACCACGCGCTGGCGTGCGGAGCGCATCTGGTCCGACCGGGCCTCCCTGGCACACCCGCGCATCGGGTGGGTGCGCGGCACCGGGCTGATGGGGGGCAACGACCCCCTCGTCGGCGCGGTCGAGCGTGCGGGGGTGCGGACCTGGTCCACCGCGGAGATGGCCGGGAAGCTCCTGGAGCTGTGCACGCCCGAGGTGCGGGCGAGCGCGGCGCGGACCCCGGTGGACGCGGACCTGACGGGTGGGCTCGGCGGTGACCTGGGCCTGCGGGCCCTGAGGGCCGAGGCACTCGCGGAGGCGGAGGCCGCCGCGGTGGGGTCCGGGGGAACCGCAGGCACCCCTCCGGCCGTCGTGTCGGCGCTGCCCTCCCCGACCCGCACGAGCGTGCGCCACGTCGACCCCGCACAGTGGGGTCCCGTGCACGCCGACCTGCACGACACCGTCGTCATCGTCGGCCTCGGCGAGGTCGGTCCCTGGGGGTCCTCACGCACCCGTCTGGAGGCCGAACTCGGCATCCACTCCGACGGGAGCGTGGACCTCACACCCGCCGGCGTGCTCGAGCTCGCCTGGATGACGGGCCTGCTGACCTGGCGTGACTCGCCCGTGGGCGGCTGGTACGACACGGACGACCAGCTCGTCGAGGAGTCCGAGATCTTCGAGCGCTACCGCGACGAGGTCGTGGCCCGCTCGGGCATCCGCTTCTTCACCGACGACGGCCCGCTCCACGACGGGTGGAGCCCGGAGGCGGCGTCGGTGTTCCTGGACCGGGACATCTCCTTCACGGTGGAGAGCGAGGCGGAGGCCCGCAGCCACCTGGATGCCGATCCCCGCTTCACGAGGATCGCCGCGGACCCGGCGACGGGTGAGTGGACGGTCACCCGCCTCAAGGGCGGGGAGGCCAGGGTCCCCCCGGCGCGCCACGCTCTCGCGGCGCATCGGCGGCCAGTTCCCCACGGACTTCGATCCCTCGCGCTGGGGGATCCCGGCCTCGATGACCGACTCCATCGACCGGATCGCCGTGTGGAACCTGGTCACCGCGGTGGATGCCTTCGTCTCGGCGGGCTTCACGCCTGCGGAGCTCCTGGCGGCGGTGCACCCCTCCGCGGTGGCCTCGACGCAGGGCACGGGCTTCGGGGGGATGACCTCGATGCGCAAGCTCTTCGTGGACCGCTTCCTGGGCGAGGACTACCCGCAGGACATCCTCCAGGAGACCCTGCCCAACGTGGTCGCCGCCCACACGATGCAGTCCTACATCGGGGGCTACGGGTCGATGATCAACCCGGTCGGCGCCTGCGCGACCGCGGCCGTGTCGATCGAGGAGGGCCTGGACAAGATCGCCTGCCACAAGGCGGACTTCGTGGTGGCCGGCGCCACCGACGACATCCAGGTGGAGTCCATCGAGGGCTTCGGGTCGATGAACGCCACCGCGGCCACCGACGCCATCCTGGAGCAGGGCATCTCGGAGCGGTTCGTCTCACGTGCCAACGACCGTCGCCGCGGGGGCTTCGTGGAGTCCCAGGGCGGTGGCACCGTGCTGCTCACCCGGGCGGACATCGCGCTGTCGATGGGTCTGCCGGTGCTGGGGGTCGTGGCCTTCGCCGAGACCCACGCCGACGGCGCCCACACCTCCATCCCGGCACCCGGCATCGGGGCCCTGGCCTGCGCACGGGGCGGGAAGGACTCCACCCTGGCACGGCGACTGGAGGATCTGGGCGTCGGCATCGACGACGTCTCGGTGGTGTCCAAGCACGACACCTCCACCAACGCCAACGACCCCAACGAGTCCGACCTGCACACCCGCCTCGGGCGCGCGCTGGGCCGCAGCGAGGGCAACCCACTGTTCGTCATCTCCCAGAAGTCGCTGACGGGGCACGCGAAGGGTGGTGCCTGCGTCTTCCAGGTCGCCGGCATCACGCAGCTCTTCCAGACCGGTGTGGTCCCGGCCAACGCCTCACTCGACTGCGTGGACGAGGAACTGGCCGTCAACCCCGGCCTCGTGTGGGTGCGCTCGCCCCTCGACCTCGGCTCACGGGGGCCGATCCGTGCCGCCTTCGCGACCTCACTGGGCTTCGGTCACGTGTCCTCCCTGGTGGCCGTGGTCAACCCGGCGGCCTTCGAGGCCCTGGTCGTGGCGTCGGCGGACGACCCCGGGCAGGGGATGGCCGACCTGGAGGCCTGGCGCGAGCGCTCGGACGGGCGTCTGCGCGCCGGGACCCGGCACCGCGAGTCGGGGATGCTCGGACATGCCCCGCTCTTCGAACCCGTCGAGTCCCGGCGGCTGCCCGAGGAGACCGAGGGCGTGGATCCCCACGAGGTCGAGGCTGCGGTCCTGCTGGACCCGCGGGCCAGGCTGGGGGCCGACGGCTTCTACTCGATGCCAGTGGGAGGGGCGGCCGAGTGACCGGTTCCGGGCACACGGCCCTCCCCGTCCGCCGGCGCGGGATCGTCGGTGCGCGGGAGGTCCTCGCTGGCGCGGAGGTCTTCGCCGGTCGGGAGATCTTCGCCGGCCAGGAGGAGGCCACGGGGTGATCCTCGGCATCGGCGTCGACCTGGTGGCCCTGCCCGCTCTCGCCGGGCAGGTGGGGCTGCCGGGGTCGACCTTCCTCACCTCCGTCCTCACGGCGCGGGAGCGTCGCGCGGTGGAGTCCCGCGCCCGCACCGAGGGAGGCGCTCCCGGCGACCCCCACGCCCTCGCCCCCCACGTCGGCGCACGCTGGGCGGCGAAGGAGGCCTTCGTGAAGGCCTGGTCCGCCGCCCTGGGGGGAACCGCCCCCCCGATCACCCCCGAGGACCTCGTGTGGAGGGAGATCGAGGTGGTCCAGGACCACTGGGGCCGCCCCACGCTTGTCCTGCACGGGCGCGTCGCCCGGGAGGTGGCACTCACCCTGGGTGCTGCACCCCCCGATGCCGACGTGGGCCGTGCCCCCGGCGGCTCCGTCGCCGGCCTGCACTGGCACCTCTCCCTCTCACACGACGGTGACTGCGCGGTGGCGGTCGTCCTCCTGGAACGGCGCCCCGCCGGGTGCCCGGACGACACG
>NZ_CCXH01000185.1 GCF_000820725.1 Actinomyces polynesiensis | reverse complement strand
CGGGCCGAGTTTCCGGGGGCAGGGACCAGTGATGTCCCAGCGAGGTGCGCCCCGCCACGGTGAGCCCCGGTGGCACCCGCCCCGGTGGCACCCCGGCAGCTGACACGCCGGCAGCTGACACGCCGGCAGCTGACACGCCAGCCCGCCAGGGTCGACGCGACGGCACCGGTCCTGCGCGTGGCTCAGACGTGGACTGCCCGTTCCTCGTCCGCGCCGCCCGACCCCGTGGAGGAGTCCTCGTCATCGGAGACCAACCCGTCCGGACCGATCCCGGAGCTCTCGTCCTCGTCACCACTGCCGCTCGCCTCCCGCGCCCAGTCGGCCTGCCGCGCAGGGAGGTCCGGGTCTGTGGGTTCCAGGTGCACCCCGGAGGTTCCGCCCGTCGCGGCGCCGCCCTCGTAGGGGGATCCCTCACCGGGCACAGACGCCGAGGCGTCGGGTGCCGCGCCTGCGGAGGTGGGCCCGTCCGGGACCTCGTCAGAGGGGCGGGTGCTCGAGAGGGCGCCCGTGCGCGCGAACCTGGTGTGGCCCAGGTTCAGGTCGTGCCCGATGCTCTGCGCCGTGATGACCAGCTCGCCGCGGGCCTCGCCCTGCTCGTCCTTCCAGGCATTGACCGTGGGACGCCCGACGACGATGACCGGGTCGCCCTTGGCCAGCGACGCGAGCGCGTTCTGGGCGAGACGGTCCCAGGCGCGCACCGTGTACCACTGTGCGTCGAGGTCCTCGAAGGTCCCGTTGTCGCGGATGCGGTACTGCGAGACCGCCAGGCGGAAGCGGACGATGACCTGGCGGTTGCGTGTGTCGAACCTCCTCAGGTCGGTCCCGACCCGTCCTCTCAGGGTGATGCTGGTGTTGCCCGTCATGGTGTCCTCCTTGGTCTGCCGACGGATGCCGGTGCGCACACAGTGGTCCCCGGAGACCTCGGATGACAGGGGTCGCCCTCGTCCCTGTGGATGCGCGGGGGTGCACCGACGCCCCTGTGGAAGCAACCACTCCCCCGACGTGCGACCATCGTCGGGAGGAACCGGAGTGGGGAGCCCACCCCGGACGCGGTCCGTCCCTCCGGCCGCGACATGCGCCCACCCGTTCATCCCCGTCCAGTCAGGAGCAGCGACGATGTCCCCGACCACACTGCGTCGACGCACCCCGGCAGATGCCGCCAGGGTCGTGGGCTGGATCCCCGACGCCGATGCGCTCCACCTGTTCACGGGACCCCAGGTGGCCTGGCCCCTGCGCACCCGGGACCTGGTCGGGATGGAGTCCCAGCCGGGGTTCAGCGCCTGGGTCCTGGTCGAGGGGACGTTCGGGGCGCCGATCGGGCACTTCGACCTGACCGTCGTGGGCCCCACCGCCCGGCTCGGACGCGTGGTCATCGCCCCCCGACGGCGCGGCGAGGGACTGGCGCACGTGCTGGTGGGGCACGCCGTCTCACAGGCGAGGGCGCTGGGCGCGACGAGGATGCGACTCGACGTCATCGTGGGCAACGAGCCCGCGTTGCACACCTACCTCTGCGCGGGGTTCCGGGAGTGTGCCCGACATCCGCGGCCGGAGGTGACCGCGATGGAGCGCTCCCTCTGAGGACGGTCCGGACGTGCTGGCGCCCGGGCCCGGGCGACGGGTCCGGCGGACGGGGACGCGGACGAGGGCGGGGACGCGGACGAGGGCGGGGCACCGTCACGCCCGCACGCTCACCTGTTGGTCCAGAGCCACACGGCCAGACCGGTCCCTGCCGCGGCGACGGTCCGACGGAGCACGGTCTCCGGGATGAGTCGCTGGACGGAGGGCCCCAGGTACCCGCCCACCACACAGCCCGCCCCGAGGGCGAGCGCCGCCCACCAGTCCACAGGGGTCGTGAGGACGAAGAACACGGAGGCGGCGATGTTGGAGACCGCCAGGAGGATGGACTTCACCAACACCGAGGAGGTGAAGTCCGCACCCGAGAGCAGGACGGCCACGGCGAGGCAGATGACCCCGGACCCCGCGCCGAAGTAGCCGCCGTACACGCAGGTGAGCAGGAGCGCGACGAGGAACACCGGACGCGGCACCGTCCCGAGCGCTGGCGCCTCCTTGAGACGTGGGCTGACCAGCAGCAGGAGCGCGGCCACCAGCACCATCCACGGCACCACGGAGGAGAAGCTCGACTCCCCGGTCTCCACCAGGAGCCAGCCGCCCGCCAGGCCTCCGACGAGGGCGATCCCGACCTCGACGACGGTGGTGCGCCGACCCCGGGCGAGGAACTCGCGGCCCGAGTGGGCTGTGGTGCCGATCCCCGCCCCGACCAGGGCCAGGGTGTTGGTGACGTTGGCGGTGACCGGTGGCAGGCCCGCCACGAGCAGGGCGGGGTAGCTCACCAGGGACGCAAGACCGGTGAGGTACCCGACCAGTCCGGACGCCACTCCCGCCAGGACGAGGAGCAGGAGGTCGACGACGGTCACCGGTCAAGCCTAGGTCCGCCCGAGGGTCCAGAGGGCAGCGGCGGCACCCGGACCGGGAGAGAGGCAGGGGCATGCGGCACCTTCCCGGACGAGGATGGGTGACAGGGGTGGACGATGCCGGACGAGGGGGGTCGCTCCCGCCTGTGGAGGGAGAGTGTCCGTGTGCCGCAGATGCACATGGCCTCCGTCACACTGGGGTCATGGACGGGACGACTGGGACCCAGGACCGCGGGGCGCGACGCCCGGCGGACGTGGCCCGCGCCCTCGTCGGAGTGCACGCCGCGGACCTGGCCGCGGTCTCCGACGCGGATCTGCTCGAGCTGGTGCGTGGCGCCGAGGAGGTGGGGCGCGTCGTGGACGCGGCGCGGGTGCTCCTGGCCGGTGAGGTGGAACGCCGCTCCCGCCCGTCCCTGGGGGCGGACCGTCTGTGCGCACGCTACGGGTGCCGCAACGCCGCGGAGTTGATCGTGCGCCTGACGAACGTCTCGCGGCGCACCGCCACCGATCGCATACGACTGGCCGAACCGCTGATGCCGTCGTGGTCGTTGGTCGGCGATCCACTGCCCGCGGTGTTGCCGGAGTTGAGCGGAGCGCTGGAGACGGGGACGCTGGGCGTGGACGCGACGCGGACGGTCGCGCGGGCGTTGACGTCAGCCCTCTCCCACGGTGCCGACCCCGTGCAGGTGGGCGTCGCCGAGGCGGAACTGGTGGGTGCGGCGACCCGACCACCGGACGACGGGGACCCCACAGGTCCCTGTGGGCCGGGGCCCGGCATGGCTGCCGATCAGGTGGGTGTCATGGCCCAGGTGTGGCAGGCCTACCTCGACCCGGACGGCGCGGCTCCCGATGAGGGGAGGGGCCTGCAGCGCAGGGGCATCACCCTGGGACGCCGGCACAAGGGCACCGTGTCCCTCCGCGGGGAGCTCCTCCCCGAGGTCGCGGCCCAGCTGCAGCGCCTCTTCGATGCCTATCTCAGTCCCCGCGTCGAGCAGACCGGCGACGCGACCCCCACGTCCCCGGACGGTTCCACGACGTCCACGGAGGGTGCCGACAGGTCCGGTGGGAACGAGTCCGAAGCGGTGCTCCCCCCCTCCGCCGGGACCACTCCTGGACCGCGAGGGACGCACCCACGCCCAGCGCCGCCATGACGCCCTCGCGGGGATCCTCACGGTGGCGGCCGGACACGATGACGTGCCCCGGCTGGGAGGCGCCGCGCCGACCCTGGTCGTCACCGTCTCCGCCGAGGATCTCGACGACCCCCTGGGCGCCGCGTTCATCCAGGGCGGTGACCCACTGGACACGCCGGTGGGCACGGGTGTGGCCCGCCACGTGGCCTGCTCCGGGGCGACACAGGTGGTCGCCCTCGATGCGCGGGGTCGACTGGTGGGAATGGGCAGCCCGCACCGTGTGTTCACGCCACACCAGAGGCGAGCCATCACCCTGCGCGACGGGGCCTGCATCATCCCCGGCTGCGACGTGAGGGCCACCTGGTGCGAGATCCACCACGTCACCCCCCACCATCGTGGCGGACCGACGCACACGGACAACGGAGTCCTGCTGTGCTGGTTCCACCACCGCACCCTCGACGACACAGGTTGGCAGATCACCATGGAGGGCGGCCTGCCCCGGGTCATTGCCCCGCCCTGGCTCGACCCGGACGGATGGCCGCGCACCTCACCGGGGTCGAGGCACCGACAGTGGCAGCGCCACCGCGCGACCCACCGCGCCCAGCACCGCTCGGGTGCGGGCACCACCGACGAGGGCGACGACCCCGCCTGATTCAGCCTGTGGGACACCCACCTGTCGGACCCGCGGTGCCCGTGCACCGGACGGGACCGGCCCGTCGCCGGGTGACGGCGAAGATGAGGGTATTGAGGGTGGGATCAGCGAAGTGAGAGGGGAGACCCAGCGCCGTCAGGAACGGGTCAGGGCCGTCAGGAACGGGTCAGGGCCGGGGTCACTCCCCTGCGGCCACGTCCTCGACCGCGACCGTGGTCGCGGCCTCGTCGGAGCCGACGGCGGTGATGTGCTCGGCCAGGACCTCGTCACGCACGCGACGCGCGTCCGCCCTCGTCGGTCCGGGCTCTGCCGGGAAGAGCACCCGACGGTAGTACTCCAGTTCCTGGATGGACTCGAGGATGTCCGCGAGCGCCCGGTGCCCGCCGTGCTTGACGGGAGCCTCCTCGAAGGTCGGGCGGTACCAACGCCGCGCGAGTTCCTTGACGGAGGAGACGTCGATGAGCCGGTAGTGCAGGTGGTCGATGACCTCGGGCATGTTGGCCTGGAGGAACACCTTGTCGGTGCCCACGGAGTTCCCGGCGAGCAGCGCCTTGCCGGACTCCGGCACGAAGCCCTTGATGTAGTCGAGCACCTGACGTTGGGCGACCTCCATGGTCAGCCCGTGGGCGAGCTCCTCCAGCAGTCCGGACCTCGTGTGCATTTCGCGCACGAAGTCACCCATGTGCTCCAGTGCCGCCTGGGGCGGGGCGATGAGGACGTCGATCCCCGGGTCGACGATGCGCAGGTCACCGTCGGTGATCACCACGGCCACCTCGATGAGCGCGTCCTGCGCCACGTCGAGACCTGTCATCTCGCAGTCGATCCACACCAACGGGTTCTTCAGAGTCTTCGTCACGTCCACCAGTGTAGTGCGGTGGTCGTGGGGCCCCACCCGGCCCCGTCGTCACTAGACTGGCCGCCAGCCGCACCACTCCAGGAGGCCACCCGCATGACCACCGGCCGAGCCACTGTCCCGCCTGCCACGTTCCCCTCCGCCGAACCATCCCCTGCGACGCCGCACCCGTCGGGTCCCCTCCCCGTCACCATCGAGGACGTCGAATTCGCCGCCCGGACCCTGCGCGGCGTCGTCCGCCGGACCGCGCTGGAGCGGTCGGTGCGCCTCTCGGACCTCCTGGGCCGCGACGTGTACCTCAAGCGGGAGGACCTCCAGAAGTGCCGCTCCTTCAAGGTCCGCGGCGCCTACGCACGTATGTCGATGCTCACCCCCGCAGAACGCGAACGCGGCGTCGTGTGCGCCTCCGCCGGCAACCATGCCCAGGGGGTCGCCTACGCCTGCTCGCACCTGGAGGTGCGCGGGACGATCTACCTCCCCTCCAACACCCCTCGCCAGAAGCGCCAGCGCATCGAGGCCATCGGCGGTGACTGGGTCGAGCAGGTCATCGTGGACGGCACATTCGACCGCGCGAACTCGCTCGCCCAGGAGGCGGCGCGCGCCTCGGGACGCGTCTACGTCCACCCCTACGACGACCCGATCACCATCGCCGGCCAGGGGACGATCGCGGTGGAGCTCGCCGAGCAGATGCCGCCCGACACCGCGTGCGTACTGGTGCCCGTCGGAGGGGGCGGGTTGCTCGCCGGGATCCTCACCTGGCTCAAGCACGCACGTCCCGAGATCCGCGTCATCGGGGTGGAGCCGGTGGGCGCGGCCTGCATGCTCGCCGCCCTGGGTGCCGGCCACCCCGTGCGCCTGGAGAGCGTCGACTCCTTCGTGGACGGCACCGCTGTGGGGCGCGCCGGCGACCTGGCCTTCGACGTCGTGCGGGAGCTGGTCGATGACGTGGTCACCGTCCCCGAGGGGGCGGTGTGCACCGAGATGCTGGATCTCTACCAGTCCGACGGTGTCATCGCCGAGCCCGCCGGGGCGCTCGCCTCGGCTGCGGCCCGTGCCATCCTCGGTGCCGAGACCCCCGATCCCGACGAGGGCGGGACGACCGAGGTCCTCCTCGACGAGGGCGGGGCCGCGGGCCCCCACCCGGACGGACTCGGACAGGGCGCCGTCGTCTGCCTGGTGTCCGGGGGGAACAACGACCTGACCCGTTATGCGGAGGTCATGGAACGCTCGCTGCGCCACGAGGGGCTCCGTCACTACTTCCTGGTGACCTTCCCCCAGCAGCCGGGCGCCCTGCGGATGTTCCTCGGTGAGGTGCTCGGCCCCGGCGACGACATCGTCCACTTCGAGTACACGAAGAAGAACAACCGCGACACGGGTCCGGCGCTGGTCGGGATCGACCTCTCCCGCCGGGAGGACATCGAGGGCCTGCGACGCCGCATGGACGCCTCGCCCCTGCACGTGGAGGAGATCGGGACGGACTCGGAGCTCTTCCGGCTGCTGGTCTGAGGCGGACCGCCACGGTCCGACACACGACTCAGCGGAGGCACCTGGTGTGCCTGACCATCGCTGCAGGTCAGGGGCCCATCGCGCCATGCGAGCCGCTCACCCGGGCGGCAGTCGTGCGTTGGCGGGCGATCGGCGGGAGTACCGACCCCCGTCGTCGTGTGGGTCAGGCGGCCAGTGCGTGACGACGGGTCTGCAGGACCCGCACCCCGGGGGTGGAGTTGAAGCGGTAGCCCTGCCCACGCACCGTGGAGATCAGGTCGTCGACGTCCAGCTTGCGGCGGAGGCGACGGATGTGGGCGTCCACCGTGCGGGACTCGGCATCCAGGCCACGGTTCGACCAGACGGTCTCGAAGAGCTCGTCCCGGGTGACGGTGCGGTCGGCGTTGCGGGCGAGGTGCGCGAGGAGCTCGAACTCCTGGCGGGTCAGGTCGACCAGTCGCTGCTGGATCCGGACCGTGCGCTGGTCGACGTCGATGACGACATTGCGACCGAGGGTGAGATTGTCCAGGACGGCCAGGAAGTCCTCGAAGGAGGATTCAGGAGCGGTCTGCGCGGGACGGGCGGGCGTGTACACGAGTGCCATGTGAGTATCCGATTTTTCGGTGCCGCGCGCCCACGCTCATGGTGGGGACAAGGGGCGGCAGGTGATTGACTGGGTTGGAGGCGTCAATCACCGACACATTCGCGCACAGGTGCCACCCATGAGGGGGCTCGTCTGCTGCGGGAATGTGCTCACGAGGACAATGCTGTTCGTCGGGGCCGGTCCGGTCAATGTCCTGTCCACATCCTGGGCAATTGTGAACTGCCGCCCGGTCGTCTCCGGGTCGGGGCACGACTCCCCCATCCCGCCCGCACCCCTGCGCCCGCCCCGGGGGCCCCGGGGCGACCCCAAGGCGACCCCGCGCACTTCCGGGCTGAACACACGGAGGGGCCCGACCACCTCGTCCAGGTGGTCGGGCCCCTCCGGCCTCCGCGCGGACCGTGGTCCGCTGCGCCTCGTCAGACCGTCGGCACGGGCTCCTCCAGGCGCGCCCGGACCTCGCCCGCGGCGCGGACCATGTTGCGCAGCGTCGCGACCGTCTCGGGGTAGTCACGGGTCTTCAGACCGCAGTCGGGGTTGACCCACAGGTGACGGGGGTCGACCGACCGTGCCGCCTCGACGATGAGCTCCTCGAGCTCCGCCACCGAGGGCACGCGGGGGGAGTGAATGTCCCACACGCCGGGTCCGACCCCCCGTTCGAAACCGTGCTCCTTGAGCTCGGGGAGCACCTCCATGTGGGACCGTGCCGCCTCGATCGAGGTCACGTCCGCATCCAGGGCATCGATGGCGTCGATGATCTGGCCGAACTCCGAGTAGCACAGGTGGGTGTGGATCTGCGTCGTCGGGAGGACCCCGGCGGTCGCCGCACGGAAGGCACCGACCGACCACTCCAGGTACTCGTCGTGCCGGGCCTCGTCCAGGGGCAGGAGCTCGCGCAGGGCAGGCTCGTCGACCTGGATGATGGCGGTGCCGTTGGCCTCGAGATCGGCGACCTCGTCACGCAGGGCGAGGGCGATCTGGTCGGCGACCTGCGGCAACGGGATGTCGTTGCGCACGAAGGACCAGGCGATGATCGTCACCGGTCCGGTGAGCATCCCCTTCACCGGCCGCGGGGTCAACGACTGGGCGTAGGTCGTCCACGGGACGGTGAGCTCCCTGGACCGGGTCACGTCCCCCCACAGGATGGAGGGACGGGTGCACCGCGACCCGTAGGACTGCACCCACCCGTTGCCGGTCACCGCGAAGCCGTCGAGGAGCTCCGCGAAGTACTGGACCATGTCGTTGCGCTCGGGCTCACCGTGGACCAGGACGTCGAGACCGATCTCCTCCTGCAGGGCGATCACACTGGCGATCTCCTGCTGCATGCGTGCCGTGTACCCGGCATCGTCCAGGTCCCCGCGGTTGTGGGCGGCACGGGCGCGACGGATGTCCCGCGTCTGCGGGAAGGAGCCGATGGTCGTCGTCGGGAGCTCGGGCAGGCCCGGGCGCACGGCCTGTGCCGCCTCGCGCACGGCGTACTCCACCCGGGTGCGGTCCGCCGGGGACAGCGCCGCCACGCGCCCGCGGACCCCGGCCACGGCCACGCCCGGAGCGACGGCACGTGCGGCGAGGGCGTCCCTGGCCGCCGAGACCTCCGCGTCGATCTCCTGCCATCCGCGATCGACGCCCCGGGCGAGGGTCACGACCTCCCCGACCTTCTGGTCGGCGAAGGCGAGCCACTCGTGGAGGGACGCATCCAGTTCGGGGTCCTCCCAGGTCTCCAGGGCGGTGTCGTGCGGCACGTGCTGGAGGGAGGTCGACGTCGCCACGGCGAGACCCGCGGCATCCAACTCACGCAGGGAGTCGAGGACGCCGACGACGGCCCCCAGGTCCGCCCGCCAGATGTTGCGCCCCTCGACCGCCCCGGCCACCAGCACGGTGTCGGAGAGGTCCACGTCGCCGGGCACGGGCGCGCCACCTCGCACGAGGTCCAGGTGCACGGCCTCGACCCCGGCCCCCACCAGTGCCCCGAGGGCTGCCCGTCCGTCCCCGTACGGGGTGGTCACGAACAGGGCGGGCCGCTCCCCCACCGCGGCCAGGGTGGCATGGGCGCGTGCGGCGGCCTCGATGAGCGCCGCTCGCGGCTCGGGCAGGTTGTCGCTCACGAGGGCGGGTTCGTCGAGCTGGACCCAGGGAGCTCCCGCGGCCGCGAGCTCCGCGAGGACCTCGGCGTACACGGCGACGACCTCGTCCAGCCTCGACAGGGGCGACCAGCCTGCGGGCGCGTCCTCGGAGGGTTTCGCGAGCGCCAGCCAGGTGACGGGACCGACGAGGACGGGGCGCACGGTGACGCCCCACCCCTTCGCCTCGACGAAGCGCTCGACGACGGTGCGGTCCGTGAGGACGATCGGGGTTTCGGGACCGAGCTCCGGGACGAGGTAGTGGTAGTTCGTGTCGAACCACTTCGTCATCTCCAGGGGCGGCACCGAGGCATCGCCACGTGCGAGGGCGAAGTAGAGGTCCAGGCCCTCCCTCCCGGCGAAGCGGTCGGGGACGGCGCCCAGCAGGGAGGTCGCGTCGAGGACCTGGTCGTAGAGGGAGGCGGCCTCGGGGGCCGAGGCGTCCTGGGCACCCAGGCCGAGGGCGACGAGGCGCTCGTGCGTCGACCGCCGCAGGTCGCGCTCCGTGGCGGCGAGGGCGGCGGCGTCACTGCGCCCGGCCCAGTAGGACTCCACGGCCTTCTTGAGCTCGCGGTTCCGACCGATGCGCGGATAGCCCAGGATCGTGGCAGTGGGGAAGGTGGTCGTGGTCATCGGGGGTCCTCCGTGGATCAGGTCGGGTGGTGCTGCGTCAGGTCGGGTCCTACCGGTGCGGTGTTCACCGGATCGTGCCGCGCGGGGGTCGGGGCAGGTCGGGTCGGGTGGGTTCCTCAGGTCACTGGATCGAGCAGGCCGGCCTCCTGGAGCAGGTCGAGGGCGGGAGCCGCGCGGTTGAAGGTGTAGAGGTGCACACCGGGCGCGCCGGCCGCCAGGACCTCGCGTGCGATGCGTGCCCCCTCGCGCACCCCGACGCGGTGGCAGGCCCCCTGGTCGCCCAGGGCGCTCAGGCGGTCGAGCAGTCCGCGGGGTGCCTCGATGCCGGTCAGGTCGGTGACCCGGCGCAGACGCGCAGGGTCGGTGGGGGGCAGGAGACCCGCGAGGACGGGAATCGTCACGCCG
>NZ_CCXH01000184.1 GCF_000820725.1 Actinomyces polynesiensis | reverse complement strand
AAGGAGACGTAGGTGTCCGGCTCCCAGAAGAGCTGTGTGATCGCGAAGTCCGCCCCGGCGGCCTGCTTGACCAGGAGCCGTTCGACCTCCTGCTCCGGGGTCGTGCCCGCAGCCGGGTTGCCACCGGGGAAGGCCGCCACCGCGATCGTCAGGGGCTTGAAGGCCGCCCGCAGGGCTGCCCCCGGGTGTGCGCTGCACCGCCGCGCCTCGAGCGCCCTGATGAGGGCCACCAGTTGCGTCGCGGAGGAGACACCGCCCGCGGCCGGGGACCAGTCTGGCTCGTCCACCGGAGGATCACCGCGCAACGCGAGGAAGGTGCGGACACCGGTGTCGAGGTAGTCGGTGACCACCGACGAGACCTCGTCGACCGAGTTCCCCACGCAGGTCAGGTGGGCGATCGGCTGGACGGGTGTGTCCCGGACCAGGCGGGAGACCACCGCGCGGGCGCTCGTCCGGTCCTGGCCGGCCGCACCGTAGGTGACGGAGAGGAAGTCCGGGTGGGAGGCGACGAGGTCGTCGACCGTCCCCCAGAACCGCGGTGCCAGCTCCGGGTGACGTGGCGGCATGACCTCGAATGACAGGGTGACGGCACCGCGGCCGCCGGAACAGCTGGGGTCGCTCACCGCACGACCTCCGCAGGGCGCGCGGGCGTGTCGGCCGGCGCGGTGGCGCGGGGAAGGGCTGAAGGAACCATGGGGTCTCCGATGTGCGCGCCGCGGACATCTTCGGTCGGCCGCGGCAGGACGGTCAGGGGTGGGATCGTCTCAGGAGCACATTCGCGCACGCATGACTCCGCCGAGGCGGAGGTCGGGCTGCGCGTGGTTGGTCATGGGCGACAGGGTCCCAGACTTCGTGGCCGTCGAACAGACCTGTCCACGCCGTGGGATGCGGTGACGCGGGCGGAGGCGGGCGCAGCCGGACCCCTTCCCCCCCTGCGGACTCGCCGGAGACCACGGCGGCACCCAGCGGACCTGCGAACACTCCCCCGTCCGACGGACACCCCGGGCGCACGGAAGTCGGACCATCTCGGGACGGGGCGTGTCCGTGCCGGAGAGGGCCGGACGCCGGCGGGAGGAGGCCGAGCCAGTGGCAGAGTGGCCGGCTCCCCCGCAGGACGGGGTCGACGGGTCGACCGGGGCCGGCCCGGAGCGGACACGGGTCGGGCACACGGGTCGGGCACACGGGTTCGACCCACCGGCTCCGGGCGATATCCTTGTGCGGTGCCCGCGAGGGCACGTCGCCTCCGTAGCTCAACGGATAGAGCAAGGGCCTTCTAATCCCGAGGTTGCAGGTTCGAGTCCTGTCGGGGGCACGCACCGTGTCCGCCCCTCTGCGCAGGGGTCGAGTCCTGGTCCCCAGGCTCTCCTCCGGGTCGGGGCCCGTCCGCTGTGGAAAGCCCCTCCCGAGGCAGACGTCCCAGTTGGGGGAACCACGGGAACCGAGTCAGACGTCCCGCTCGTGGAAGGCGACCAGTGCCGCCACGAGCACGGCGGCCGTGGAACCCGCCATCACCCCGAGGCCGCTCCACGGACCGAGCAGATCCGGATCCGGTCGAGCGGTGAGGACTCGGGCCCCGGCCTCGGTCGGCCAGTAGCGGGCGAAGGCATCCGCCAGTCCTGCCGGCAGTCCGGGGGCGATCCCCGGCACGAGCCACTCGGCTCCGAAGATCGTCGCAACTGCTCCGGCGCTGGATCGCAACAGCGTCCCGGCACCGAGGCCGAGGAGCCCCGCTGTCGACGCGTGCAGCGCACCACCGAGCACCCCGCGTGCGGAGTCCCGACTGCGAAGGCTGGCACTGGGGGATCCGTGGCGCCCGAGCAGCGCCTGTCCGGCCAGGAACGCTCCGGTGCTGGTGACGAGACCCGTGGCGAGCCCGATGCCGGCAGTGGTGACGGCCTTGGCCGCCAGGAGGCGGGGACGGTCGGGCACAGCGGCCAGTGAGGGGACGATCGTGTCCGTCCCGAACTCGGAGGTCATGCTGAGCACACCGAGGATCCCGAGTGTGACCTGCACGATCGAGCGGCCCCGGAGGCTGGTGAGCGTGGGATCGAAGGAGAGCCTTTCGTCCCCGTCGAAGTCGCTGTACCGCTGGTTGACCGAGTTCGCGAAGAGCACTGCGGTCCCGCTACCCGCGACCACCGTGCCTGCGACGAGCAGAGCACCCGTGGAGGTGCTGCGGAACTTGACGAACTCCGAGGCGACGATGTCGCGGAACCGGGCCGGGGCACGCCCCCCGTCGGTGTCCGTGCCGGCACCGGCACCGGCACGGTCCTGCAGGCGGACCGGCACCACCGATGCCGACATCGCTGCGTCCGGAGTGGGCCCCGTACCCGTGGACGGCCCGGCGCCGGGCAGTGCGGACTCCTGCCCCGCGGGCTCGGTCAACTCCATGAAGGCAGCCTCCAACGATCGCCTCACGGGCGTGAGTTCGTCGACCTCGACCCCGGACCCCAGTGCGAGCCGACCGATCGTCGGACCGTCAGCCCCGGTGACGAGGAGGGTCCCGGTGTCGACATCCTGCACACGTGCCCCGACGGCGTGGAGTTCCCTGCCCAGGGTCCTCGCGTCCGGAGTGCGCACGCGCATCCCCTCGTTCTCGTGCTCACGCCGAAACGTCGCCATGTCGCTGTCGACCAGGAGGCGTCCCTGCCCGATGACGAGGAGCCGATCGGCGCTCAGCGCCATCTCCGTCATGATGTGGCTGGAGAGGAGCACGGCCCGTCCCTCCTCCGCCCAGCGACGCACGAGGCCGCGGAACCAGATGATGCCCGCCGGATCGAGCCCGTTGAGGGGCTCGTCCAGCACGAGGACGCACGGGTCGCCCAGCAGGGCCGCGGCGAGGCCGAGCCGCTGGAGCATTCCCAGCGAGAACTCCCCGGTCCTCCGGTGCCCGTCGTCCTCGAGGCCGACGGTGCGCAGGACCTCGTCCCCGCGATGCGTGTCGATGTCGTTGCTGCGTGCGAGGGCGCGCAGGTGCTGCTCGGCGGTGCTCCCGGGTCGGACGGCGCGCGCATCGAGGAGCGAGCCCACCTGCCGCAGAGGGTCAACGAGTTCCCCGTAGCGACGGCCGTCGATGGTCGCGCTCCCCGAGCTCGGGCGTTCCAGGCCCAGGACCATCCTCAGCGTGGTGGTCTTGCCGGCGCCGTTGCGACCCAGGAATCCCGTCACCTCTCCCGCCCGGACGGTGAACGAGACCCTGTCCACCGCCGTGACGGCGCCGAAGCGCTTGGAGAGCTCCTCCACCTCGATCCCGCTCATCGGGTGGCCCCCTCACACACGGGCGCGGGCGTGTCCAGGGCATCCGGACCGTCCCCGCTCCGTCCGGGCATCAGGAGCGCGAAGACCGCGGCGAGGGCGGTGATGGCGACGGTCCACCAGAACGCCGCGTGGAACGCGGCCGCAGGATCCGCGGGATCCGCTGCGGCCGTGAGCACCACGGCGACGAGGGCGGTGCCGAAGGCGCCCCCGAGCTGCTGGACGATCCTCGTGATCGCCGAGGCGTGGGGCATCTGGTCCCTGCGGATGTCCACGTAGGCACAGGTCATGATCGGGATGAAGACGACTCCGTTGCCCAGGCCCCGCAGGAGGAGGACGACTCCGAGCAACCACAGGCTGGTGCCGGCACCGGCCAACGCGAAGGGCACGGTGGTGACCGCCATGAGCAGGAAGCCGCCCACGGCCACCAGGCGGGGTCCGAACCGCTCGACGAGCTTCGCCACGACGAACCGGGCGAGCAGCGCACCCACGCCCTGCGGGATGAGCAGGAGTGCGGCACGGAGGGCGTCGTCCCCGCGCAGGGACTGGAAGTAGAGAGGCAGCAGGAAGTTCCCGGCGAAGAGCGCGGCCCCGACGAAGGTCAGGACGACGGAGGACACCCGCACGGAGCGCACCGCGAAGAGGCGCACGTCGACGAGGGCGTCGCCCGCACGGTGCGCGGCCCACAGGACGAAGGCCACCAGCAGCACGGCTCCCCCGACTCCGGGGACCAGGACGTCGGCCCGGGTGAGGCCGCCTTCGGCGTGGACGTTGGACAGGCCGTAGAGGAGACCGGCCAGCGCCGGGGCGAGGAGCACACCTCCGACCACGTCGAGACCCTGGCGCGGGGCACTGGGATCGGGCCGGTCATCGACGAGGACGACCAGTGCCAGCACCCATCCGACCACGCCGATGGGGACGTTGACGAGGAACAGCCAGCGCCACGACAGCCAGTTGAGGACGATGCCGCCGAGCACCGGCCCCAGGATCGGGCCCAGGGCCGCCGGGAGGCTGACACTCGCCATCGTCCGGGTCCTCGACTCAGCGGGGACGTTCTGCATGGCGAGGGTCTGCATGAGGGGGAACATGATCCCTCCGCCGATGCCCTGCAGGATGCGGAAGAGATCAGGGACTCCGCGTTCCACGCGCTGGCGCAGAGCGTCGACCCGAGGACGAAGAGTCCGAGGGCGAACAGCCACAGGCGCTTGCCTCCGAAGCGGCTCTGGGCCCAGCTCACGAACGGGATGGTGACCGCCAGTGCGAGCAGGTAGCCGGTGCTGACCCACTGGATCGTCGCCACCGGCGCGCCGAGGTCGACGATCAGCGTGTGCAGACCGATCGCGACGATCGTCGTGTCCATGATCGCCGTGACACCACCCACGATCAACGCCGCCAGCAGCGCCCCGGTCGACTGGGTGCGGGGGGTGGACGACCTCGACTCCGTGTCCAGCATGACCTCCAGATAGGGAACGCAAGCGGACCCAAAGGAGCAGAGATGGCAGCAACCAGGCGCCGCGGGATGACACTCGAATCGGCGATCCTCCAGGCCGGCTGGGAGCAACTGGTCGACGAGGGCTACTCCGGATTCACCTTCGAGGCGATCGCCGACCGGGCCAGGACGGGCAAGGCAGTCCTCTACCGCAGGTGGCCGGACAAACAGGCGCTGCTCCTCGCCGTCCTCTCCCACCAGGGCTACGGCGCACCGATCGATCCCCCCGACACCGGATCGCTGCGGGGGGACGTCCTCGCCCTCCTCAGACGCGCGAACCGCAACAGCGAGCACTCCGCGGCGCTGTTCAGCACCGTTCTCAGCGCCTACTTCAGCGGCGAGATGACGATGACCCCCGCCCAGCTGCGTGACCACTTCTTCGGGGACCACAGCACCGCCCTCACCCTCGTCGTCGAGCGTGCCGTCGAGCGGGGCGAGATCCCGGCGGGTGAGATCTCCCCGCGGGTCATCTCACTCCCCTCCACGCTGCTCCGCCACGAGCTGCTCATGCACCTCAGCCGCATCCCCGACGAGACCATCGTCGAGGTCGTGGACACCGTCTTCATGCCCCTGGTCACGGATCCGCACCGGGCGGGTTGACCGTCCCGGCTCAGTCCTCGTCGCCGGGGCCGTCCCCCGGCAGGTGCCCGTCCGACAGGTCCTCCGCCGTGAGGTCCTCGTCAGGGACGTCCTCGTCAGGGACGTCCTCGTCGGGGACGTCCTCGAGGGAGGAACCGGTGACGACGCCCTCGTCCGGGAGGTGGGGGTGCACCCTGCGCGTCCCGGGCACCCGCCCGGCGAGCACGGCCACCACGACCTGGAGAGCGGCGACCGAGGCCAGCGCACCCAGGGGCGCCGTCCATCCCCCGCTGGTCTGGGCGAGGCGGCCGACGAGCACCGGGCCCCCCGCTGCGAGGAGGTAGCCGACGGACTGCGCCATCCCCGACAGCCGGGTGGTCTCCTGGTGCGTGCGGCTGCGCAGGCCGATGAGCGTCATGGCCATCACCAGTGACGCACCCGCCCCCACCCCGGCCACCGCGGACCACAGCGCACCCGACGCCGGGAGGACGAGGAGGCCTAGCACACCGACGAGCATCGGCACACTCGAGGCCACCGCGGCGCCGACCTGGGTGTCCGGGCGCCTCATGAGGAGCGGGAGCGCGAGCCCGGCGGGGATCCCGACCAACTGGAAGACGAACATGTGGACCCCGGCGGTCTCCGGGGAGGCACCACTGGCGATGAGGATCGTCGGGAGCCAGGTGACCATCGTGTAGAAGCAGGTGGACTGCAGCCCCATGAACACCGTCACCAGCCAGGCGCTCGGGCGACGCCACACGGAGGGAGCCCTCCCCCCGGCACCGTCGAGCACACCCGCCGTGGATGCCGCCGGGACCGGGATGGGGGCGGAGGCGCGCACCCGCGGCACCCACAGCACCGCGGTCACCAGGGCTGGCACCGCCCAGAAGGCGAGGGAACCGCGCCAACCCCAGACCCCCGCCAGGGGCACTGCGGTGGCTGCGGCGAGTGCCGACCCCACCGTGATGCACGTGGAGTAGATGCTGGTCGCCCAGGACACCTTCTCCGAGTAGTCACGCTTGACGAGGGCGGGGACGAGGACGTTGCCGACGGCGATCGACACCCCCACCACGACCGTGCCGATCCACAGCCCTGCGCCGCCTGCCCAGGACCGCACCAGGGTCCCGGCCACGAGCACCAGCAACGCCGCCAGCACCACCCGTTCCGGACCCAGGCGACGGGAAGCCCTGTGCACGAGCGGGGAGACGAGGGCGAACGCCATCACGGGGACGGCGCCGAGGAGCCCCTGGGCCCCCTTGTCCAGGCCCTCCTCGACACCGATCTGCGGCAGGAGGGGTCCCAGCGCCGTCACCGCCGGACGCAGGTTGAGCGCCACCAGGAACACCAGGGCCGTCATCAGTGCGGCAGGCGTGAACCTGCCGCCCCGGGTCGCCCTCGTCCGATCGTCCACGAGGGCCAGTGTGCACCATCGTGGTCGGGACCCCGAAGCCTCGGGTGCCTGCGCGCTCCCCCGGGGGGCCCGTGGGCGACCTCCACCCGGACGGCCCGCGGGCGGCCCCGGGTCCCCCGTCCCCGGCCGCCCCTACACGGATCCGCGCAACCGCCGGGCGTCCCGGTGGTACATGGCGGCGTGGTCCGGGAACTCCCTGCGCCCGGTCTCCGCAGCCCGGTGCTCGGTGAAGAGTGCCAGCTCCTCCAACCGGGCCACGGCCGCCTCCGCAACCTCGGCCCGGGACCACGACCCGCCGTAGGCCTCCACCAGGAGCTCGACCCGCGCGGACGGGCTCCCGTGCGAGGTCGGGTCGAAGTCAGGGGCGTCCTCGGCGAACGGTGCCAGGCGGTACGCCAGGTAGGCGAGGTCCCAGAGCCTGGAGCCGGGAGAGGCCATGTCCACGTCGATCACTCCCACGAGGCGGCCGTCCCGGACGACGAGGTTGTAGGGAGCCACATCGTTGTGGCAGATCACCTCGCACGGCGGGTGGTCCGGCTGACGCCACCGCAGCGGTGCGCCCACCAGCGCGGTGCTGGCGTCGTGGAGACGTCGGAGGAGGGAGCCGGCCGGGACGAGGAGACCGCGGTCCCACTGCTCCCCGGTCGGGAGGTCGACCATGGTCCGTCCCGGGATGAAGTCCAACACCTCTCGCCCCCGGCTGTCGATGCCCCGCACGCGGGGGGTGCCCTCGATCCCGGCCGAGGCGTACGCCCGCAGCAGACGGTGCACCGCCGGGGTCCAGGGCCCGGTCTCCCGGCGCACGGTGTCGCCGACACGGACGACGGCCCCCGTGTTGCCCCCGGTCAGGGCGACCTCCCCGCTCATGGCGCGCCGGTCCCTGTCGACCCGCCGGAGCCAGTGGGGCCGGTGGGGTCAGTGGTCCAGCCGGGTGCGTGCGCGAGCAGTCTCGCGCAGGCCCCCGTCGCGCGGGACAGTTCGTCGTCATCGGCGCTGTCCCCACCGGCACCGTCGAACGCCCCGCCCGGCACAGCGATCCCCACGGAGGACAGGAGTCCCGGTGCGACCCGACGGTCGTTGAGTGCACCGAGGGCGTCCTGGAGGTCCTCCAGATCGACCAGGCAGTCGCGCAGGGCCTCCTCCGTCATCGGGAGGTGCTCCCCGACCGCCTCCAGTGCATACCGGAGGCGCTTCGTCCTGATCCTCACCCGGTGCCGTCGGGACGGGGTCATCCCGGCGAGCGCCTCCCACTCCGGCTCGAGGTGGCCCCACCACTCCTGGAGGCGCGCGGGCATGGCCGACCCGGCGGCCAGGGATGCCTCCGCCCGGTCCATGTGGTCGCGGGCGATCGCCTCGTGCACGTCCTCGAGCCTGTGCTCCCAGGAACGCGAGGCCACCATCGACAGCGTCGCGCAGGTGAGTTCCGCCCGTCTGGGCGCCAGTGCGTGGCGCGCCCGGCCGAGGTCCTGCGCGGGGACGGGAACGGAGCCCTCGGCCAGGCGACCGAGGAGCACGTCGACGTCACGCAGTGAACCCAGTTCACGTCCCGGCCCGCGCAGACCCCGTCGTGCGCGTCGCAGGTGCGGGTCGAAGACCGGGTCCAGGAATGCGGCGAGGGCACGGAGACGGCGGACCGCGACCCTCAACTTGTGGACCTGCTCGACGCCGGCCTCGACCAGGAAGTTCTCGGAGCGGTCACGGAGGACGTCCAGGAGACCGGAGATGACACCGACGGAGACCTCGCCCGCGGTCAGCACGTCACTGGGTCGGCTGCGACCGGGGTCCTGGGGGGCCATGTCCTGAAGTCAACACGCCCGTCGGTGTGCCCGCAAGGGTCCGGCGCCGCGCATCCGCGTGCCTCGTCGATGCCGCGACCGACACACCTCACCGGTTCCGCCCCGCTCGGTGTCCCGGGTCAGCGCCGGCGGGTCACTGTCCCCCGGATCCCTCTCCCGACTCCGACACCGGTGCCAGCTCCATGTAGACGCTCAACGGGTCCTCGGAGTAGTCCCCGAAGGGCCCCCGCACCCGGAACCCGCGCCGCAGGTAGAGCTGTCGTGCGGGGGCGAAGTGGTCCTCCGTGCCGGTCTCCAGGAGGACGCACACCATCCCGCGTCGCCGGGCCTCCCCGAGCACCTCCTCGAGCAGTGCGCGGGCCACACCCCGTCCGCGCGCGTGGCGCGCGACCCGCATGGCCTTGAGCTCCCCCGCCGTGGTCGTGGGATCCGCAGGACCGGGGAGCTCCTTGAGGGCCAGGACCCCGAGCAGTGCGTCCCCCGACCAGCACGACCACACGGTGATCCCGGGTCCGGAGAGCTCCCCGAGGTCGAGGGCGTGCACGGACTCGGGCGGACTCTGGGCCCGCATCTCCGCCAGGTGTTCCGCCAGGAGCGCCCGGACCTGTGGGCGGGTGAGGTCGTCGACCTCGATGTGCAGACCCCCGCCCCGGCCGGCGCACATGCGCTCCTCAGGCATGCGCGTCCCCGAACCCGTAGAGCTCCTCGGGGGTGCGCACCAGGATCCGGTCGAGGACGTCGTGGTCGCCGACCCACTCCACGAGGATGCGTTCCAGGAGGTGGTCGTCGGGCACCCGGTCGATCATCGTGTGCGGCCAGTCGACCCCCCAGACGAGCCGGTCGGGCCTCCGCTCCACGAGCGCCTCGACGAGCCCCCGGACGTCCCCGTAGGGCGGGCCCTGCCGGGAGGAGCGGTAGGAGCACAGCTTCGTGTACACGCGCCCGGAGTCGAGCAGGTCCAGCAGCGCCCGGGTGTCGTCACCGGACCCGGCCTCGGCGGGCACGATCTGGGCGAGGTGGTCGATGACCACGGGTACGGGCAGGTCGGTGAGGGTGTCGGCCAGGGAACGCCAGGTGGCGGGCGCCGCCCACATCTGGATGTGCCAGCCCACCGGGGCGACCTCGTCGGCGAGCCTGCGCAGCGCGTCGATCGACTGCCCCCCCGTGCACCATGGTGGTGAAACGGACCCCGCGCGCGCCGCGTCGGTGGAGGTCCTGCAGGACGGGGCCCGAGAGGTCCTCGGCCATGACGACCGCCCGGGCACGGTCGGTGCCCAGAGCGGCCACCGCGTCAAGGGTGCAGGAGTTGTCGGTGCCGTAGAAGCTCGGCTGGACGATGACGCTGCGCGTGAGACCCAGGGAGGCGAGCATGCGCCGGTAGTCCCCGAGGTGCGCCTCGGCGGGCGTGTAGGAGCGTCCCGGCGCGAAGGGGTACCGGGAGACCGCCCGATGACGTGGGAATGGGCGTCCGTCGCACCCGCGGGCAGGAGGTACCCCGCCACCCGGACGTCCCTCCGCCCCGTCGTGTCAGCCATGGTGACCCCCCGTCCCGGCACCGCCGTGGTGCCGTCTCAGGTCCAGCAGTGCGTCGACGAGGGCGCCCGGGTCGATCCCCGACACCCTCCCGACCTGCTCGCGCGGCCCCTCGGGGACGGCCGCCATCCCGGTGTGGGCCCCGAGGACCGCGCCGCACATGGCCCCGATCGTGTCCGTGTCGTCCCCCAGGCGTGCGGCCAGGCACAGAGCACCCCACAGGTCCCCGCGGAAG
>NZ_CCXH01000183.1 GCF_000820725.1 Actinomyces polynesiensis | reverse complement strand
CGCCGCACATGGCCCCGATCGTGTCCGTGTCGTCCCCCAGGCGTGCGGCCAGGCACAGAGCACCCCACAGGTCCCCGCGGAAGCGGTCCGCCACCACGAGCGCCGCCACCACGGACTCCTCGCTGCGCACCGAGGTGCCGACCTCCTCGGCCACGAAGTCCTCGAACTCCCGGTCCCCGAGCCCACGGGCCCGGCCCAGTGCCCGCACCAGGCGCAGGGGCAGCGAGGGCGCGTCGAAGGACGCCCCGAGCCCTTCGGCCAGGCGGGAGGCAGCAAGTGCCGCGTCCAGGGACCGCGCGAACGGCCAGCCCTCCACCCCGCCCGACACGGCCGCGGCGACCGCTGCGGCCCCCGCCAGGGCGACGTCCGTGTCGTGGGTGGGGAGGCTGACCTCGTGCACCACCTCGACGAGGTCCGCGACCGGCTCCGGTGGGCAGGCGATGCCGACGGGCGCGATGCGCATGGCCGCGCCGTTCGTGTGGCCCCCACGGCCCGAGGTCCGCGGGTCGGCTCCCGCCAGGATCGCGTCGATGGCCCGTCGTGTGGAGGGGCCGAGCAGGTCGTCCGCATTGCGGGTGCGCATGTCGCGCTCCCACTCGACGAGGGCGTCGGCGAGCCTCCCGGGGGCGACCACTCCCCCGCCCTCCACGAGGAGCCTCCCGATGAGCAGCGCCTGCTCGGTGTCGTCCGTGACGGAGCCCGCGGGCATACCGTGGGAGACGGGTTGGTCCGCAGTGGCGTCCACGAGGCCCTCGACCCGCCCGTACACGGACGCGATCTCGGCGCGTGTCATCGTCTGGGTCGGCATGCCCAGTGCGTCACCGAGCGCCAGTCCCCACAGCGCACCCAGTGCCCGGTCCCGCTCCCCCTTCTCGGCCATGCCCCCATCATGCCAAGGCCAGGTCGTCACGGTCCACGGCCCGGCCGGTGGGCACACCGGCGCGACCCGTCCCGGCCACGGCGGTACTGGCCGGACCCGGCGCCCGGGTCGCTCAGGCGGGGCGCCCGGGTCGCTCAGGCAGGGCGTACGAGGAGGTCCTGCTGGTCGGGGTGCTTGTCGATCCAGCCCTCAATGAAGGGACACGCCGGCTCGACGAGGCCCCCGCGCCCACGGACGTCCGCGAGCGCGGCCCGCGCGAGCCGTCCTCCGATGCCCTGTCCCTGGAAGTCGGGGAAGACGACGGTCCGGTCCAGGACGGTGACCTCACGGTCACCCTCCGTGACCCGCTCGTAGTGGGCGAAACCCGCGAGTTCGCCGTCGGCGTCGCGGATCTCGTAACGGTGCTGCGGCGCCGAGTCGGCGACCGTGTAGTCATCGGCCATGTCGTGCCCCCTTGCTCCAGCGTGGTCACCCCCACCCTAGCGGGCGACGTCGGGGCACACCCCGGGGACGGCGGAGGGCCCGGCACCCTGTCGGGTACCGGGCCCTCGGAGGCCGTCTCGGTGCCGGGTCAGTCCTCGACGCTCAGCAGGCCGTTCTTGTACGCCTTCGCCAGGCGGCGGGGCACTCGGACCTCACGGCCGGCGACCTTGACGGTGTTCAGCTCGTTGAGATCGGCCTTCCATGCGGCCCGGCGAGTGCGGGTGTTTGCTCGGGACATCTTGCGCTTGGGAACTGCCATGGCCCTACCGCTCCTCTGTATTGTCTGTGTGGACGTGTCGTCTTACCGGTGTACAACTCTGCCACGCAGGCGGACCGAGGGGCCAGCCACGTGGCGGTTCGACCCTGTGAGATCGCTCGCGCCCCGGCAACCACGGCAGTCTACCACGGGGGAGCCGGGCCCCCGACTGGGCCACCGCTGCCCGTGCGGGCAGGGTCCGGTGCCGGGCACCGCGGGGGTGCCGTCCCCTGTCCCGGAACGGCGGCCGGGACGGGGTCGGACCCCCGGCCCTCAGCCCTGACGTGCCTTGAGACGGGGATTCTTCTTGTTGATGACGTAGGTGTGGCCACGACGGCGGACCACGACGGAACCCGGCTGCTTGGCCAGGGAGCGGATCGAGGCTCGCACCTTCATCGGGCCACCTCCCCGTCCCGGGCGGCGGAGGTCGCGCCCTCGTCAGTGGGGATGGCTCCCCCGTGGGCGACGGCGCCGCCCTCGTCCGCCGGGGCGCCGCCCTCGTGGGCGGGACGTCCGTAGCGTGCGTAGAACTTCTCCACACGACCCGCGGTGTCGACCAGTCGGGAGCGGCCGGTCCAGAACGGGTGGGACGCCGAGGAGATCTCGATGTCGATGACGGGATAGGTGTTCCCGTCCTCCCACTCGACGGTGCGGTCGGAGTTCCTGGTGGAACGGGTGAGGAATGCGAAGTCCGCGGACCTGTCGCGGAAGACCACCGGATGGTAGTCGGGGTGGATGCCTGGTCTCATGGTGTGTCCTTGGGGGTGTGTGGGATGGAGGGTGGTGCCGAGGGGGGCGGGGCGGTGGGACCGCGGCCGGGTCACCAGGAGGACTTGGTGACCCCGGGCAGTTCGCCGCGCAGCGCCATCTCCCGGAACTGGACCCGGGAGAGCCCGAACCTGCGCAGGTAGCCGCGCGGTCGGCCGTCGGAGATCCCGCGTCCGCGCACACGGGTCGGGGAGGCGTCCCGTGGCAGGGCGTGCAGCGCCCGCATGGCCGCCTCGCGCTCCGCGGCCGGCAGGTGCGGGTTCACGGAGACCCGCTTGAGGGTCGCGCGGCGCTCGGCGTACTTCTCGACCACTGCCCGTCGTTGGTCGTTGCGCACGACCTTGGAGGTCTTCGCCATCAGCGCACCTCCACGAACTCGACGTGGCGTCGCGCCACGGGGTCGTACTTGCGGATGCGCATCCTGTCGGGATCGTTGCGCCTGTTCTTGCGCGTGACGTACCGGAACCCCGTGCCCGCGGTGGACTGCAGGGTCACCACCGGACGCAGCGCTGCGGACTTCTGTGCCATCAGAACCTCTCCCCCCGCCGGCGCATGTCGGCCACGACGGCCTCGATGCCCAGCTTGTCGATCGTGCGGATGCCCCGCGGGTTCACCGTCAGGGTGATGGTGCGTCCCAGGGACGGCACCCAGTAGCGCTTCTTCTGGACGTTGACGTCCCACCGTCTGCGGGTGCGGCGGTGGGAGTGGGAGACGCTGTTCCCGAATGCGGGACGCGCCCCGGTGACTTGGCAGTGGTTGCTCATGCGTACATGATAAGAATGATTCTCATTCACGCAAGTCTCCGCAGCTGAGGGCGAACAGCCACGCTGCCGATGGAAGGCCCCACCCTTGTTGTCGATCTCCGTCCTGTCCACCACCGATCCCCTGCTGCGCGACGTCACGTCGCTGTGCGCGGGGGACGAGCTCGACGTCCTGACCTGTGACCTCACGGAGGACTCCGTGCTCCTGCACCTCTCCCCCAGGGACGGGGAGGGGTGGCGGCGCGAGGTGCCACTGGCCCACCCCTGCCTGAACTGCTCCCTGAGGGAAGCCGTGGTGCCCGCACTCGCCGAACTGGCGGACGCGGGAGTGGACGGCCTCCTCCTCGCCCTCCCGGTGGCGGTGGAGCCGCTCACCGTCCTCCCCTCGCTCGACGAGCTCACCGGACCGGGCGAGGTGCTCCACGACTGCAGGCTGGCGTCCAGCGTCCATGCCGTCGACCTCGCCACCGCAGCCGGTGACCTCCTCGACCACGTGCCTCTCTCGGACCGCGGTCTGGCCCTCTTCGAGGACGACGGACGCTGCACCGGCGAGGTCCTCATGATGTCCCTCGGCTACGCCGACGTGGTGCTCGCCGTGGGGGAGGACGCCCTCGGTTCCGACCTCGTGGAGCACCTCCGCCCCTTCGACACACTGCGCGTGGACCACCTGGAGGACCTCACGGGGGACCTGCTCCTGGGCGCCACCCACGACGTCGACGAGGCCATCGCCCGCGTCCACCCCGCCTCGACGGCCGCGTGGGGCGGACCCACGGCACACGGGGTGTGGACGCTCGACCTGCACTCCACACGTCCCTTCCACCCCGAGCGCCTCGCGGAGCGGGTCGGCGAGCTCGCCCCTCACGGGACCTGCGCCCGCGGCTGCTTCTGGCTGCCGTCCAGACCCCGCACGGTGTGCACCTGGGAGGTCAACGGCAGCGCCGTCTCGGTGGGCACCGCGGGGCAGTGGGAGCAGGAACCCCTCACCCACATCGTCCTGACGGGTGTCGCCGACGTGGAGGTCCGCGCAGCGGTGGAACGGGTGTTCGGTGAGCTCCTCATGACCGAGGAGGAGATGCACGACCTGCTCGCCTGGGCGGGCGCCGACGACGGCCTGTCCGAGTGGTTCCCCGGGGCGGAGTGACAGGCGGGCCCGGGCCCTCCGCTCGGACGGGCGGACCGAGCGGGCCGAGTGGGCCGAGGGGGCTGAGCGGGCCGGCCGGGCCGGGGCGACCGGCCCCCGTGTGAGGATGGGGGCATGCTCACCCTGCGCGCCGGGACGCTCCTCACCCACGAGCTGGAGGTCCGTCGCTCCCGCTTCCTCACCACACTGGCCCGGACCGATGACGAGGCCGCGGCGCGGGCACTCATCGGCGAGGTCCGTTCCGCCCACCCCCAGGCCCGCCACCACTGTTCCGCGTTCCTCATCGAGGAGGAGGGACGCAACCCGCTCCAGCACTCCAGCGACGACGGCGAGCCCTCCGGCACGGCCGGGGTGCCGATGCTCGAGGCCATCCGCTCGGCGGGGGTGTGGAACGTGACGGCCGTGGTGACCCGGTGGTTCGGCGGCATCCTCCTGGGGACCGGGGGTCTCGTGCGGGCCTACTCGAGCTCCGTCTCCGAGGCCCTCGCGCTGGCCCCACTCGCCCGGACCCGCACCCTCCAGGTGCTCGCGACTGAGCTCGACCCCGCCGACGCCGGTCGCGTGGAGGCCGAATTGCGCTCCTGCGGTGCCACCGTGCTGGGGGTCGACTGGGGCCGGGAGGCGACCCTGCGGGTGGCCGTCGACGAGGGCGGGGCCCGCGCCCTCCACGACCGCCTGGCAGGGATCACCCGTGGCACGGCCCGGTTCCACCCCGTGGGCACCACCACCGTCGAGGTGGACGTGCCCACGTCGCGCACCTAGGGTGGGGGACGTGACGACAGCCACCCGCGCCCTCCGGGGTCCCATCGCCGGGATCCCTGCGTCCGCTCCTGCTGTCCCCGTCACCTGCCACTGCTGCCGCTGCGCGTCCTGTCTGTAGGGCGGCCGGCCCTCGCGTGGTGCCCCCGGGGCATCGTCGTCCGCCCTCGTACACCCACCCGACCGCGGCCTGTCCGCGCCCGTGCAGAACCACCCGTACCCAGAACCAGGAGCATCCATGTCCCACATCGCCACTGACGTCACCGAGCTGATCGGCGGCACCCCGCTCGTCCGCATCAACCGCATCACCGACCCCGCCGCCACCGTGCTGGGCAAGTTCGAGGCCACGAACCCCGCTGCCTCCGTCAAGGACCGCATCGCCGCCGCCATCATCGACGCCGCCGAGGCCTCCGGTGACCTCCAGCCCCACGGCACCATCATCGAGGCGACCTCCGGCAACACCGGCGTCGCCCTGTCGATGGTGGGTGCCGCGCGCGGTTACAAGGTGGTCATCACGATGCCCTCCTCCATGTCCGTCGAACGGCGCCTCCTCATGCGCGTCTTCGGCGCCGAGCTCGTGCTCACCGATCCCAAGGCCGGCATCGCCGGCGCGGTCGCCGCCGCGGAGAAGATCCGTGACGAGCGCCCCGGCTCGATCATCGCCTCCCAGTTCACCAACCCCGCGAACCCCCAGATCCACTACCGCACCACCGGCCCGGAGATCTGGGCCGACACCGACGGCGCCGTCGACATCCTCGTCTCGGGCGTGGGCACCGGCGGCACGGCCTCCGGTGCGGGTTCCTACCTCAAGGAGCAGAAGCCGGACCTCAAGGTCGTCGCGGTGCAGCCCGAGGAGTCCCCCCTCCTCACCGGTGGCTCGGCCGCCCCCCACGGCATCCAGGGAATCGGCCCGAACTTCGTGGCCGAGACCTACGACCCCGACGTCGTCGACGAGGTCATCTCCGTCGCCACGCCCGAGGCCATCACCTTCGCGCGGCGTGCCGCCGCCGAGGAGGGACTGCTGGTCGGCATCTCCTCCGGCGCCGCCCTCGCCGCCGCGGCCCAGCTCGCCGCCCGTCCCGAGAACGCCGGGAAGACCATCGTCGTGGTCCTGCCCGACACGGGCGAGCGCTACCTCTCCACGAAGCTCTTCGAGGACCTGCGCGACTGATCCGACGGCCCCGGGGAGGGGTGGGGGTCGGGTCGCGCACCCGGCCCCCGCCCTGACCCGCGCCCCCGGCCGCCACCCCATCCACCACTCGTCCCCGAGGAGGCACCTCCCGTGCTGCCCAACCCCCGACGGGCCCTCCGTCTGCTCCGCGAGGACCTCGAGACCGCACGACGCCGCGACCCCGCCGCCAACTCCCTGGTCGAGGTCGCCCTCACCTACCCCGGGGTCCACGCCCTGTGGAGCCACCGCGTGGCCCACTCCCTGTGGATCCGCGGGCACCGGCTCCCCGCCCGGATCCTGTCCTCCACCGCCCGCGTCATGACGGGGGTGGACATCCACCCCGGCGCCGAACTGGGCCGGCGGCTCTTCATCGACCACGCGATCGGGGTCGTCATCGGTCAGACCGCAGAGGTCGGGGAGGACGTCGTCCTCTTCCACGGGGTGACCCTGGGAGGGGTGTCGATGACACCCGGGAAGCGCCATCCCACGGTCGGCTCCCACGTGATGATCGGTGCCGGCGCGAAGGTGCTGGGCCCGATCAGCGTCGGTGACGGGTCCAAGATCGGCGCCAATTCCGTGGTCACCCACGACGTGCCGGAGGGGGCCGTCGCCATCGGCGTCCCGGCGCGCACCCGCCCCAACCCGCGTCCCGACACCTCCGACGCGGAGCTGATCGTGGACCCGAGCCTCTTCGGGGACCCCTCGCTCTACATCTGACCCCTCCCTCCCCCCGGCGAAGTCCGCTCTGTTCGGGGCTCGAGGTCCGCTCTGTTCGGGGCTCGAGGTCCGTCCTCCTGTGCCCGCTGGTCGCTTCCCACGGCGTTGTCGGCGCTCCTCGGCCCCGCTGCGGGACGCTCCGCCGGGCACTGCCCGCCCTCGCCCGCGCACTACCCGCCCCCGCTCTCCGCGCTGCCCCATCCCATTCGCGGTGCCCCTTCCTGTGTCGGCCCTCCGGCCCCGCGCGCCGCTCAGTCCGCCCGGGACGGACCTCGAGGTCAGAACTGAGCGGACCTCACGGTGGGAACAGAGCGGACTTCACCGAGGTGGGGAGGGGGCCGGTGGGGTCTCCCGATCCCCTGCCCGTCCCCGGCCCCATCGCCTACGCTGGGGCCATGGACCAGCGGACGCTGCAGGCACAGTTGGACGCGGTGGCCGATGTCGACCGCCCCGAGGGTCTCGAGGTCGCGACCCTCACGGAGTACGACATCCCCGCCCTCGCGGCCCTGCACCTCGTCGCCTACGACCGCCCGGAGATCGCCGAGAACCTCTGGGAGGCCACCGACGAGATGCGCATGTCCTTCGACGGCGCCTTCGGCACCCCCCTGGACGACTCCTTCATCGGGGCCTGGATCGACGGACAGCTGGTCGGCGCACTCCTGTGCGTCACCGACGCCCCCGTCGACGACGCCCCCGCCGGTCCCTTCGTCATCGACCTCATGGTGGACCCCGAACACCGCAGGAAGGGCATCGCGAAGGTGCTCGTCTCCGAACTCGCCGATCGCGCCCGCTCCTGGGGCTCGGACACGGTGGCACTGCGACTGGACCCCAACAGCCTGCCCGCCGGGAAGCTCTACGAGTTGCTCGGCTTCGAGCAGGTCGGTGACGGGGACGAGGGCGACCCCGAGTCCTGACCCACGTCGCCACCAGGGCGCGCGCCCGGCGACACGTGGACGGCGCCGGGGGTGCAGGTCGGACCGGCCGAGGACACGACTCAGTGCTGGCAGCGCGGGCACCAGAACAGCCGACGCCCCTGCATGAGCTGTTCCTGCACCACTCCCCCGCAACGCAGGCAGGGCCGTCCCGTGCGGTGGTAGACGTACCACCGTGAGGCCTCGGGATCACCGGGCAGCGGCGGTTCGGGAGCGTCCTTCGGGTCCACGGTCTCGATGCGCCCGACGGCGACCCCGTGGGCCATGAGCTCGCAGAAGGTCTCCCACAGACGTCCCAGACGGGCCACCGAGACCCGGGACCCCGGCCTGAAGGGGGAGATCCCCACCAGGAAGAGCCCCTCGGCACGGTAGATGTTGCCGACCCCGGCCACCACGGACTGGTCCATGACCAGCTCCCCGACGGCACGGCGGTGGGAGCGCACGGCCCGCACGAAACGGTCCCGGGCGGAACGGTCCTCCCGGGCACCGGGCGAGGGTCCGGACCGAGGCGGCCCAGTGCCACACGACGCTCGACGTCGGTGATGAGTTCGCAGCGCGTGGGACCGGACAGGTCGGCGACCCCGTGGACGGTCGCGATGCGCACCCGCACCTGGCCGACGGGGTCGGGCGCCGACCACCCCTCCCCCTCGGCGTCGGCACCGTCCTGTCCGCCGTCAGCCGTGATGGTGAGACCCGGGTGGTCCCTCCCGCTCCCGCGGTCGGAGGGCCCGGTCCGTGGAGCCCCGATGGACGGGGGCGCCGTGAACGTCCCGTCCCCCTGGAAGCGCCACGACCCGTAGAGCCCCAGGTGCACATGGATCCACAGCGGCTGGGCCACGGGGCCGGACGACGGGGCGAACTCCAGGAAGAGGTGCTTGCCCACCGAGGTGGCCGAGACCATCACCCATCCGTCGACGACTGCCGCGGAGGCCGCGAAGCGGCCCTGCGGTGAGGTCACCCGGCACCGGCGTCCGACGAAGAGGTCCTCGAAGGTGACGGCGAGCCGCCGGACGGCGTCCCCCTCCGGCATCAGAGGGTGTGCACGAGCCGGGCCCGCATCGTCCGGGTCTCCCCGGGTGCCAGGCGCAGGGCGTCGTGGAGGTCGGGCCGGTTGTAGGCATCGGTCATGAACTGGCAGTACTCCATCGCCAGCGCGCGGCCCGGCCGGTGCACGAGCGGCTCGCCGGTGAACAGGTGGACGATCCCGGTTCCCGGTCGGTCGGCACCGGGTCCGACCTCCGCCTCGAGCACCGTGCGGGCGCCGTCGGCGTGGTCCAGCACGACCGACACGATGCCGTCACGGGTGACCAGACCGGTCCAGGCGTCGTCGAGACCGGCCGGTGAGGTGATCTCCACGCCTCCGTCCCCGACCTCCGAGAAGGCCGCGTCCCCCGGCAGTGGGATGAGGGTCCCGTCCGTGTCCACGTGCAGGCGTGCCGGGACGTGCACGCGCGCGCCCTCGCGCCCCCCCGCCCATCGCACGTAGGGGTGCCATCCGAGACCCACCGGCGCGTCGACGTGGCCGAGGTTGCGTGCCTGGAGCGTCAGGTGCAGGGACCACTCGTCCGTCCCGTCGCCGCGTCGCGTGTGGCCGAGCTCGTAGGTGGCGTGCACGCGCAGGGGCACGGGGTACTCGGGGTGGGACAGGGTGGTGCACAGGTGGAGGCGCGCATCGGTCTGCTCGACCAGTTCGAACCCGGCCTCCAGGGCCAGGCCGTGCAGTGCCTCGCGGGTGCCGTCGGCGGCCGGCCCGAGGTCCCAGTCGCGTCCGTCCCAGGAGTAGCGCGCTCCGCGCACCCGGTTCGACCACGGCACGAGGAGTGCCTGCCGGGCACCGTCACCCCTGAGCCTCTCCTCCGGGCTGGCGTACCCGTCGAGGACCTCGATCCCGCGTCCCTCCGGGGAGGGCACGCTCCACGACAGTGCGACTCCTCCGCGGCTGCCGATCTCGACGACCGATCCGTCCAGACGGATGCGCCACCCGGGAATGACCACCTCAGGCTCCTGACCGACGCGGATGGGATCGCGCCTGCACCGTCCATGCTAGGTGGGACGGTGCCCGACGGCGCAGCCGGTGGTCCCCACCGCGGTGTGAGATCAGCCCCTGCCCTCAGTCCCTCGGGGGGACGACATTCACCAGACGCGGCGCCCGCACGATGACCTTGAGGGGTTCGCGGCCCTGCAGGAGACGCTGGATGGGCTCCGTGGCCAGGGCCTGCTCGCGCAGGTCGCCCTCGTCGATGTCCGTGGGGACCTCCAGGCGGGCGCGCACCTTGCCGTTGACCTGGACGATCGCGGTGACCGTGTCGTCGACGAGCAGCGAGGGGTCGGAGACCACCGGGAAGGGCTCACGGGAGAGGGACTCCTCGTGGCCCAGTCGCTGCCAGAGCTCCTCGGCGATGTGGGGGGCCACCGGGGAGACCATGAGCACCAGGGGCTCAACGACCTCGCGCGGGACCGCGGAGAGGCCCGTGAGGTGGTTGTTCAGCACGATGAGCCGGGCGATGGCGGTGTTGACGCGCATGTGCTCGTACTCGGTGGTGACCTCGTCGACGGTGCGGGCCAGCAGGCGGCGCGTCTCCTGGTCGGCCGGGGTGTCGACCACGGTGACCTCGCCGGTCCCCTCGTCCAGGACGTTGCGCCACAGGCGCTGCAGGAAGCGCTGGGACCCGACGACGGCACGCGTGTCCCAGGGCCTGGAGAGGTCCAGGGGACCCATCGACATCTCGTAGACGCGCAGGGTGTCGGCGCCGTAGGCCTTCGACATCGCGTCGGGGGTGACGATGTTCTTCAGGGACTTGCCCATCTTCCCGTACTCGCGGGTGACGTGCTCGCCCTTCCAGGTGAAGCCGTGCTCCTCGTCGCCCTGGACCTCCTCGGCGGGCACGTAGGCCCCCGGTCGTCGCGGTAGGCGTAGGCCTGGATGTAGCCCTGGTTGAAGAGCTTGTGGAAGGGCTCCGAGGTGGAGACGAACCCCAGGTCGAAGAGCACCTTCTGCCAGAAACGGGAGTAGAGCAGGTGGAGGACCGCGTGCTCGACGCCGCCCACGTACAGGTCCACGCCGCCCGTGGCGCCGTCCCTGCGCGGGCCCATCCAGTAGGCCTCGTTGACGGGGTCCGCGAGCGCCAGGTCGTTGTGGGGGTCCACGTAGCGGATCTCGTACCAGCACGACCCCGCCCAGTTGGGCATCGTGTTCGTGTCGCGGTGGTAGGTGCGCAGCCCCTCGCCCAGGTCGAGGGTCGGACGCAGCCACTCCTTGGCGCGTCCCAGCGGCGCCTCGGGCTGGGAGTCGGCGTCGTCGGGCGCGAAGGTGCGCGGGGAGAAGTCGTCGACCTCGGGCAGCGTGACGGGCAGCATGTCGTCGGGCAGGGCGTGGACCACGCCGTCCTCGTCGTAGACGACCGGGAAGGGCTCCCCCCAGTAGCGCTGGCGGGAGAAGAGCCAGTCGCGCAGGCGGTAGGTCGTGGTGGCGTGCCCCAGACCACGGCTCTCCAGCCACTCGGTCATGGCTGCGATCGCGTGGGCCTTGTCCAGGCCGTCCAGGTCGATCTCCTCGTTGTGGGAGTTCACGAGGACGCCGTCACCGGTCCACGCGGCGGCCTCGGTGTCGAAGCCCTCCTCGGGGGTGATGGTGGTGACGATGTCCAGGTCGAACGTGCGGGCGAAGGCGAAGTCACGGTCGTCGTGTGCGGGGACGGCCATGATCGCGCCCGTGCCGTAGCCCATGAGCACGTAGTCGGCCACGAAGATCGGCACGGAGGTCCCGTTCACGGGGTTCGTCCCGTACAGACCGGTGAAGACGCCGGTCTTCCCACCGGCCTCGGCCGTGCGCTCCTCCTCGGTGCGGGCCGCCGTGCGTGCGCGGTAGTCCGCCACCGCCTCCGCAGGTGTCGCGAAGCCACCCGTCCAGGCGTCGCGTGTGCCCGCGGGCCACGAGGGCGGGACCGAGAGCCCTGCGGCGTCGGCGTCCTCCGCACCCAGCAGGGGGTGTTCCGGGGCCACGACCATGAAGGTCGCCCCGAAGAGGGTGTCGGGCCGGGTGGTGAAGACCTCCAGGCGGGCCTCCTGGGCCGCGTCGGGGCGCGAGGGCTCCTCCTCGGTGAACTGCGTGACGCCGGGGACGCGGAAGACGACGGTGGCCCCGTGGGACTCCCCGATCCAGTGGCTCTGCATGGAGCGCACCTTGTCGGGCCAGTCGATCTTGGCGAGGTCCTTGGTGAGCCGGTCGCCGTAGGCGGTGATGCGCATCATCCACTGGCGGAGCTTCTTGTGGAAGACGGGGAAGTCCCCGCGTTCGGAGCGTCCCTCGGAGGTGACCTCCTCATTGGCCAGGACGGTGCCCAGGCCCGGGCACCAGTTCACCGGTGCCTCGGAGATGTAGGCGAGGCGGTACTCCCCCAGCACGCCCTCGCGGGCGGCGGCGTCCAGGTCGGCCCAGGCGCGCCCGTCGGGTGTGGGCCGCGTGCCGTTGGCGAACTGTTCCTCGAGTTCGGCGATGGGTCGGGCGCGCCCCGTCCCGCCCTCCGCATTGGGGGCCTCCTCGTCGTACCAGGAGTTGAAGATCTGCAGGAAGATCCACTGCGTCCAGCGCACGTAGTCGTCATCGGTGGTCGCGAAGGAACGGCGCAGGTCGTGGGACAGGCCCAGGCTGCGCAGCTGGCGGCGCATGGTGGCGATGTTCTGCTCGGTGGTGATGCGCGGGTGCTGGCCGGTCTGGACCGCGTACTGCTCCGCGGGCAGTCCGAAGGCGTCGAAACCCATCGTGTAGAGGACGTTGTCGCCCTTCATGCGGTGGTAGCGCGCCACGGTGTCCGTGGCGATGTAGCCCAGCGGGTGGCCGACGTGCAGGCCCTTGCCGGAGGGGTAGGGGAACATGTCCATGACGAAGAAGGGGGGACGGTCCGCCAGGGGCCCCGCCAGGTCCCCGACGGGGTTGTCCGCGTCGAAGGTGCCACGCTGCTCCCACAGGTGCTGCCACTTGGCCTCGACGGAACCCGCCAGCTCCGCGGAGTAGCGGTGCTCCGGCTCCACGCTGTCCCCTGCGGCCATCGGTGTGTCCCTCCGTCTCGTCAAAAGTCCGGCCCAAGGCTACCGCACCCATCGCCCGCGACCCCGGGCCCGGTCAGGCGCCGGACGGCTGCGGGGGCCCCGGCTGCGGGGGACAATGGAGCCATGAGCACCGTCTTCGAGAAGATCATCTCCGGGGACATCCCCGGCCGCTTCGAGTGGGCCGACGAGGTCTGCGTCGCGTTCTCCACCATCGAGCCCATCGCGACGGGTCACGTCCTCGTCGTCCCCCGCCACCCGTGGGCGAAGTGGACGGACGCTCCCGAGGAGGTCGCCACCCACCTCATGGTGGTGGCCCGGACGATCGGGATCGCCCAGGAGGCGGCGTTCGACGTGCCGCGTTCGGGCCTGATGATCGCGGGGTTCGAGGTGCCCCACACGCACCTGCACGTCGTGCCCATGCGCTCCGAGGCCGACATCGCCTTCGCCAACGCCCACCCCGTCCCGGATGCTGAGCTCGACCGGGCGGCGGAGGCCCTGCGCGCCCAGCTGCGGGAGTCCGGCCACGGGGCGAACGTGCCCGTCGGACTCGGGTCAGCCGCGCTGGCCTGACAGCGTCGGTTCCGCCCCCGCCTCGTCCGCCACGAACACCGCGGCCGTGGCCACCGTCCCGAGCTCCACGACGTAGGAGGGCGGGGTGGCGTCGGACGCGGGGGCGGGGGGTGGGCTCTCCGGTCCGGGTCGCCACGAGGGCGGGGGCACGACCCGCACCCTGGTGGTCCCGATCGCGCCGCTGCGCCGCAGGACCTCGAGGGTGGCGTCCAGGACGATGCCACAGGTCTCCAGGTGGCGCAGCATGTCCGAGCTCGCGTCGGAGATCCGCACCACCGGGGCCCGGACCCCCACCTGCAGGGCGTCCACGGCGTGCATGGGCGGGGCGAACCAGGTCCCGTCGGCCGCGGGGATCGGGTCACCGTGCGGGTCCCTCATGGGGTAGCCGAGGGCCCGGTCGAGGTGTTCGAGGAGTGTGTCCGAGACGGCGTGCTCGAGGATCTCCGCCTCGCGGTGGACCTCGTCCCACTCGAAGTCGAGCTTCTCGTGGAGGTAGGACTCCAGCAGTCGGTGCCGCCTCACCATGGCCACGGCCGCGGTGCGTCCTCGTGGACTGAGGTGGACCTTCTGGTAGGGCTCGTGGGTGACGAGCCCCTGGTCGGTGAGCCGGCGGACGTTCTCGGACGCGGTGGAGGCCACCACGCCCATCCGTGCGGCGAGGTCCGTGATGGAGATGCCGTCGCCCCCCCACTCCTCCGAGGAGTAGATGACCTTGAGGTAGTCCTGGGTCACGGGGGAGGAGACCACCGACGGCGGCACGCCGTGGACGTCCTCGTCCGCGGGGACCTCGCCCCCAGTTGCACCGTGTGCCATCGCGATCCTCCCAGTCCGAGACCTCGTCCCACTCTAGTCGGCGGCGTCACGGCGGCGGCCTGCGAGCCCGCGGCCCTCCCCGGCAGCACAGGTCCCGCCCGGCCGGGGACGTCGGGGACCGACACGGGGACGGGGGCCACACGGGGACTGGCCCACCCCGTGGGCCGGAGCGCACGCCGGCGCGGGCGGGTGGGCACTGTGGCGTACGGCCCACCGCCCCACTTTGCCTCGGGTGGGCGCGGAGGGTACAGTGGGCTCCCGTCGAAAGACACGCGCCATTAGCTCAATTGGCAGAGCAGCTGACTCTTAATCAGCGGGTTGGGGGTTCAATTCCCTCATGGCGCACTGATCCGGGCCCGTTCGCGGGCCGGGACCACGCGCCATTAGCTCAATTGGCAGAGCAGCTGACTCTTAATCAGCGGGTTGGGGGTTCAATTCCCTCATGGCGCACCCATTGCCGAAGGCGGCGGGAATGGATTCGAGACCCGCACGGGTCACCAGGACCACTCCTCACAACAGCCGGAGGCTTGATGCGCCGCCTGACGCGACACGAACAGGACCTTCTCGACGCCATCGAACGTCAGCTGACGTCGCGGCGCCGCTCCGTCGTCACTGACGACATCATCGACCAGGCCTCCCACCTCGTCCGGGCGATGACCGACCCGCGCCCGCAGCTCCAGGAGGTCATCGGCCCCGTCTGTGCGACCGCGGACGTGGTCGCGTGGCTGGGCATCTCCCGCCAGGGCATCAACAAGGCCGTGCGTGAGAACCGCATGCTCGCCGTCCAGTCGCCGTCGACGACGTGGTACTACCCCACGTGGCAGCTCCTCGACGACCACTCGGTCATCCCCCAGATGTCCCAGGTCCTCGGGCGCCTGTCGGGGCGCGTGGACCAGCTCGTCGCGGCACAGTGGTTCCAGCTGGCCAATGACTCGCTCGAGGGACTCACCCCCGCGCAGTGGATGCTGGGCGGCAGGGACCTCCACGCGGTGGTCGGGGCCGCCGAGGCGTTCGCCTCCGCGCAGTCGCGCCACCCCAGTGAGCGTCCGCTCTACGACCCGGAGATCGTCACCGCCTCACGCTGAGGCGCACGACTCGGCCCCGTCGTCCGGATCCCTCCGGGCGGCGGGGCCGAGTCGTGTCCGGGCTCGCGGTCAGGAGTCCAGGCCGAGTTCCCTCCGCAGGCGCGCGACGTGACCGGTGGCCTTGACGTTGTACTGGGCCAGCGCCACGGTTCCGTCGGGTGCCACCACGACGGTGGAGCGGATGACGCCCTCGTAGGTGCGGCCGTAGTTCTTCTTCTCCCCCCAGGCGCCCCACCGCTCCAGCACCGCGTGGGTCGGGTCGGAGGCCAACGGGAAGTTCAGGTGCTGCTCCTGGGTGAAGTGCTCGAGGGCGGGAAGTGCGTCGGGGCTGACACCGACCACGGTGTAGCCCGCACCCCGCAGCGAGTTCAGGTTGTCGCGGAAGTCGCAGGCCTCGGTCGTGCAGCCCGGGGTCGAGGCCTTCGGGTAGAAGTAGACGATGACTCCCCTGTCGGAGTCCGCCACCAGTCCGGACAGCGTCACGGTGCCCCGGGTGGACTCGAGGGTGAAGTCTGGTGCCTGTTCGCCGGTCGTCAGTGTGCTCATGACCCCATCCTCCCACCGGGGGGACAGCACTTCTCGGTCAGGGGACGGGCGGCGCGTCACCCGTGGCGTCACAGGTGTGCTCCGGGAGTGGATGACTCCCCCGACCGAGGCGGCGGTCAGGGGAGTCAGTGCGTTCGAAGCATCGGATCGACACCCTTGTCGCACATCCAGCAGTGTATACCTATGCACCCCAGCTGATGATCCGGGGCCCGGCCCGCCAGTCCCCACGTCCACCGGTCCCCACGCCGCCACGGGCCGGGACGGGACGGGACGGGACGGGGAGCGGGAGCGGGTCTGCCCCGCCCGGCAGACCCGCACTCCGAGACTACGTGCTGCCCCCACTCCGCGTGCCCTCTCGGTGGGACCATCCCACCTTCCCGGCCCCCGTCTGCCCTAGACTCGGCGGCGGTCGACGCATCCCGCGCCCGCCAGTCGTCGGCCCCGGGCCCCGGGCATCCCGGATGTGGAGGAAACGATGGACACAGGTCGAAGCGATCCCTCCGTTCGACTGGCGCGGCTCACCAGGGCCGGCAACGCCAGTTGGTCCGCCCTCGGGATCATCGCCCTCGTCGTGGTCGCGGCGGCCGCGGTGTCCAGCCTGAGCGGGATCCTCGTCCCGCTCGTCGTCGCCGTGGTCTTCGGGGCCGTCCTCGAACCACTCGTCTCGTGGTTGGTGCGCCACCGCGCCCCCCGTGCACTGGCAGCGGTCGTCGGGCTCCTGGTCACGGTCGTCGCCGTCGTCGGCCTCGCCGCCATCGTCGCCTGGGGGTTCGTCGGCCAGCTCCCCCAGATCTCCGACCAGCTGGGAGCGGGATGGGAGCGGGCAGCGGTGTGGGCGCGCTCCCTGGACATCGAGGCCGTCTCCCTGTCGCAGGTGCGCGCAGCCCTCAACGACATGGCCCCACAGGCGGGGTTGGGCCTGCTGGGCTTCCTCGCCCGCACGGTCTACGGCGTGGTCTCCCTGGGCGTCGGGTCCTTCTTCGGTCTCTTCTTCCTCTTCTTCTTCCTCAAGGACGGCCACCTGCTCCCCTCGTGGCTGGCGGGCGTGACGGGACAGGACACACAGGTCGTCGCGCAGGTCGACGGGCACGTGCGTTCCTCCGTGCGCGGGTACTTCCGGGGAACCGCGCTCACTGCGGTCCTCACGGGCCCGATCTTCGCGATCCCCCTGCTCGTGCTGCGGATCCCCCTGGTGGTCCCGATCCTGGTCCTGTACTTCTTCCTCTCGTTCATCCCCTTCGCGGGCGCCTGGATCACCGGGGTCTTCGCCGTCCTCATCGCCTTCGGATCCGGCGGGCCCGTCGCGGCGCTCGTCGTCGCCGCGAGCCTCCTCGTGTCCAACGGGACGATCCAGAGTGCGGTCAGCTCATGGGCGCTCGGTTCCACGCTGAGGATTCACCCGGTCGTGGTGCTGCTGGCCACCCTCGTCGGGGGCGTCTACGCCGGGATCCTCGGCATGGTGCTCGGCGCCCCCCTGCTGGCGGCGGTCCGCACGTCAGTGGTGGGACTGCGTGCCCACGACGCCGAGTCTGCGTCAGCCATCGTGGGCAGCACCGGTGCGGGAGGGACCAGCGCGGAGCCGTCACCCTCCGCGTGACACCGGGCCAGCGGTGCGCGGGAGGGGACTCGAACCCCCACGTCAAAGACACTGGAACCTAAATCCAGCGCGTCTGCCAATTCCGCCACCCGCGCGCGAGGTCCCATCCTACTGGGGCCCGGACCTCCGGTGGTCCGGGACGGCCGGGGGACGCAGCGCCACCGCCGGCGTGCGACCGGAGCTCCCGATGGGCTGCGCCGGACGGCGGGGACCCGGGCGCGCGTGGCGGTCCGCCCACCGGCGCCTACCATGGTCCCGTGGTCCACTCCTTCACCCTCGTCCCCGCCGCCTACGTCCTCCTGCTCAGGGGTTCCGGGTCGACGCGGGAGGTCCTCCTCCAGCTGCGCCGGCACACCGGCTACATGGACGGCCACTGGGCGGCGGGCATCGCGGGCCACGTCGAGGCGGGTGAATCGGTCGTCGGGACCGCCGTCCGCGAGGCCCGCGAGGAGCTCGGGGTGGGGATCTCCCCCGCAGACCTCCACCCGCTCACCGGCATGCACCGCACCAACGGGGGCACCGATCCCCTCGAGCAGCGCGTCGACTGGTTCTTCTCCTGCCGCCGCTGGGAGGGCGAGCCGCGGGTGATGGAGCCCGACAAGGACGCCGGCCTGCGCTGGTTCGCCCTCGACGACCTCCCCCGACTCGTCCCGCCCCACGAGCGCAAGGTGCTCGACGCGCTGGCCGCCGGTTCCGTCCCTGCCGTCATGACCTTCGGGTGGGAGCCCGGCGAGGAGATCGAGCGGTACCGGGTCGCGCTCCCCCACTGAACGCAGTCGTGGGGCGGTGCACTCCCCAGGGCCTGCACCGCACCCGTCCTCAGTCCACGACAGCACCGACGGCAGCACCACCAGCAGCGTCGACGGGGTCACCCTCGTCGACCTCCGTGCGCGAGGCCGTCCACATGGCCGCGCCGACGAAGACCGCCCCGCCCACCACGTTGCCCACCAGCACGGTGCCCAGGTTGCGCCCGGCCTCCGCGAGCGTTGCCTCCGGCACCCCGTGGACGAGCCCCAGGGCGAAGGTGGTCATGTTCGCCACGACGTGCTCCATGCCCGAGGCGACGAAGGCCGCCATGCACCAGGCCATCAGCACCATCTTCGCGACGTCGTTGCCGGTGCGCGTCACCGACCACATCGCCAGGCACACGAGCACATTGCACAGGATCGCGCGGAAGAACAGTTCGACGGTGGTCTTGTGGGCCTTCGCGGCGACCACCGAGGCCAGCGCCTCGCCGGGCACGGTGCCCTCCGCCATGATGCCGCCGCCGCGGACCAACAGGGCGAGGACGACCGCGCCGGCCAGGTTGCCCAGCAGCATGAGGGCGAAGGCACGACCCGCCGGTCCCCACTCCACGGCCCGCTCCCGCAGGCCGATGGGCAGGATCATCATCGCCGAGGTCGCGAGCTCACCCCCGGCGAAGACGACGAGGATCAACCCGATGCCGAACACCCCGCCCTCGACCAGGGGTGACCAGACGGAGCCCTCCAGGCGCAGTGGCCCACCTGCGGTGAGCATGAAGACGTCGGCGAGGCCGATGAACGCCCCCGCCATCATGGCGGCGACGAAGTAGTTGGCGGGGCGCCGGGCGCCGTGGGTCTTGTGGCGCGCGGCGGCGGACTGCGCCGCGACGTTCTCCGGGAGGGTCAGCACCCGGGAATCATCCCTGATCGGGGGCTTGCGTCGCCACAACGGTCCCCCCGGGGTGGTGCCGCGGCCACAAGGGACGCGTCACAGGCGGGCCGGGGGCGCCCCGGCGCAGTGACCTCAGTCCCGGTGGGCGGGGACGCGTGCGGTGTCGAGGTGTCCCGTCCCGCTCCCCCGCGCGGCCTCCGCACCGCGTCCGTCCCGTCGCCGTGCGCGGGTGATGGTCGCCTCGGCGAGGACGCGCGTGCCGCGGTAGAGCACCAGGGACTGGCCGGCGGCCACCCCGCGCACGGGTGCCGCGAGGTCGACCTCCAGGCCGGCCGCCCCGTGGCGCACCCCTGTCACCACCGACGGTGTGCCGTGGGCGCGCACCTGCGCGGTGAGCACCCCCTCGGGCACCTCGCACAGCCTGCGCCCCGCCATCTCCACCCCGAAGGCCGCGGTCGCCGCGGCATCGACCCCCAGTGCGTCGTCCCCGGCCACCACGACCGGTGCTGCGCAGGTGATCCGGTCCACGCTCAGCAGTGTCGCGGCGCCGACCACCACGGTGTTGGACTCCGGCCTCGTCTCCAGCACGTAGCGTGGCTGCCCGTCGGGGGCCGGGTCGCCCAGGTGGAGGCCCCGGCGCTGGCCGACGGTGAAGTTCCAGTACCCGCCGTGCTCGCCGACCACCCGTCCCTCGGTGTCCACGACCGCGCCCGGGGCCTCGCCGAGGTGACGGCGCAGGAAACCGCGGGTGTCCCCGTCGGGGATGAAGCAGATGTCGTAGGAGTCGGGCTTCGCGGACACACCCAGACCCAGGCGCTCCGCCTCTGCGCGGACCCAGGCCTTCGAGGGCGCATCCCCCAGGGGCAGCAGGACGCGGGAGAGCTCCTCGCGACCCATGACGGCCAAGACGTAGGACTGGTCCTTGGCCTCGTCCACCGCGCGGTGCAGTTCGGGGCCTGCGGGGCCGGTGACGATGCGCGCGTAGTGCCCGGTGCACACCGCGTCGAAGCCCAGGGCCCGCGCGCGCCCCGCGAGCTCACGGAACTTGACGAACTCGTTGCAGCGCACGCAGGGGTTGGGGGTGTGCCCGGCGCGGTACTGCTCGACGAAGTCGGTGATGACCGTCTCCTCGAACTCCTCGGCCAGGTCCCACACGTAGAAGGGGATGCCCATGACCTCCGCGGCCCGTGCGGCGTCCCCGGCGTCCTCCACCGAGCAGCACCCCCGCGACCCGATCCGGCAGGCCTGCGGCTGGGAGGACAGCGCCATGTGGACGCCGACCACGTCGTGCCCGGCGGCGACCGCCCGCGCGGCGGCGACGGCGGAGTCCACCCCTCCCGAGAGCGCGGCCAGGACCCTCATGCCCGCACCTCCACCCGGGCGTGGTCGCGGCCGTCCAGGGCCCGTCCGGCCGCCAGCGCCCCGGGGAGGGCCGCGAGGAGCGCGTCGACGTCCCCGGTGGTGGAGGTGGCGCCGAAGGAGACCCGCAGGACGCCCAGTGCCTCCCGCTCGTCGCGTCCCATCGCCATGACCACGGCGGAGGGGCGCGTGACCCCGGCGTGGCAGGCGGACCCGGCGGAGACCATGACACCTGCGGCGTCCATGGCCATGAGCACCGCCTCGGGGTGGGCGGTGTCGAGGCTGAGGTGGACGATCGAGGGAACGCTGGGCGTGCGCCGGTCCAGGGTCGCTCCCACGCCCTCGGGCAGGTCGGCCAGGAGGCGTTCGCGCAGGGAGTCCTCCCACGCGCGCACGCGGTCCCGCTCCGCGACGACCTCCTCCAGTGCGGCGGCCAGGGACACGGCACCGGCCACGTCCACGGTCCCCGAGCGCAGTCCGCGTTCCTGGCCGCCCCCGGGGCGGTCGCCCTGCAGGGGCACCCCACGGCGCACGAGCAGCGCGCCCGTGCCCACGGGGGCTCCGAGCTTGTGCCCGCCCACGGTCATCAGGTCGACCCCCAGGGCGTGGAAGTCCACGTCGAGGGTGCCCACGGCCTGTGCGGCGTCGGTGTGCACGAGGGCGCGGGGTTCACCGGCCCCGGCGTGCCCGGTCGTGCCCCCGCGTGCGGCCAGGGCGTCGACGAGGGCGGCCACGGGTTGCACGGTCCCGACCTCGGAGCACACGAGTGCCAGCGAGGCCAGCGCCAGCCGCGGTTCCGCCGCGGCCAGCCCCTCCGGGTCCACGACGCTCACGCCGTCCGCGCCGAGCGGCAGGAGGTCCCAGTGGAGCCCCTGCGCCTCGAGCCCGCTCCTCTGGGCCCCGACCGCGTCGTGCTCGATGCGGGAGGCCAGCACGTGGGTACGTCGTGGGTCCCGCCCCCGTGAGCCCCTCGCACCCCCGGCGACCGCCAGGGCGTC
>NZ_CCXH01000182.1 GCF_000820725.1 Actinomyces polynesiensis | reverse complement strand
GGTTGCCGGGCACGTCGCGCAGCACACGGGTGGTGGCGGTCCAGGCCTCGAGGGCGCACTCGCGCACGGGCGAGGTCGCGGCGTGGTCCAGGTAGTGCTGGTGGGGCAGGCAGCTCACGGTGTGTCCATCCCCGGTGCTCAGTTGTCCGCGCCGGCCCTGCGCAGGGCCTCGATCGCCTGGGGCACGACCTCGAAGAGGTCCCCGACCACACCGAAGTCCGCGATCTCGAAGATCGGGGCGTCCGGGTCGTCGTTGACGACGACGATGTGCTGGGCCGACTGCATGCCCACCGTGTGGTGCACGGCCCCCGAGACTCCCAGCCCGACGTAGAGCCGCGGGGCGACGGAGACACCGGTCTGCCCGATCTGGATGGCGCGGGGGACCCACCCCTCGTCCGAGGCCACCCGGGTGGCCCCCACGGCCCCCCCGAGGAGGTCCGCGAGTTCCTCGACCAGTGAGAAGTCCCCGTCCGTGCCGCGACCCCCGACGACCACCGTCTGGGCCTCCGTCAGGGGGACGCGCCCCGTCCCGGCCTGTTCGGCCGAGGAGACGACGCGGACCGCGAGCGCCTCGGGTGACCAGGTGACGGGGACGGCCACGACCTGCGGGTGGGTGGCCACAGCCGCGTCCTCGGCCTCGACGCTCGAGGGACGCACCGCGATGACGGGCATGCCGCGGGTGACGTGGAACCTCGTGGTCCACGACCCCGCCAGGGCGGACTTGCGGGCCTGGATCTCACCGTCCACGACCTCCACGGCCGTGACGTCCACGGCGGCGCCGGAGCGCAGCTGGGCTGCGAGACGGGCGGCGACCTCGCGGCCGCGGTAGTTCGACACGCACAGGGCCGCCGCCGGGTCGGTGACCTGCCCCAGGCAGGCCCGCACGGCGTCGCCCACGACGGCGGGGACACGGGGCGAGTGCCCGTCCAGGTCGGGGACCAGGACCCGCTCCACGCCCTGGGCGGCCAGGGCGTCGAGGTCGGGGGCCGGGTTGAGGGCCACGGCGACGACTGCGGCATCGGTGAGGGTCCGGGCGAGTGTCAGCAGCTGGGCCGAGGCCGCGGTCAGGGTGTATCCGGTGGTGTCGTCACCCGCGTGGTCGGTGACCACGACGACGGGACGGTGGAGTGGTTCGGTCATCGTCACAGGACCTCCTCGAGCAGGTAGCGGGCGAGCCGCTCACCGGCGTCACCCGAGTCGGTGACGAGCACGCCCTCGCCGCTGCGCGTGCGGGCGGTGGCGTCCATGACCTGGATCGCGGAGAGCGGCTGGTCGAGCTCGTCGCCCTCCTCGAAGTCGGAGAGGTCGTCCAGGGACCACTCGTCGAGGGGCTTGGACCGGGCCGCCTTCATCGTCTTGAAGCTCGGGTAGCGGGGCTCGTTGATCTGGTCCGTGACGGAGACGACCGCGGGGGTGGGTGCCTCCAGGACGTCGTCGAATCCGTCGGCGGTGCGTTCGATGCGCACCACCGGGTGCTCCTCCCCCGACACCTCCATCGAGTGGGCCAGCCCGAGGAGGGGCAGGTGGAGCTGGGCGGCAAGGGCGGAGGGCAGCATCGAGGTCATGCCGTCGAGGCTCGCCATGCCGGTGACGACCAGGTCCACGGGGGCGTCCGCGCCGATCCTGCGCACGGCGGCGGCGAGCACGGCCGCGGTCCCGATCGCGTCGGACCCGGCCAGGCGTTCGTCGCTGACCAGCACCCCCCGGTCGGCGCCCATCTGGAGCGCGCGCAGGACGGCGTCCTCGGCGTCCTCCGGCCCCATCGTCACGGCGACGACCTCACCCCCGCGTTCCTCGACCAGGGACACGGCGGCCTCGATCGCGTTCTCGTCCAGTTCGTTGAGCACGTCGTCCTCGCCGCGCACCATGTGTCCGTCCTCGAAACGGCGGTCGGACTGGGCGTCGGGGACGTGCTTGACACACACCACGATTCTCATGCCACCAGCGTGCCACAGAACTCCGTGGGGTCCCCGGCGGGATCCGGTCGTCCCCGTCACGTCGACCACCACTCCTGTGGGTGTCCCCCTGCCAGTAGACTCGTCGCGGGGCACCCGCCCCGTCCGCACCGACGACCACCGAGGAGCCATGGGAACGCGCAGAGACCACCGGACCGTGGACCCCGCGACACCCGCACCCCTCGTGCCCGCCCCGTACCCGACCCCCCAACGGCTCGGCGTGCACGTCACCGGCTCCGGCATCGACATCGCGGTCGTGGCCGGCCACGCGACCCGCGTGGACTTCTGCATCGTCAACGAGGGCGGCCCCCGCTT
>NZ_CCXH01000181.1 GCF_000820725.1 Actinomyces polynesiensis | reverse complement strand
CCCGCTTCGAGAAGCGCTGGTCCCTGCGGGGTCCGGAGCTCGGCGTGTGGCACGGGCACCTCGAGGGGGTCGGCGAGGGACTGCGCTACGGCTTCCGTGTCCACGGCCCGTGGGACCCGGACGCGGGCCTCTTCCACAACCCGTGGAAGCTGCTCATCGACCCCTACACCCGGGGCCTGGAGGGCACGGTGGACCTCGGCCCGGAGATCCATGCCCACCAGGTCGACGCCGACCTGTACCCGACGACCTATCCCCTGGTGAAGTCCGAACTGGACTCCGCCGGGCACGTGCCCGCCTCCGTCGTGGTCGGCCACCACTTCGAGGTCGCCGAGAAGCCGCGGACCCCGTGGAACCGCAGCGTCGTCTACGAGCTCCACGTCAAGGGCTTCACCAAGAACATGCCCGGGGTCCCCCAGTCCCTGCGCGGCACCTACGCGGGTCTCGCCCACCCACGCTCCGTGGACCACCTCCACGCCCTGGGCATCACCGCCGTGGAGCTGCTGCCCGTGCACGCCAAGCTCGACGAGTCCTTCCTCTCCGAACGCGGGCTGACGAACTACTGGGGGTACTCGACCCTCAACTACTTCACCCCCGAACCCTCCTACGCCACCGATGCCGCCCGGACGCGCGGGGCCCAGGCCGTGGTCGACGAGTTCCGGGGCATGGTCTCGATCCTCCACCAGGCGGGCATCGAGGTGATCCTCGACGTGGTCTACAACCACACCTGTGAGGGCAACAACTCCGGTCCGTCGCTGTCGTGGCGTGGGATCGACTCCTCGCTGTACTACCGCCACACCTCCTCACGCCCCATGCAGATGATCGACGTGACCGGGACCGGCAACACGGTGGACTTCGACCACCCTCGCTCGATGCAGATGGTGCTGGACTCCCTGCGGTACTGGTCGGGCGAGATGGGGGTGGACGGCTTCCGCTTCGACCTCGCCGCGACCCTGGGGCGCTTCTCCACCGGATTCACACCCCTGCACCCCCTGCTGGTGGCGATGGCCACGGACGAGCAGCTCAGCCTCGACAAGCTCATCGCGGAGCCCTGGGACATCGGCCCCGGCGGGTGGCAGACCGGGAACTTCCCCACCCCCTTCTCGGAGTGGAACGACCGCTTCCGCGACTCGGCCCGCAGCTTCTGGCTCTCGGACGTGCGCAACATGTCGCTGGGGCGTCCCGCCTCGGGTCCCAACGAGCTCGCCACGCGCCTGTCGGGGTCCGCGGACGTGTTCTCCCACGGCACCGGTGCGCTGCGCGGGCCGGGGGCCTCCGTCAACTTCGTCACGGCCCACGACGGCTTCACCCTCGCCGACCTCACCGCCTACGACTACAAGCACAACATGGCGAACCTCGAGGGCAACCGGGACGGGTCCTCGAACAACCACTCCTGGAACCACGGGTTGGAGGGCGCGCTCGCCTCCTCGCTGCTGGACACCGACGCACGTGACGCCGCGGGGATCGTCGAGGACATCTTCCCCGCCCGCCAGCGCAGCCAGCGCAACCTCCTCACCACCCTTCTCGTCTCCGCGGGCACCCCGATGATCACCGCCGGGGACGAGTTCCAGCGCACCCAGTACGGCAACAACAACGCCTACTGCCAGGACGGGCCCCTGTCATGGCTGGACTGGGACCTCTCCCGCGACCAGCTCGACCAGGTGGCGACCACGCGGTGGCTGCTCGCCCTGCGTCGTGACCACCCGGTCCTGCGCCCCGCGACCTTCGCCACGGGCAGACCCGTCCCCGGTGACACGATCGCGGACGTCGGGTGGTACACGCGCAAGGGGGCGGGCATCCCCGAGGGCGGCTGGGCGCGCGAGGAGAACCGTGTCTTCCAGATGCTGCGCTCGGGGGTCCCCCACGGGGACCGCGACGCCCTCGTCCTCGTCAACGGCACCTTCGGCACCCACAGGGTCTCCCTCGCCGAGGGGCACGGACTGCCGTGGCTCGTCGCCATGGACACGTCCTGGTCGGACCCCTCCGACGGGGGGATCGACGTGCACCGCGACCTCGGCACCCTGCCCGAACGCCTGGAGAGGCTCGACCCGGGAGCCTCCGTGCGTCTCGAACCCCTCTCGGTCCTCGTGCTGCTCTCCGCAGAACTGCCCGGGGCCGAGGTGCCCGGGGCCGAGGTGCCCGGCAGGGACATCCGGGAGTGACACCCGGGAGGCAGGCTAGAATCCTCGGGTGACCACGACCAGCGAAGACCAGCTCGCCAACTCCACGAACGAGGCCTCCCTCCTGCGCACCCAGGCGCGCTCGGAGGAGATCGAGTCCGCGATCGCGGAGGACCCCTCGCCCTTCCGCATGCTCACCGGGGCCCGCCCGACGGGGAGCCTGCACCTGGGGCACTACCTGGGCACCATCCGTGACTGGGTGCGCATCCAGGACCTGGGCGTGGACACGTGGATCCTCGTCGCCGACTACCAGGTCATCACCGACCGCGACGGGGTCGGCCCCCTGCGCGAGCGGGTGCTCGGCCTGCTCACCGACTACATCGCCGCCGGCATCGACCCGACCCGGGCCACGATCTTCACCCACTCGGCGGTCCCGGCCCTCAACCAGCTGATGCTGCCCTTCCTCTCCCTGGTCACCGAGGCGGAACTGCACCGCAACCCGACCGTCAAGGCGGAGCTGGAGGCCACCGACGGTCGGGCGATGTCGGGACTGCTGCTCACCTACCCCGTCCACCAGGCGGCCGACATCCTCTTCTGCAAGGCGAACCTGGTGCCGGTGGGACAGGACCAGCTCCCCCACCTGGAGCAGACGCGGCTCATCGCCCAGCGCTTCGACCGCCGCTACGGACGGGCCGATCCCGAGCGCCCCGTGTTCCGCCGGCCCGACGCCCTCCTCTCCGAGGCCCCGCACATCCTCGGCACGGACGGCGTGAAGATGTCGAAGTCGCGTGGCAACACCATCGAGCTGCGCATGAGCGCCGACGAGACGGCGAGGATGCTCCGCAAGGCGAAGACCGACGCCGACCGCCACATCACCTACGACCCGGAGCACCGTCCCGAGGTCTCCAACCTGCTGCTCATGGCGTCCCTCGCCACCGGCGAGGCACCCGAGGCGATCGCCGAGCGCATCGGCGACAAGGGCGCCGGCACCCTCAAGGCACTGGTCACCGAGGCCGTCAACGAGATGCTCGCCCCCGTGCGCGCACGCCGCGCGGAGCTGGCCGATGACGAGGCCTACCTGCTCGACGTCCTCCACGCCGGCAACGAGAAGGCCAACGAGCGGGCGGACCGGACGCTCCACCAGGTCCGCGAGGCCATGCACATGATCTACTGACTGACGCCCTCAACCGGACCCCGCCCTCGTCGGCGGGTGTCGCCTCCGCCCTCGTCGCCCCGCGCGTACGAGGGCGGACCCGCATCCGCGCCCGGTCGGCGGGCACTGCACGACTGCCCGCACCTGACCGGACGGTCACGCACGGATGTCCGTCGCCGCACCGTCGGAGTGGGACCTTCGGCCCACGCGCAGCTGGTCAGGGGCCTGTGTGAAGGTGCCCCTCAGGTGCCACAGGAGTGCCTTCCCTTGCTGGAACACGCCGTCTGACCAGCGATAACGTTCAGTCATGGCCATCACGTCACTGCTTCCCTCCCTCGTCGGTCGACTCCAGGCGGACCGGCGACGCAATACGCGCACCCGACGGGCCGGTCAGCTTCCGGAGGGTTCGGAGGCCGCGCGGCACGAGGAGGGCGAACCCTTCGGCGGCGGTTCCATCACCCAGCGCCTCAACTGGCTGCGCGCCGGGGTGCTGGGCGCCAATGACGGGATCGTCTCCATCTCGGGCCTGCTGGTCGGTGTCGCGGCCGCGGACCCCACCAACACCTCCGCCATCGCCATCGCGGGCACCGCGGGAATCGCCTCCGCGGCACTGTCGATGTCCGTGGGCGAGTACGTCTCGGTCTCCACCCAGCGTGACACCGAACGCCAGCTCGTCATCGAGAAGCGTGCCGACCTCGCCCGCGATGCCCAGGGCGAGGAGAACCGTCTCACCCGCATCTGGGAACAGAAGGGCCTGAGCTCCGCCACTGCCAGGACCGTCGCCCAGGAACTCTCCGAGCGCGATGCCGTCGGCGCCCACCTCACGGCGGAGCACAACATCGATCCCAACGACCTCACCAGTCCGTGGGCCGCGGCGCTGAGCTCGCTCGTCGCCTTCGTGGCCGGCTCCGCCCTGCCCTTCCTCACCATGCTCGCCTTCGGGCCCCGGCTCCGCATCCCTGCCACCATGTTCGCAGTGCTGGTGGCGTTGGCCGTCACCGGTTGGGTGAGCGCCTGGCTCGGCGAGGCACCCCGCACCCGCGCGGTGCTCCGCCTGGTGCTGGGTGGTGCCGCCGCGCTGGCGCTGACCTATGGCATCGGCCACCTCTTCGGGGTCAGTGCCTAGCCCCCGCGGTCACGCACGGCAAGGGGCCCGGACGACGATGTCGTCCGGGCCCCGAGTGCTCGGTGCTCCTACCGGGTGATCACTCCCCGAAGGTCGTGTGCTTCTCGGAGACGACGGAGGAGGGCTCGGCCACGGAGACGAGGCCCAGCTCGGTGACCCCCGCCATCAGCGGGTTCCAGGGCACGACGCGCACGGCGTAGCCGAAGGACCCGGCGACGTTGAGCTCCTCGGCGCCCCGGAACTCCCAGCGCCCGTCCCCGAGGTCCCCCACCGGGGACAACTCGGCGGTGACGAAGTCGTGGATCTCGTCGTCGGATCCCACCGGTCCGGCCAGCACCTGGACGTGGACGTCCTCGGGCCGCAGGGCCCCGAGGTGGACCTGAGCCCTGACCTGCACCTCGTCGCCGATCTGCGCGACGTCGGGGGTGTGGACCTCGACGTAGTCGACGTGGACCTCGCCCCAGTGGGAGCGGACGTTCCACTTCCACTCGGCGAGGGCACGGGCGGCCTCGTGGCCGGGCACGTCGATCGTGGCGGAGGCACGGGCGACGGGGGTGTAGAGCTGCTCGACGTAGTCGCGGACCATGCGGGTGGCCTGGACCTTCGGGCCCAGCGTCGCCAGCGTGTGTCGCATCATCTCCATCCAGCGCCTGGGCACCCCGTGCTCGTCGCGTCCGTAGAAGCGCGGCGCGACGGTGTTCTCGATGAGGTCGTAGAGGGCGGCGGCCTCGATGCGGTCACGCCGCTCCGGGTCCTCCACGCCGTCGGCGGTGGGGATCGCCCACCCGTTGGCCCCGTCGTACATCTCGTCCCACCAGCCGTCGAGCACCGACAGGTTGAGCGCCCCGTTGAGGGCGCACTTCATGCCGGAGGTGCCCGAGGCCTCCAGGGGGCGCAGCGGGTTGTTCAGCCAGACGTCGCAGCCCGGCATCAGGGTCTGGGCCATCGCAATGTCGTAGTTGGGCAGGAAGACGATGCGGTCGCGCACCTTGGGGTTGTCCGCAAACTGCACGAGGCGCTGGATCAGGCTGACACCCAGCTCGTCGTCCGGGTGGGACTTGCCGGCCACCACGATCTGGATCGGGCGCTCGGGGTCGGTCAGCAGACGCGTGAGCCGTTCGGGGTCGTTGAGCATGAGGGTGAGGCGCTTGTAGGTGGGCACCCGTCGCGCGAAACCGATGGTGAGGACATCGGGGTCGAGCACCCCGTCGATCCACCCGAGCTCGGCCGGTGACGCGCCCCGCTCGATCCAGGAGTCGTGGACGCGGGTCCGCGCGGACCTGACCAGGCGGGCCCGCAGCTCGTGGCGCTGGGCCCACAGGACCTCGTCGGGGATGCCGCCCCTGTCCTCGGGCTTGAGCCATCCCTCCCCCGAGGCGATCTCCTCAGGGGTGAGGTACTCCTCGGCCTTGGCCTGGAAGGAGGGCGCGCGCCACGTGGGGCCGTGGACGCCGTTCGTCACCGAGGTGATCGGCACCTCGTCGACGTCGAAGCCCGCCCACAGGGCGGAGAACATCCGGCGCG
>NZ_CCXH01000180.1 GCF_000820725.1 Actinomyces polynesiensis | reverse complement strand
CGCGACACCTTGCCGTGGAGCTTGGCCACGCCGTTGGCCCTGCGGGCCATCCGCAGGCCGAGGACGGCCATGTTGAACACGTCGGGGTTGCCCCCCGGGTAGGACTCGTTGCCCAGGGCCACGATGTCCTGCGTCGAGGTGCCGGGCAGGTGGATGGCGTCCAGGTAGCGGGACACGAGGTCGCGGTTGAAGCGGTCGATGCCCGCGGGGACCGGCGTGTGGGTGGTGAAGAGGGTCCCGGAGCGCACGGCCTCGATGGCTGCGGCGAGGCCGAGGTGCTCGTCGCCCTCCATGAGCTCACGCAGGCGCTCGACCGCCAGGAACCCGGCGTGGCCCTCGTTGCAGTGGTACACGGTCGGCGTCGGGGCACCCGTGATGGCGGAGTACAGGCGCAGGGCCTTGATGCCACCCATCCCGAGCAGCAGTTCCTGCTCGAGGCGGTGCTCCTGGGACCCGCCGTAGAGGCGGTCGGTCACGGTGCGGGAGACCGGGTCGTTCTCCGGGACGTTGGAGTCCATGAGGAGCAGGGGCACACGGCCCACCTGGGCGATCCACACCTGCGCGTTGAGGGTGCGTCCCTCCGGCAGGGGCACGGCGATGCGTGCGGGGGTGCCCTCGTGGTCCCTCAGGAGGGTGAGGGGCATGTTGTTGGGGTCGATGAGCGGGTAGGTCTCACGCTGGTAGCCGTCACGGGACAGGGACTGGCGGAAGTAGCCGGACTCGTAGAGCAGACCGACACCGACGATCGGCACGCCCAGGTCGGAGGCACTCTTGAGGTGGTCACCGGCGAGGATGCCCAGGCCACCGGAGTACTGGGGGAGCACCGCGGTGATCCCGAACTCGGCGGAGAAGTAGGCGATCGCCTCGGGCTTGCCCTCGGCGTCGAAGTCGTTCTGGTACCAGCGCGGCTCGTCCATGTAGCGGGCGAGGTCGTCGGCGAGCTCAGCGGCCCTGTCGACCACGGAGGAGTCGGAGGCCAGCTGGTGGAACCTCTCGTTGCTGATCTGGCCGAGCAGGGCGATCGGGTCCCCGTGGACGCGCTCCCATGCCTGCGGGTCGAGGGAGGTGAAGAACTCAGCGGTGGGTGCGTGCCAGCACCACCGCAGGTTCCTGGCGAGGGTGTCCAGGGGGGACAACGCCTCGGGAAGGACGGTACGGACGGTGAATCGTCGAATGGCTCTCACGCGCTGCAGTCTATCCACAAGATCCCCCACCGGCGAGGGTGTCCGTCCGCTGTGCGTCCCCGCGTGCAACCGCTTGCAGCCCCGGTGGCCCGTGGACGCGGGGTTGACCGGCGCGCCGGCCACCCCTCCCCTCGGCGCGTCGTGCGCCCGGGGGCGGCGCGGGTCACGCGGGACGGACCCCCACACGACCCCACACACACGACCCCACACTGTGTTCGGCGGCACATGCGCCCGCGCCGCCCACTACTGTGTCTCACGTGAGCCAGACGAACCCGGACCTGCCCCGCACCCAGCCACCCGCCTCCCCTTCCCCCCACCCGGACCTCCCGCGCATCCCCGCCCTGGAGCTGTTCCCGGTGGTCGAGGGCGGCACCCTGCCCGCCAAGGCCACGCAGGGGGAGCCCTTCCCCGTCCGGGCGACGGCCTTCAGGGAGGGACACGACGCCTTCGGCGCCGAGGCCGTCCTGCTCCGTCCCGACGGTTCCGAGCACTCGCGCACCCCGATGGTCGACGTCGCCCCCGGGCTCGACCGGCTCGAGGCCTGGGTCATGGCCGACGGGACGGGGGACTGGTCCTTCCGCGTCGACACCTGGTCGGACCCCTACGCGACCTGGCGACACGACGCGACGATCAAGGTGGACGTGCGCAGCGACGTGGAGCTCGCCCTCGAGGAGGGGGCCCGGCTCCTCGAGCGTGCCGCGCGCGGCGAGGCGCACTCGAACCCCGCCCAGACGCCGCCTCCCCCCGAGGACGTCCGGGTCCTCACCGAGGCGGCCGCGCA
>NZ_CCXH01000179.1 GCF_000820725.1 Actinomyces polynesiensis | reverse complement strand
GGACGTCCGGGTCCTCACCGAGGCGGCCGCGCACCTGCGGGACACCTCCCACTCCGCCCAGCAGCGCCTCTCCGCGGGCATCTCCTCACGCGTGCGTGCCGTCTTCCGCACGCACCCCCTGCGCGACCTCCTCGGCCACACGCAGGCCCAGCCCCTGCTGGTCTCGCGCCCACGGGCCCTGTACGGCTCGTGGTACGAGATCTTCCCCCGCTCGGCGGGCGCCCACCAGGAGCCCGACGGCACCTGGGTCTCGGGCACCCTGCGCACCGCCGCGCAGGACCTCCCCCGCATCGCCTCCATGGGCTTCGACGTCGTCTACCTCACCCCGGTCCACCCCATCGGCACCACCTTCCGCAAGGGACGCAACAACGCCCTCGAGGCCGCCCCGGGGGACCCGGGGTCCCCCTACGGCATCGGCTCCCCCGAGGGCGGACACGACGCCATCCACCCGGACCTGGGCACCTTCGATGACTTCGACGCCTTCGTCGCCACGGCCCGGGGACTGGGCATGGAGGTCGCCCTCGACCTGGCCCTCCAGTGCTCCCCCGACCACCCCTGGGTCCGCGAGCACCCGGAGTGGTTCACGACCCGCGCCGACGGGTCCATCGCCTACGCGGAGAACCCGCCGAAGAAGTACCAGGACATCTACCCCCTGAACTTCGACAACGACCCGGAGGGCATCTACCGGGCGGTGCGTGACCTCATCGAGGTGTGGATCGACCACGGGGTGACCTTCTTCCGGGTCGACAACCCCCACACCAAGCCGGTGCCGTTCTGGCAGCGGCTGCTGCGCGAGATGCACACGACCCACCCCGACATCCTGTTCCTGGCCGAGGCCTTCACCCGTCCCGCCATGATGCGCACCCTGGGGATGGTCGGCTTCGACCAGTCCTACACGTACTTCGCGTGGCGCACGGAGAAGGAGGAGATCGAGGACTACCTCCGCGAGCTCTCCGCAGGGACGGCACACGTCCTGCGCCCCACCTTCTGGCCCACCACGCACGACATCCTCACCCCCCAGATGACCACCGGGGGCACCGCGATCTTCGCGATCCGCGCGGTCCTGGCCGCGACGGGGTCCCCGAGCTGGGGGATCTACTCCGGCTACGAGTTCGTGGAGAACGTCCAACGGCCCGGCTTCGAGGAGCCCGACGACAACGAGAAGTACGAGTACCGGCCACGGGACTGGGCGGCGGCGGAGGCCACCGGCATCCCCCAGCTGCTCACCCTGCTCAACGGGGCACGGGCCCGCCACCCCGCCCTCCAGCAGCTCCACCAGCTCACCGTGCACCCGACCTCCCACCCCGACCTGCTGTGCTTCTCCAGGCACGTGCCCGCACGCTTCACGGGGTCCGGGCACTCCGACACGGTGGTGGTGGTGCTCTCCCTCGACCCCCACCACGACGTGGAGGGGAGCGTCGACATCGACCTGTCCGCCCTGGGCGCCGACCTCGTGGACGGCACCGTCGGCGGGCCGCGCGTCCAGCTGGTCGACGAGCTGGACGGCACCCCCTACACCTGGGGCGCCTCCAACTTCGTGCACCTCGGCCCCTGGACGCGCATCGCCCACGTCATGGCCGTGGACCCGCCCTCGCACCACTCCCCCGAGACACACTGAGACCGCAGGACGACCAGCTCATGACCGATCCGACCCCTGAGACCGACCCCGCCGCCACGGGCGCAATCCCCCTGGTCCGCGCGACCCCGCCCCCGCCCCCGCCCTCCGCGCCGACGACCGGTGCGCGCCCCCTCCCACCTGTGTCGGACGACCCGCAGTGGTACCGACGCGCCGTCTTCTACGAGGTGCTCCTGCACTCCTTCGAGGACTCCAACGGGGACGGGGTCGGGGACTTCCAGGGGCTCGTCTCCAAGCTGGACTACCTCCAGTGGCTGGGCGTCGACGCACT
>NZ_CCXH01000178.1 GCF_000820725.1 Actinomyces polynesiensis | reverse complement strand
CTTCCCCTCACCGATGGCCGACGGCGGCTACGACATCTCCGACTACACCGGCGTCGACCCCCGCTACGGGACGATGGAGGACTTCCGCACCCTCGTCATCGAGGCCCACTCGCGGGGAATCCGCATCGTGGTGGACATGGTCCTCAACCACACCTCCGACCAGCACCCGTGGTTCCAGGCCTCGCGCCGCGACCCCTCGGGCCCCTACGGCGACTTCTACGTGTGGAGGGACCGTCCCTCGGAGTACCTGGACGCGCGGGTGATCTTCGTCGACACCGAGGACTCGAACTGGTCCTGGGACCCGGTGCGCCGGCAGTTCTTCTGGCACCGCTTCTTCAGCCACCAGCCCGACCTCAACTTCGAGAACCCGGCGGTGCGCGAGGCGATGCGCGACGTCGTGCGCTTCTGGTGCGCGACCGGTGTGGACGGGTTCCGCCTCGACGCGATCCCCTACCTCTTCGAGGAGGAGGGGACCATCTGCGAGAACCTCGAGCCCACCCACCGCTACGTGGCGAGCCTGCGGGCCATGGTCGACCGGGAGTTCCCCGGAACGGTGATGATCGCCGAGGCCAACCAGCCCCCGCACGAGGTGGTCGCCTACTTCGGCACCGACGACGCCCCCGAGTGCCACATCTGCTTCCACTTCCCGATCATGCCCCGCATCTTCGCGGCCCTGCGCGAGGAGTCGAGCCACGGCCTGCGCGAGGTCCTCGCCGCGACCCCGCCCCTGCCCAAGGGCGGGCAGTGGGGGACGTTCCTGCGCAACCACGACGAGCTCACGCTCGAGATGGTCTCGGAGGAGGAGCGCCAGCGGATGTACCACTGGTACGCCCCCGAACCACGCATGCGGGCCAACATCGGCATCCGGCGCCGGCTCATGCCCCTGCTGCGCGGGTCCCGCCGTGAGGTCGAGCTGGCCGTGGCCCTGCTCCTGTCCCTGCCGGGCTCGCCCTTCCTCTACTACGGCGACGAGATCGGCATGGGCGACGACATCGACCTGCCCGACCGCAACGGCGTGCGCACCCCCATGCAGTGGGACGACTCCCCGGGGGCGGGGTTCTCGAGCGCGGACCCGGGGGACTTCTACCTGCCACTCGTCTCGACCCCGTTCTACGACCAGCGAGCCGTCAACGTCGCCGAGCACCGCACGAGGGCGACCTCCATGCTCAACTGGACGCGTTCCATGCTGGCCACCAGGCATGCCCACCCCGCCTTCGGCATCGGCTCGATGACCCTGCTGTCCACCTCGGACGACGCGGTGCTCGCCTTCCTCAGACGGGACGAGGCCGAGACGATCCTCTGCGTCAACAACCTGTCGACCACGCCCCGCTCCGCCAGCGTCCACCTGCCCGGCATGTCCGGGTGGCGCCTCTCCGACACGGGGTCCGGGAACCCGTTCCCCGACGTCGGCGAGGGCGAGTCCGTCGACATCACCCTGGCGAGGCACGGCTTCTACTGGCTGACCGTCGCCCTGCCGAAGGAGGAATCATGAGCGCGTCCTGGCCCCCCGACGTCGACCTTCTCGAGGTCATCGAACCCTGGCTGCGCACCAGGCGCTGGTTCCCCGGTGACGACTCCTCGGAGTTGGAGATCCTGGAGAACGTCGACCTCTCCCCCGACTCGGCCCCTGCCGGGTGGGACGGGTCCGAGGCCCTGGACCCCGTGTGGATCTCGCTGGTGCGCGTGGACGGGGACACCCTCCAGGTGCCCCTCGTCCTCACGGAGGCACGCCCCGTGGGTGCCGCGGGGGTCATCGACAGGGTCGCCGGCGCCTGGCTGGTCGACGGCCCCCAGCACCCGGCGTTCCTGCGGGCGTGGGCGCGCCGCGGCGTGGTCGACCTCGGGGACACGACCACGCTCGTCGACGGCATGGTCGAGCAGTCCGGACGCTGCCACCTCCTGACCGGGGAGCAGTCGAACTCCTCGGTCCTGCTGCCCGGACCCACACCGCGCGGCGTGCTCAAGGTCTTCCGGGTGGTCTCCCCCGGCACGCACCCCGACCTCGAGGTGCCCCTCGCACTGGCACGGGCCGGATGGGGCAACGTGCCCGCGCCCCTGGCACATCTCGAGGTTCGGGTGCCCCCGGACCCGGCGGGTGAGGAGGCCGCGGGCGGTCCGGCCGTCTCGGGGATCCTCGCGGCGCTCGTCGAGGACGCCCACGACGGGTTCGAGCTCTTCGTCGACCTCGCTGCCGCGCACGAGGACGCCACCGGCCACGCCCGCGAACTCGGCTCGGTGACCGCACGCATGCACGACCACCTCGCGGAGATCTTCGGACGCGGTGAGCCGGGATCGGGGAACGCGCTCTGCGAGCGGGTCGTGGGCAACCTCCGGGCCGCCGCCGCCGAGGTGACCGAGCTCGACGACGGGCTCGTCGAACGCCTGTGCCGCACGGTCGAGGGCGTCGCCGACCTGGGCGCGCTGCCCCCGCCGATCCGCATCCACGGCGACTACCACCTCGGCCAGACCCTCCTGGGGGCCGGGGGGTGGTACGTCCTCGACTTCGAGGGTGAGCCCCTGCGGCCCCTGGAGGAGAGACGTCGCCGGGACCTCGCCCTGCGCGACGTGGCGGGGATGCTGCGCTCCTTCGACTACGCCCGCGCCCAGGCGGGACGCGAGTCCTCCCTCGTGCCACGCCACTTCAACGTGGCCACCACCGCCGAGTTCCCGACGGTCCCCCCCGACGCCCCGGCCCCCGGGCAGGACGGCGCGGGTCCGGGACGCGACTGGTGCCGCTCCGTGCAGGCGGCGTTCCTCGAGGGGTACACCGACGGCCACGGCCTCGGAGAGGTCAACGACCTCCTCGTCCACGCCCTGATGGTCGAGAAGGCCGCCTACGAGCTCGTCTACGAGCACCGGCTGCGCCCCTCCTGGGTCGCGATCCCCCTCGGGGCGCTGAGGGAGCTCGCGGGCGAGGAGGGCTGAGGCCGGGCGCCCATGGCGTGTTCCCGGGGTGCGCACCCAACGCCCGGAAGGCGCTCGCCGTCGCCCTCCACGTGGGAGGATTGGGACATGGAACCCACGCCAGTCCCCGTCGACCCCGACATCCTCGACGCAGTTGCCCAGGGCAGCCACTACCTGCCCCACTCGGTGCTCGGTGCACACCTCGGGCAGGGCTCGGTGACCATCCGCACGGTCCACCACCTGGCCGACGCGGTCGACATCCTCACCGCGCACGGGACCTACCCCGCCACGCACGAGAGGAACGGCGTGTGGGTGGCGGTACTGCCCCTGGACCAGATCCCCGACTACCGGGTCCAGGTCACCTACGGCGACCAGAAGACCGTCGTCGACGACCCCTACCGCTTCCTCCCGACCCTCGGGGAGATGGACACGTACCTGATCTCCGAGGGGCGCCACGAGGAGCTGTGGGAGGTGCTCGGTGCCCACCTCAAGCACTACAGCGGTGAGATGGGAGAGGTGGAGGGTGTCGCCTTCGCCGTGTGGGCCCCCAACGCGCGCGCCGTGCGGGTGGTGGGCGACTTCAACTTCTGGGACGGCACGGGTTCCGCCATGCGTTCCCTGGGGGTCTCGGGCGTGTGGGAGATCTTCATCCCGGGGGTCGGGGTCGGTGCCCGGTACAAGTACGAGATCCAGGGTCCCGGCGGCAACTGGTTCCAGAAGGCCGACCCGTTGGCCCGTGCCACCGAGATCCCCCCCGCCACCGCCTCGGTGGTCACCGACCGCTTCCACGAGTGGGCGGACGGGGCGTGGATGGACGCGCGCCCCGCGAAGGTGCCCCACCGCGGACCGGTGTCCGCCTACGAGGTGCACATCGGCTCCTGGAGGCAGGGGCTGGGTTACCGCGGCCTCGCCGACGAGCTGATCCCGTACCTGCAGGAGACCGGGTTCACCCACGTGGAGTTCATGCCGGTGGCCGAGCACCCCTTCGGGGGCTCCTGGGGCTACCAGGTGACCTCCTACTACGCACCCACCGCCCGCTACGGCACCCCCGACGACTTCCGCTACCTGGTGGACCGCCTCCACCAGGCTGGCATCGGGGTCATCCTGGACTGGGTCCCCGCGCACTTCCCCAAGGACGACTGGGCCCTGGCACGCTTCGACGGCACCCCCCTGTACGAGGACCCCGACCCGCTGCGCGGTGAGCACCCCGACTGGGGCACCTACGTCTTCAACTTCGGTCGCCGTGAGGTCCGCAACTTCCTCGTCGCCAACGCCCTGTACTGGCTCGAGGAGTTCCACGTCGACGGTCTGCGCGTGGACGCGGTGGCCTCGATGCTCTACCTCGACTACTCCCGCAAGGACGGGCAGTGGCGCCCCAACCAGTACGGGGGCCGCGAGCACCTCGAGGCCATCCAGTTCCTCCAGGAGGCCAATGCCACCGCCTACCGCCGCGACCCGGGCATCGTCATGATCGCCGAGGAGTCGACGGCATGGCCCGGCGTCACGGCCCCGACCTCGGGGGGCGGCCTCGGCTTCGGCATGAAGTGGAACATGGGGTGGATGAACGACACCCTGCGCTACATGCGCGAGGACCCGGTCAACCGGCGCTGGCACCACGGGGAGCTGACGTTCTCACTGGTCTACGCATTCTCGGAGAACTTCGTCCTGCCCCTCTCCCACGACGAGGTCGTGCACGGGAAGGGCTCCCTCTACGCCAAGATGCCCGGCGACGACTGGCAGAAGCTGGCCGGACTGCGCGACCTCTACGCCTACCAGTGGTCGCACCCCGGCAAGCAGCTGCTCTTCATGGGCCAGGAGTTCGGCCAGCAGCAGGAGTGGAACGAGACCTACTCCCTGGACTGGTGGCTCCTGGACCAGGAGGGCCATGCCGGGGTCCAGAAGCTCGTCGCACGGCTCAACGAGATCTACCGTTCCGAGCCCGCCCTCTGGGACGACGACTACACGGGCTTCGAGTGGATCGACGCCTCCGACGGGGACCACAACGTCATCTCGTTCCTGCGCAAGGGTCCCGATGCGGAGGGCGGGCAGAGGCTCCTCGTGTGCGTGTCGAACTTTGCGGGCAACCCGCACGAGGGCTACCGGGTCGGCCTGCCCTTCGGGGGGACCTGGGAGGAGGTCCTCAACACCGATGACGAGGAGTTCGGGGGCTCCGGGGTCACCAATGTCGGGCCCGTCGTCGCCGAGGACCAGCCGTGGAACGGGAGGCCCGCCTCCGTCGAACTGAGGATCCCCCCGCTCGGGGCCGTCTGGTTGGCCCCCCGGAGGGACTGAGTCCGCGCCCGGTGGGTCCGGGTCGGCGGTCGGGCCGTCCCGCCCATCTGCCCGACCCGGGTGTCCCAGGGCGTCCGGGGGCGCCCTCGTCCCCGTCGTCGGCGCGACGAGGGCGTCCCCCACTCCCGTCGCGACGCCCCGGGTGGGGCGCACCCGTGGGACGCCGGGGTCGGGGCGGCTGGGCTCAGACCATCAGCAGGGTGGAGAGGCGCCGCCGTGCGTCCTTGACGTCCTCCGTGTTCCCGGCCACCCGGAAGAGGTCCAGCAGTCGCACCCGGGCGGCGTCCCGGGCGTCCGCGTCGGGAGCGTCAGCGATGATCCCCAGGAGCAGGTCGAAGGCGCCGCGGCGGTCCCCCGCCTCGAAGAGGGCGTCGGCACGGGAGGCCGGGTCCTGGCTGCCCGACTCCCCGGCCACCCGGTGGGCGACACGGACGCGCGCGAGCTCTGACCTGGCGACCTCGTCGCGCGGGTTGAGGTCCACGACCTTCTCCCAGGCGCTGATGGCACCCTCCAAGTCACCCGCCTGTTCTGCGGCCAGGGCCGGCAGGTGTTCGGGCGGCGTGGGGGCCTTCGTCTCCTCCGGCGCCACCTGGACTCGGCCGGTCACGCCCATCTGGGAGGCCACCTTGAGGAGTTCCTCGATGACGGGGGCCACCTGCTCCTTGACGGGGCTGCCCTGGAAGAGCGGCACCGGTCGGCCGCCCACCAGTGCGACCACGGCGGGCAGCGACTGCGCCTGGAAGGCCTGGGCGATCGCGGGGCTGGCGTCCGCGTCGATCTCGGCGAGCTGGAAGCGCCCCGCGTTGTCGCGGGCGACCTCCTCCATCACGGACAACGCGCCCTTGGAGGCGAGGGAGTGGGAGGACCACAGCACCACGACGACGGGCACGGTGCGCGAGTTCGCCATCACGGACTCGAAGGTCGCCTCCGTCACCTCCGTGATGAGGGGGACGTCGAGCCCGGCGGTGACGGGGCCGGTGCCAGCGGGACCACCCTGCTGGACCTGGTGCTGGGGTGCCCCGTGCCCGACCGCAGCGAGGTCGACCGCACCGTGGGCGTCGACGTGGGCCATCGCCCCGTCGGGGGCCGCCTGCGACTCCCCCGGTGCGGACCCCGTCGCCTGGGTCTGGTCCCGGGTCCCGGTTGGATCAGTCAATTCGTCATTCTCCTTCAGGTTTCGCCGAGTCGTCCCTGCTGGTCGACTCGATCGCACGTTCGACGCCCACGAGGCTCGCCTTGTCGGGTGAACCCTGCGTGGGGATCCGGAAGAGCGCGGTGACGAGGTAGGTGACCGTGACCGTGCCGATCACCGAGTCGTCGCCCTCGTTGACGGCGGCGGCCTTGCCCCCGAGTTTCATGGTGGAACGGGCGACCGTGCGGTGGTAGGTGTGGGTGTAGGTGAACGCGCCTGCGACCAGGGCGGACCCGTCGGCGAGGGCGACACCGGAGACCGGGAAGTCACCGGTGGAGGCCTTCGCCTTCACGGTGCCCGCGGCCTTGACCGAGTCGTTGAGGCTCTTGGCGTCGTCGAGGTAGATCGAGGCGAACTCGTCCGCCGTGAACGTGTCGTCCCCGGCGGTGCCCGAGTTGAGCATGTCGACGTAGCCCGAGAGGGCCTCCTCGGGGGTCACGGTGAACCCCGCGGCGTCGGGGCCGAGGTAGGCGGCGCCCTGGTCGATGGACAACGTGGTCAGGGAGGTGCCCCCCAGGAGGCGTGACCAGTTCTGGAGGCGGTACTGGTCCCGGGCGGCGTCCTGGGTGATGACGAAGACGTAGGGCAGCCCGCCGTCGCTCGCCTGGGAGATGTCGACGATCGCCCGCGGCCACGAGGAGTCGTTGGTGACCGTCAGTGACTGGGCGGTGAAGTCGAGGGTCGGGACCGCGGACCCGTCGGCCTCCGCGAGGGCGTACTGGGCCCTGCGCAGGCGCAGGGCGGGGTCGGTCACCCGGTCGGTGAGCAGGTCCGCGTCCTTCTTCGCGTCCGCGGCCTCCATGGTCGAGCTGATGGCGCTGAGGACCGAGTCGATGCGGTCCGTGTCGAGGTTGGGGGAACCGCTCTGGGCACCGGACTGGGTGCCCGACTGCGACCCGGACTCGGCGATGAGGTCCCCCTGCGCGCAGCCGACGAGCGGGAGGCCCAGGCCGAGGGCCATCAGAGCGGCGATCTCACGAGTCCGTCTCATCGTCGTCCTCCTTCTTCCCGTGGGTCCATCCGGCGACCAGTGAGGTCCATGATCCCCGGGCTCCTCCGTCCTGCCCACCACCCGGAGCCGAGGGGTCCGCGTCCCGGTCCTCCGGTCCCCCTCCGGGTGGGGTCTCCCGGACCCGTCCCCGACGACGGGGATGAGCCCCGTGTCGAACTCCCGTCCGTCGATGACGACCCGGTGCTGACCCTTCTCGCGTGCCTCCCGCAGTGCTCGCCTGGTCGGGAAGGCCATGCCCTCCCTGATGCCGGAGACGTCGATGATACCGGAGTCACCCTCCCGGCTCCCGTCGGGGCCGAGGTCGACGGGCGCGCCCGCATCGCCGTGGCGCCCGATCACCGGCTTCCTGACGACCTCGGCATCCGCAGGGGCCCCGGACCCGGGAGCGCCCGCGTGGTCCTCCGCGGCCGAGTGGTCCCCGGTGGTCCCACGGTCCCCGGTGTCCGCCCGTGCCCCGGTGTCCCCGGGCGCGCCGTCGTCCTCCCCGTCCCCGTGCTCCTCGGCCATCTCACGCACCTGGTCGAGCGGGATCACCTGGGTCTCGGTGGCGTCCGCCCCTGCCCGCTCGGCCAGACGGCGGGCACGGCGCCTGCGGTGGCGCAGCGTCCGCAGCTCCGAGGCGAAGAAGAGGGCAGCGAAGACGGCCAGCACGGCGGCGAGCGCGAAGGACACCACCGCGGCGGCGTTGGTCTGGTGCACGGACCAGGTGAGGGTGATCTGGGGGGCGTCCGCAGTGCCGTCGACGGCGGCGAGGACGGACTGGCCCGCCTGCACGCCGGTGAGGGTGAGGGACGTCGTCCCCTTCCCGGTCGCCTGCTGCAGCCACATGTCGTTCCCGGCGGGCGTCGCACCCGACTGCGCGCCGTCCCCGGACTGGGCGTCGTCGCCCGACTCGGCCCCGTCCCCGGACTGTGTCCCCTCACCCGACTGGGCGTCCCCACCCGGTTGCGCCGACCCGCCGGTGCCCGGGTGGTCCACCGTGAGCAGGGACGTCATCCCCGAGGCGATGCCGATGACCTCCGTGTAGGGCGAGTCGCCGATCCACCCGAGGACGTCTCCCGTCGTGCCGTAGACCAGGGACACCTCCTCGTCGTCCGGGGCCGTGACGGTGACCGTCACGTCCTGGGCGAGCAGGGGGAGCACCTTGTCACGGGTCATGACATAGGGTCGGTCGGGGGTGCTCGTGGCGACCACCTGCCCCGCCGGCTTCCACACGGTCAGCGAGAGCACACCGAACACGGCGGCCACCAGCGCCAACACTGCGGCGACCAATGCCGCCGCGAACTGCCTCACGCGTGCCACGTCTGACATCCCTCCGACTCGGTGACCATTCCCATCCTCCCCACGATACGGGCAATTCGGCGGCCCGCGCACACATCACGTCCCACCCGTCGCCCCTCGGCCCTCATGAGGGCCTCAGCCGTCTCCTCCAACAGGAGTCGTGCCAGTGACGGCGGGCCCGGGGCCCCTCCGCGACTCCGAACGCCGCCTCCTGGGGCCACACGACCACGTTCGCCGACCCCACGGTGACCGGGTGCCGGCACCCCGGGCAGGTGTACTCCTTGGTCGAGGAGCGCAGGTACTGGACGTGGAACACCGTGCCGTCCGGCCCGACCTCGCTCCTGGGCAGCGAGTGGAGCCTGTCGGGGTCGAGGTCCTGGTGCGGCTCGCCCCAGGGCCGCTTGCGGGAGCGCCTCGAGCGCGGCATCAGTCCACGGACTCCCCGCCACGCCACACGGCCACCGGCCGCAGGTCGGCGTCGACGGCCACCACATCGGCCCGGCACCCCGGGGCGAGACGTCCGATCCCGTCGTCGCCGATGATGCGGGCACCCTGCTTGCTCGCCATGTGCACGGCGTCGACGAGGGGGATTCCCGCCCTCGTCACGGCCACGCGCACGCAGTCCAGGAGGTGGGAGGTGCCGCCCGCGATCGAGTCGCCCTCGGTCAGCCGCGCGACCCCGTCATGCACCGTGACGGCCTGCGGGCCGAGCTGGTACTGCCCGTCCGCCATGCCCGCCGCCGCCATCGCGTCGGTGATGAGCACGCACTGGTCGCGCCCCACCGTCTCGTACACGTCACGCACGACCGACGGGTCCAGGTGCACCCCGTCGCAGATCATCTCCACGATCGCCCCGCTCCTCGCCGCCGCCGAGAGGAACTCCGCGATGGGGCCGGTGGGCGCGCGGTGGTGGAGGGGTCGGCATCCCGTTGAAGAGGTGGGTGACCGTCGCGCGGTCGCACCGTGCGCCCGGCGTCGCGGCGATCTCCTCGCGGAGTACTCCAGGGCGG
>NZ_CCXH01000177.1 GCF_000820725.1 Actinomyces polynesiensis | reverse complement strand
ATCTCCTCGCGGGAGTACTCCAGGGCGGCCCGGGCCTCGACGGGACCGGAGTCCGTGTGCCCCCAGGAGGGCAGCGCCCCGTTCCTGATGAGCACCTCGGCGACGGACCCGGGTCCGTACGCCCCGGGCTTCTCGGGGGCGAGCGTCATCGTCACGGCGTGGCCCCGCGAGGCCTGCAGCAGCTCGAGGGTGAGCCTCGGGTCGGGCTCGATGATGTAGGCGGGGTCCTGGGCGCCGCAGCGCTCGCGTGAGACGAAGGGACCCTCGAAGTGGATGCCGGCGAGCTCCCCCTCGTCCGCGAGCCCCGCCAGCAGCTCCGCCTGGTGGAGGAGGACCTCGGGTGCCGCCGTCACGCAGGAGGCGACGAGCGAGGTCGTCCCGTGCCGGCGGTGCTCGAGGACGGCCCGGAGGGCCTCCTCACGGGTCGGGGCGTCCGGGAACGACGCGCCCCCTCCACCGTGGCAGTGCACGTCCACGAGGCCGGGGAGGTACGTCAGCCCGGAGTGCGGGGTCGAGCGCACGGCCGCGGAGAGCTCCGGGCCCCCCTCGGCCACCTCCGCGGCGGGACCGACGGCCCCGATGCGGGGGCCCTCCAGGACCACCACCCCGTCCTCGAGGACCTCGTCGTCGAGGACGACCCGACCGTGCAGGACCACACTTCGCTCGTTCACGTCCCCAATTGTGCACGCCGGGGACCGTGGGCGCACCCGCCTCAGAAGAGTCGGGACTCCCGGTCGTCCAGTCCCCTCATCGCGTCGTAGTCCAGCAGGACGCACTCGATGCCGCGGTCCTCGGCGAGCGTGCGCGCCTGACGGGTGATCTCCTGCGCCGCGAAGACACCTCTGACCTCGGCGAGCAGGGGGTCACGCGAGAGGAGCGAGAGGTAGCGCGTGAGCTGTTCCACCCCGTCCACACCTCCCCGGCGCTTGACCTCGATGGCCACCGGACGCCCCCGGGGGTCGTGGACGAGCAGGTCGACCGGGCCGATGGGGGTGGGGTACTCACGCCGCACCGGGGACCAGCCCTCCCCCAGCACCTCCGGGACCTGGTCCGACAGGAGGGCCTGGAGGTGGGCCTCCACCCCGTCCTTGACCAGGCCCGGGTCCACCCCGAGGTCCTCGACGATGTCGGCGACGACCTCGTGCACCCGGATCACCAGCTGGTCCTCGCCCTTGGCGGCGTGGACCGTCCACACCTCGGTGACGCCGTCGGCCTGTTCCTCCGCACCCGGTTCACCGACGTGGAGGGAGCAGGGCGCACCCATCCAGTTGAGCGGCTTGTAGGAACCCCCGTCGGAGTGGATGAGCACCGACCCGTCGGCCTTGACCATGGGCACCCTCTTCGCGAGGGGGAGGTGGGCGGTGAGACGTCCGGAGTAGTCGACGGAGCAGGAGGCGATGAGGACACGCACGGCCGTGAGCCTAACAGGACCGACGTCCGGGGCGCCCCCGGGGCGTCAGCGGTTGCGCGGTGGTCCCGACTCGACCCACGAGACCAGGCCGTTGTAGGTCGACGGCGCGATGGCGAACTCCCACCTCTCGTCCCCGGCGCCGACCCTGACCTCGAGGATCGAGCCGTCCACGGCACGGGTGAACGGCGCCGAGACCTCCAGCCCGCGACGCGGCAGGGTGAAGACGGGTCGGTTGGAGAAGCCCACGAGGCGGTACCACGAGAGCTCGTCGACCCCGTAGTGGGCGATCCCCGAGGTCCACCCCGACTGGCTGTCCGGGCGTGTCCAGCAGCGGAATGAACCCAGGTGGGTGTCCAGCCGCCGCGCGCGCACGTTGAAGTACAGCCACACCGACACCGACACGAGCAGGGCGACGGCGACCACCCAGAGCACCACGTCGAGGAACGTCCCCATGCCGATCACCTCCCCCGGTGGCTGGTCGGGCCGGGTCGCCCCGTCCGACACGCTCCCGGGACGCAGCACCCGCGTCCCTGATCAGGCCACACTACCGTGATCCGCCACCACCGTGACGAAGTCGGAATCCACCGAGACGAACCCGGAGTCGACCTGGAAGGTCCGCCGCTCGCCGTCCTCGGTGTCCACGACGACCTCCCCGGGCGCCAGGCTCGCCAGGAGCGGCTGACGTCGTGGGAGGATGCCCAACGCGCCGTCAGCAGCCGGCACACGCACGGCGGTGCCGCGCCCGTGCCACAGACGGCCCTCGCGCGAGACGACCTCGACCTGGAGCACCCCCTCGGACATCAGGCGTCCTTCTGCATCTCGTGCCACCGGCGCTCGAGGTCCTCGATGCCGCCGATGTTGAAGAAGGCCTGCTCGGGGACCTGGTCGTAGTCGCCCTCCGCGATCCTGCGGAACGCCTCGATGGTCTCCGAGAGCGGGACCGTCGACCCCTCGACACCGGTGAACTTCGTGGCCATGTAGGTGTTCTGCGAGAGGAACTGCTGGATCCTGCGCGCACGGGCGACGGTGACCTTGTCCTCCTCGGAGAGCTCGTCCACACCGAGGATGGCGATGATGTCCTGGAGCTCCTTGTTCTTCTGGAGGATGGCCTTCACCTGCGTCGCCACGTCGTAGTGCTCACGTCCCACGAGCGCCGGGTCGAGGATCCGGCTCGTGGAGGACAGCGGGTCGACGGCGGGGTAGAGACCACGGGAGGCGATCTCGCGGGACAGCTCCGTGGTGGCGTCGAGGTGGGCGAAGGTCGTCGCGGGCGCCGGGTCCGTGTAGTCGTCGGCCGGCACGTAGATCGCCTGCAGCGAGGTGATCGAGTGCCCGCCCGCGGAGGTGATGCGCTCCTGGAGGGCACCCATCTCGTCGGCCAGGTTGGGCTGGTAGCCCACCGCGGAGGGCATGCGCCCCAGCAGGGTGGAGACCTCGGAGCCCGCCTGGGTGAAGCGGAAGATGTTGTCGATGAAGAGCAGCACGTCCTGGTGCTGGACGTCACGGAAGTACTCCGCCATGGTCAGCCCGGTCAGCGCGATGCGCAGACGCGTCCCCGGCGGTTCGTCCATCTGCCCGAAGACGAGTGCCGTCTTGTCGAAGACCCCGGCCTCCTCCATCTCGTGGATGAGGTCGTTGCCCTCGCGGGTGCGCTCCCCGACTCCGGCGAACACCGAGACGCCACCGTGGTCCTGGGCGACCCTCTGGATCATCTCCTGGATCAGCACGGTCTTGCCGACCCCGGCGCCGCCGAACAGGCCGATCTTGCCGCCCTGCACGTAGGGGGTGAGCAGGTCGATGACCTTGATGCCCGTCTCGAACATCTTGGTCCGGGACTCGAGCTGGTCGAAGGCCGGCGGCTGGCGGTGGATCGGCCAGCGCACCTTGACGTCGAGCTTCTCCCCCGGCTTGAGGTTGAGGACGTCCCCGGTCACGTTGAAGACGTGACCCTTGGTGACGTCACCGACCGGCACCGAGATGGGACCTCCGGTGTCGGTCACCCGGGCGCCGCGAACCAGGCCGTCGGTGGGCTTCAGCGCGATGGTCCGCACGAGGTTGTCACCCAGGTGCTGGGCCACCTCGAGCGTCAGGAGGAAGCTCTGCTCGCCCTCGCCCTGGTCCGCCAGGTCCACCTCGACGTGCAGGGCGTTGTACAGCGGCGGGATGCGGTCCGGCGGGAACTCGACGTCGACGACGGGCCCGACCACGCGTGCGACGCGGCCCTCGCCAGCAGGTGCTGTGTTGCTCATTGTTCCATTCTCCGTCTGTCTCGGGCTCAGCCGTTGACCAGTGCGTCGGCCCCGCCCACGATCTCGCTGATCTCCTGCGTGATCTCCGCCTGGCGGGCCGAATTCGCCAGACGCGTGTACTTCTTGATGAGGTCATCGGCGTTGTCGGTCGCCGTGTGCATGGCCCTCTGCCGGGAGGCGAGCTCGGAGGCCGCCGACTGGAGGAGGACGTTGCGGATGCGGCTCTCCACGTACAGCGGCAGCAGCGCGTCGAGCACCCCTTCCGCGGAGGGGATGAACTCGTACTGGGGGAACGCCAGCTCGGGGCGGTCCTCCCCGCCCTTCTCGTCCTCGCGTGCCTCGTCCGACTCCGGGGCGTCGACCACGGTGAGCGGCAGCATCTGGCGGACGTCCACGACCTGGCTCATCATCGTCCGGAAGCGCGTGTAGACCAGGTGGACCTGGCAGACGCCCGTGAAGAGGTTCGGGTCGAGGAAGCGCTCGAGGAGCTCGGTGGCGATGGCGTGGGCCATCGCCGCGCTCGGCGCGTCGGACTCGCCCTCCCAGGCGTGCTCGATCTCGACACCGCGGAAGTGGAAGTACTGCTGAGCCCGACGACCCGCCGTGTAGAGCACCGGGACCTTGCCGTCCTCGCGCAGCCACTCCAGGAGCTTCTCGGTCTCGCGCAGCACGGTGGCGGAGTAGGCGCCCGCCATCCCGCGGTCGGAGGCGATGACGAGCACCGCAGCACGTGCCGTGTCGTGCCGGACGCTGGTGAGGGGGTGTTCGAGGCCGGCGTGGACCGCCACGGCGGCCACCGCCTGCGTGAGGGCCTTCTCGTAGGGACCCATCTCCGTGGCCGCACGGCGGGCCGCGCCGATGCGCGAGGCGGCGATCATCTCCATCGCGCGGAAGACCTTGCCCAGCGTCTGCGTCGAGGCGATGCGCTGCTTGTAGATCCTCTGCTTGCCGGCCACGGGTCAGGCCCTCTTCCCGGGGGTGGAACGTCCGCGGACGATCTCCTCGCGGGAGTGCTCCGTCTCCGCAGCCTCCCCGTCCGTCTCCTCCGCGGGGCCCCCCGAGCGGGCGCTGAGCCACTGCTCGTGGAACTCGGTGACGACGCGTCGCAGCTCGGCCTCGGTGTCCTCCGCGAGCAGACCGGTGGAGGCGATCGTCCCCAGCACCTGGGAGTGGGCGTGGAGGTAGTCGAGGAGCTGGTGCTCGAAGTCGAGCACGTCGGTGATCTCGATGTCGTCGAGGAAGCCGTTGGTGCCCATCCAGATCGAGGCGACCTGGTCCTCCACCCGGTAGGGGGGAGTTCTGGGGCTGCTTGAGCAACTCCATCAGGCGCTCGCCACGTGTCAGCTGCTGGCGGGTGGCGGCGTCGAGGTCGGAGGCGAACATCGCGAAGGCGGCCATCGACCGGTACTGCGCGAGCGTCAGCTTGAGCGTCCCGGCGACCTTCTTCATCGCCTTGACCTGGGCGTCACCACCCACGCGGGACACCGAGATGCCCACGTCGACGGCCGGACGCTGGTCGGAGTTGAACAGGTCCGACTGGAGGAAGATCTGGCCGTCGGTGATCGAGATGACGTTGGTCGGGATGTAGGCGGACACGTCGTTCGCCTTGGTCTCGATGATCGGCAGCCCGGTCATCGACCCGCCACCCAGCTCGTCGGAGAGCTTCGCACAGCGCTCGAGGAGCCGGGAGTGCAGGTAGAACACGTCGCCGGGGTAGGCCTCGCGCCCCGGTGGACGCCTCAGGAGGAGGGACACGGCGCGGTACGCCTCCGCCTGCTTGGACAGGTCGTCGAAGACGATGAGGACGTGCTGCCCCTGGTACATCCAGTGCTGGCCGATGGCCGAGCCCGTGTAGGGGGCCATGTACTTGAAGCCCGCGGGGTCCGAGGCCGGGGAGGCGATGATCGTCGTGTACTCCATGGCCCCGGCGTCCTCCAGGGTGGAGCGCACCGCGGCGATGGTCGAGCCCTTCTGCCCGATGGCCACGTAGATGCAGCGCACCTGCTTGGTGGGATCCCCCGACTTCCAGTTCTCGCGCTGGTTGAGGATCGTGTCGATCGCGATGGCCGTCTTGCCCGTCTGGCGGTCACCGATGATCAGCTGGCGCTGGCCGCGACCGATCGGGATCATCGAGTCGATCGCCTTGAGACCCGTCTGGAGCGGCTCGCTCACCGACTTGCGCATCATGACGCCGGGGGCCTGGAGCTCCAGGGCACGACGCCCCACGAGATCCGTGATCTCCCCGAGCCCGTCGATGGGACGACCGAGGGGGTCCACGGTGCGACCCAGGTACCCGTCGCCGACCGGGACCGAGAGGACCTCGCCGGTGCGGTGGACGACCTGCCCCTCCTCGATGCCGCTGAAGTCCCCCAGCACGACCGCGCCGATCTCACGTGCCTCGAGGTTCATGGCGAGTCCGAGCGTCCCGTCGGCGAAGCGCAGGAGCTCGCTGGCCATGGCGCCGGGCAGGCCCTCCACCCGGGCGATGCCGTCCGCGGTCTCGGTGACGTGGCCGACCTCCTCGGCAGCCACCTCCGAGGGGGCGTAGGAGTCCACGAAGGCATCCAGCGCGGCGCGGATCTCCTCGGGACTGATCGTGAGTTCAGCCATTGGGCATTCCTTCTGTCTTCTGTGGTCGGGGGTGGGCGGTGCTCAACGGGCCAGGGCCCGCCGGAGTTCGCCCACCTGGGTGGAGATCGAGGAGTCGACGGCCGTGTCCCCGGTCAGGAGGCGGAAGCCGCCGATGAGGGCGGGGTCGACCGCCACGTTCACGGTGACGTCGCTGCCGAGTCGGGAGGAGACGATCCTGCGCAGGCGTGCCACCTGCGCCGTCGACATCGGGGCGGCCGAGACGACGGTCACGAGGTGGCGACCGCGCAGCCGCGCGGCGTGCACCTCCAGCCGTCTGATCGTCGACAGGAGGCGTCCGTGGGAGGTGCGCCCCACGGCCCTGCGGAGCAGACGCATGGTCCACACCGACACGTGCGGGGCGAAGATCCGCTGCGCGAGCTCCGCCCGGTCGTGCCGGGTCCCCCGACCGAGGTCGGAGAGGTCGTTGCGCAGTTCGCGGTGCTCGGCGAGGAACTGGCGCACCTGGAAGAGTTCGTCCTCGACGGTGCCGATGGCGTCGTGGTCGATCGCGTCGTCGAGGGCCGCGAGGATCCCGAGGACCTCCAGGGAGTCGTGCAGGTCCATGGGGTCGGACCAGTGGCCCGACACCAGGGATTCGAGGACGTCGAGCGTCGCGGGCGCCACGTGCGGACCCAGGAGGTCACGGGCCAGTGCCGTGCGGTCCCCGGCCGTGCGCGCCGGGTCCGTCAGCGCCTCGCGCAGGCGGACGTCGGTGCGCGCCAGGTCGGAGAGACCGAAGAGGTCCTCCGCGACCCTCATGGCCTCCACGGATCCCGTGCCCAGCGCGTCGCGCAGCACGGCGATGGCACGTGCTGTGACGGTCTCGCTCGCGGTCCCCATCAGTGCTCGGTCCCACCTGCGGTCTGGGCCGTGGACTCCTCGAGCTCGTCGAGGAACCGGTCGACGACCCTCGCCGAGAGCGCGGTGTCCTTGAGCTGCTCACCGACGATCTTCTCGGCGAGCTCCGTGGCGAGCAGTCCGACGTCGGTGCGCAGGGAGATCTCCGCGGCCTGGCGTTCGGCGCTGATCTGGCGCTGTCCGCTCTCGAGGATGCGCTGGGACTCCACCCGGGCCTCCTCACGGGCGTCGGCGAGGATGCGCTTGGCGTCCTCCACCGCCCTCTCACGGGTCTTCTGGGCCTCGGCGTTGGCGTCGCGGAGCAGTTCGTCACGCTCGCGTGCGGCGAGGGAGCGGTCCTCCCTGGCCCTCTCGGCGGCGCCGAGACCCTCCTCGATCTTCGCCTGGCGCTCGTCGAGCACGGAGTAGATCTTCGGCAGCGCGTACTTGCCGACGACCAGGAGGATCGCCAGCAGGACGAGTGCGCCCCAGAAGATCTCGCCGAACGGGGGCAGGATCACCGACATGCCGTCGAAATCCCCCTCGGCGGCTTCGGTCGGGAGGAACAGCATCACGCGATGAGGGCCAGGACGAAGCCGATCAGGCCGAGGGCCTCGACCAGGGCCGCGCCGATCATCATGTTGGTGAACAGGCGGGAGGCGACCTCGGGCTGGCGGGCCGTGGCCTCCTGCGTCTTGCCGACCAGGAGACCGATGCCGATGCCCGGGCCGAGGGTCGCGAGGCCGTAGCCGATGGTGACGATGGAACCGGTCATGTGTGTTTCCTTCTCTCGGGACGCCCGGGGGCGCCGGTGGACCGTGCGGACCTAGTGGGCCTCGACGGACAGTTTGATGTAGACCGCCGTGAGCACGGCGAAGATGTAGGCCTGCAGGACCGCGATGAAGATCTCGAACAGGGTGACGACCAGGGAGGTGCCGACCATGACGACGGCCATGCCCTTCATCGCCCCCGCGCTGGCGAGCATCGCCGAGGTCCCGAAGAAGGTCAGGGCGAGCAGGAGGTGGCCGGAGATCATGTTGCACAGGAGTCGGATCGCCAGGGTGGCGGGACGGACCACGAAGCTGGAGAAGAACTCGATGGGCGTGATGAGGAAGTAGATCGGCCAGGGCATGCCCGGGGGGAACAACTGCGACTTGAGGAAGCCACCCAGACCCTGCGCGCGGATGCCCGCGGCCAGGAAGGTCACGTAGGACAGCACGGCGAAGACGATCGGCACGGCCATCACCGAGGACGCGGCGATGTTGATCCCGGGAACCACGCCGGTCAGGTTCATGCCGAGGACGCCGATGAAGATCACGCCCAGGAGCGGGGCGAAACGGCGTCCACCCGCCTCCCCCAGCATCTCGACGCCGATCGAGCGGCGCACGAACTCGGCGAGCATCTCGACCAGCTGCTGACCGCGCGTGGGCACCAGCTTCGCCCGCGACGCCACCGCTCCCAGGACCGCGCACAGCACGACGGCGACGATGACGCGCGCGAGCGTGACCCGGTTGAACGAGAAGAAGGTGCCCGAGCCGAAGATGGCATCGGGGAAGAAGTCCGTGATGCCCGGCTGGTGGGGGTGCTCGGTCATGGCCGGCCAGAAGGTGGCAATGGCGATCGCGACCAGGACGCCGACGGTGATCCAGTACCACCTGGGCTTCGAGTGTGTGCGGACGCCCGTCGTCTCCTCCGCCTTGGTGAGTGTGGACAGGGTGTCCTCCCGATGTCGTCTGTCTGGCGTCGTTGTCCTGGCGTCGTCCCACGTTCGGTGCCCCGTGGGGCGCCACCATGCTAACAGCCCACCGGGCCCGCGAAGGACACCGCCCCACGGAGGGGTCAGTCGGTCGGGTCACCCCCGGGCGCACCGTTCCCCCGGTCCGTGGGGACGACCGTGGGGACACGGGCCGTGAGGAACGCCCAGACCTCGCAGCCGAGTGTGACGAGGACGGCACCCACGGCGCCGGTCCCGACGAAGCGGAGGTCCAGACCCGCGGCACGCGCCCCGAGGAGCACCCCGGCCACGACCGCCACCTTGAGCAGGTAGCCGCCGGCCACCCAGGCGACGAGCGTCTCCGGACCCGCCGTGGCCCGCGAGACCACCAGCCCCGTGGCGGCGGACAGTGCCACTGTCGCCAGCACGGCCACGAGGGCGTCGCCCGGACCCACCCCGGGCACCAGGAGGGCCGCGACCACCTCCAGGGCCACCAGGACCGAGGTGGCGACGAACAGGGTCCTCCTCAGTCGTCGGACGGCCCCGTGAACGGACTCGTGCAGGACCACGTCCTGCTCCTCCCCGTCGGGTCGGGCGGGGTGGGGGTGCGGTTCACCCATCATGTGCTCCGGTTCCTCCGGTTCCTCCGGTGTCGCGCGGGGGCGACGCATGGGCGGCCCGTCCCCGTCCGGGGAACTCGCTGGCCGTCAGGACGAGGGCGACCCCGGCTGCCGGGAGCGCGAAGGAGAGCACGCGTCCCAGCGGGAAGACCAGCAGGGCGACTGCCGAGAGGGCCACGACCGCGGTCCACAGGTAGAGGATCACCACGACCCCGCGGTGCGTGTGGCCCCGGGCGAGGAGCCGGTCGTGGAAGTGGCTCCGGTCCGCGTGGAAGGGGCTCCGGTGCTGGAGCATGCGGCGCACGCTGGTCACCAGGAGGTCGCCCAGTGGCACGACGATCACCGCGAGGGGCAGCAGGATCGGCAGGAGTCCGGCCAGCACCTGCTGGTGGCCCAGCACGGCAGGGTCGATCTGGCCGGTGACGATGATCCCGGCGGCGGCGAGCACGAGGCCGAGGGTCTCCGCGCCGCCGCCCATCATGATGGAGGCGGGGTGGAAGTTGAACCACAGGAAGCCCGCGCACACTCCCCCCAGGGTGATGACGACCACGGAGGCGGTCGTCGCGTAGGAGGCGGCCCCCATCAACCGGGCCAGGAGGTATGAGTAGGCGAAGAAGGCCCCGGCCCCGATGCCGACCACCCCTGCGGCCAACCCGTCGAGCCCGTCGATGAAGTTCACCGCGTTGATGATGGCGACCACGACGATCACGGTGACGAAGAGGGAGAGCCTCGAGGAGCCGATGGTGAGCCCGAAGATCGGGAAGCTGACCAGCTGCACCCCGTTGGCGGCCATGAGGCCGACGATCAGCATCTGCCCGGCGAGCTTCGTGTACCAGTCGAGCTCCAGGAGGTCGTCGACGACACCGAGGACGCACATGGCGGCGGCGCCCCCCATGACCGCCCAGGGCACCGAGGTCGCGAAGACGGGTGCCATGTAGGGGATGCGGCTGCCCAGGAGCAGGGCCACGAGCAGCCCTCCCGTCATCGCGATGCCACCCAGGCGGGGCACGGGTGCGGACTGGATGTCCCGCGAGCGCAGTTCGGGCACGATGCCCCACCGGAGCGACACCCAGCGGACGAGGGGCGTCAGCATCGCTGTGGCGCCCATCGCCACCAGCATCAGCAGCAGGTAGACCTTCATGGGTGTGGTGCGCTCCCGGGTGGGCTCGGAGTCGGTGGGGTGGGATCGGGGCGGCGGGATCAGGGCCGTGGGCCGGGAGGAGGCACCCGTGCGGGACGCGGTGCCGGACCGGGTGCGGCAGGGCCGCCACGTCCCGGGCGTCGGGCGCCCTCCGTGTCGGGTGGGCGTCCGGGGGTCCCGGCGCCTCAGTGGGGGGGCGAGATCTCCTCCCCGGCATCGGAGGAGAGGACGTCCAGCGGGACGGTCCCCAGACGCAGGGCCCGGGGGGTCCCGTGGGCCAGGTCGATGATGGTGGAGGGCGTGGACCCGGGCGTCGGCCCGCCGTCGAGGTAGTCGGCGACGAGATCGCCGAAGGCCTCGCGTGCCGCGGGCAGGTCGGTGGCCGGTGGACGGCCGGTCAGGTTCGCGGAGGTGACGGCCAGCGGCCCCGTCGCCCGGAGCACCTCCAGGGCCACGGGGTGGTCGGGCATGCGCAGGGCGAGGGTCCCCCCCGTCTCCCCGAGGTCCCACCCGAGGTCGGGACGTGCGGTGAGGATCAGTGTCAGGCCGCCGGGCCAGTGCGCGTCGGCCAGCCTCCGCGCCGTCGCCGGCACGTCCACACAGAGGCGGTCCACGGCGGAGGGGTCGGCCACGAGCACGGGCGGGGGCATCTGGCGACCGCGCCCCTTGGCGGCCAGCACGGAGGCGACGGCGGCGGGATCGTCGGCATCGGCGCCGATCCCGTACACCGTGTCCGTCGGCAGGACCACCAGCCTTCCGGCACGGACGTCGGCGACGACCCCGGCGAGGTCCCGGGCGTCGATCCCCCGGGTGCAGTCGATGACATGCGTAGCGCTCACCACCCCATTCTCACACGCCTCGGGTGCCTGCCCTGAGCATGCGGTCCCGACCGGACAGGTCCGGGAGGGTGACGACGTCCACCAGTCCCGCGGCGGAGGCCAGGGCCCGCATCGCCGCGGACTGGGACTCGGCGTGCTCGACGACGACCCGTCCGCCCGGACGCAGCAGTGCCGCGGCCCGGTGGACGATGCCACGGGGCACGACCAGTCCGTCCTCGCCGCCGCCGTACAGGGCGGTCTCCGGGTCCGCGAGCGCCTCCTCCTGGGTGGGGACCTGGGAGGAGGGGACGTAGGGGGGGTTGGAGACGACGACGTCGACGGTGCCGTCCAGGTGCGCCGCGGCGGCGGTGGCATCGCCCTCGACGAGCTCCACCGCGCCGGGGGCGAGGGCCGCCACGTTCTCGGCGGCCAGGGAGAGTGCGGCGGGGTCGATCTCGACGGCGACGACCCGGGACCCGGGCACCTCGGTGGCCACCGCCAGGGCGATCGCCCCGGAGCCCGTGCACAGGTCGACGACGAGCGGGGCGTGGCCGGTGACCGAGCGGGCCGCGGCGATGGCCTCCCCGGCCACCACCTCCGTCTCGGGTCGCACCACGAAGACACCCGGGCGCGCGGCCAGGGTCAGGTCCCGGAACCACATGCGCCCGAGGATGTGCTGGAGGGGGGTGTGGTGGCGTCGCCTGGCGACGGCGCTGCGGAAGCGCTCGGCGGCCCGCGCCCCCACCGTCGGGGGCGCCGACCACAGGGAGTCCACCCCCAGTGCCCATTCGAGGAGCAGGCGGGCCTCACGGGAGGGGTCCGCCCCCTCCAGGCCCGCCAGCCGCGTCCGGGCCCAGGAGAGCAGCTCGCGCTGGTCGTAGGAGCTGGACCAGCCGGTCCCGGGTGCGCCGCTGCTCATCGCCGGGAGGCCCGGGCGAGGCGGGCGGCCTCGTCCGCCTCCACGGTGGAGGCGATGACGGGACCGAGCGCCCCGTCGAGGACCTGGTCGAGGTTGTGCGCCTTGAAGCCGGTGCGGTGGTCGGCCACGCGGTTCTCGGGGAAGTTGTAGGTGCGGATGCGCTCGGAGCGGTCGACGGTGCGGACCTGGGACAGCCTCTGCGCCGAGGCCTCGGCCTCGCGCCGGGCCCGGGCCTCCGCCGCGAGGCGCGAGGCGAGGACACGCATGGCCGCGTCCTTGTTCTGCAGCTGGGACTTCTCGTTCTGCATCGACACGACGATGCCGGTGGGCAGGTGGGTGATGCGCACGGCGGAGTCCGTGGTGTTGACGGACTGCCCGCCGGGGCCGGAGGAACGGTAGACGTCGATGCGCAGGTCCGCGGGGTCGATGTGGACGTCCTCGTCCTCCTCGACCTCGGGCATGACGAAGACCCCGACCGCGGAGGTGTGGATGCGTCCCTGTGACTCAGTGACGGGGATCCGCTGGACCCGGTGGACGCCGCCCTCGTACTTGAGGTGCGCCCACACCCCCTCCTCGGGGGCCGGGTTGCCCCGCGAGCGGATGGCCAGGGTGACGTCCTTGAGACCGCCGAGCTCGGTGGGGGTGGAGGACAGCTCGGTGGCCGACCACCCCATGGACTCCGCGTAGCGGTGGTACATCCGCGCGAGATCGGCGGCGAAGAGGGCGGACTCCTCGCCCCCCTCCCCCGCCTTGACCTCGAGGATGACGTCGGAGGCGTCATCGGGGTCGCGGGGGACGAGGATCTGGACGAGGGCGTCGTGCGCGGCGCGGGCCTCGGACTCCAGGGCGGGAAGCTCCTCGGCGAAGGCGGGGTCCTCCTCGGCGAGCTCACGAGCCGCTCCGAGGTCGCCCTCCGCGGCGAGGAGGCGACGGTGTGCGCCGACCACCCGGCCGAGTTCGGCGAAGCGTCGACCCAGGCGGCGCGCCCGGGCACGGTCGGCGTGGACGTCGGGTTCCGCGAGCGCCGCCTCGACCTGCGCGTACTCCTCGAGCAGCGGTGCGACGACGGCGAACTCGTCCTCGGACGCCATGGGGTCCTCCTCGGTGGGGTGGTGCGGGCGGGGGTGGTGCGGCGCGGGCGGCCGCCCACGGGTGCGCCCGACGTACACGTCGGCGCCGGTGACCACGGGGGTCACCGGCGCCGGGCGATGGGGCTACTTGGAAGCCTTGACGCGCTTGCCGTAGCGCGCCTCGAACCTGGCGACGCGACCGCCGGTGTCCATGAGCTTCTGCTTGCCCGTGTAGAACGGGTGGCACGCCGAGCAGACGTCGACGCGCATGACGCCCGACTTGATGGTCGAACGGGTGTGGAACTGGTTGCCGCAGGTGCACGTGACGAGGGTGTCGACGTACTCGGGGTGGATCCCCTTCTTCATGGTGTCTCCTTAAGGATTCGAGGATGCCGGGTCCCCCGGGGCAGGTGCCCACGCCGGAGCTCGGGGGTGAACCGGGACCGAGTGGCATTGTGCCACCCCGCCGGCCCCCGGGTCCATGCGGGTACGCCCCCGGCGCAGTGAACTGGCCGACACGACCCACGTGGGACCTCGGTCCCTGTACCGTGAGGACGGATCCCCCCGACGGGTCGCGAGTGCCGCGTGGGGGTACCGCGGGACCCCGACACGCCGTCCACCCACTGACCCGGACTCCCCCGGTGGGCAAAGCTCCGACAAATTGTCGGTGTCCACCCAGTCAAGTCGACTGGACAGACCACGACACGCGAGGTCCCCAGCATGCGCATCGCCGTCCCCACCGAGATCAAGAACAACGAATTCCGCGTGGCCACCACCCCCGAGATGGTCCACGAGCTCACCGCCCACGGCCACCGCGTCCTCGTCCAGGAGGGTGCGGGCATCGGCTCGGGCATCCCCGACGAGGACTTCGCCGCCGTCGGCGCCACCCTGGTGCCCACCGCGGCGGAGACCTGGGCCACGGCCGACCTCGTCCTCAAGGTCAAGGAGCCCATCGCCTCCGAGTACGTCCACCTCCGTCCCGACCTCACCCTCTTCACCTACCTGCACCTGGCGGCCGACCGACCCCTCACCGACGCCCTCCTCGCCGCCGGCACCCGCACGATCGCCTACGAGACCGTGCGGGAGGCGGACGGGTCCCTCCCCCTCCTCGTCCCCATGTCGGAGATCGCGGGGAGGCTGTCACTGACCGTCGCGGCCTACCATCTCATGAAGGACGAGGGCGGGGCCGGACTGCTCCTGTCGGGTGTGCCCGGGACCCCACGTGGCCGGGTCGTCGTCATCGGCGCCGGGACGGCCGGGGAGAGTGCGGTCGCCATGGCGGTCGGCGCCCGCGCCGATGTCACCGTCCTGGACATCGACGACGCCAGACTGCGCGCCGTCGAGGCCCGCCACCCGGGGGCGGTCACGACCCTCGTGTCCTCCAGGCCGACCATCGCCCGCGCCGTGGCGGATGCCGACGTGGTCATCGGGTCGGTGCTCGTCCCCGGCGCCCGCGCACCCAAGCTCGTCACCGACGACATGGTCGCCACCATGCGACCCGGCTCGGTCCTCGTCGACATCGCCATCGACCAGGGCGGGTGCTTCGAGGGGTCCCGGCCCACCACGCACGACGCCCCCACCTTCCCGGTGCACGACGCCACGTACTACTGCGTGGCGAACATGCCCGGGGCGGTGCCCCGCACGGCGACCGCGGCGCTGACCTCGGCGACCATGCGCCACGTGCTGCACCTCGCCGACCGGGGCGTCCCGGCGGCGGTGGCCACCTCGCACGCCCTCGCCCAGGGCGTCAACACCTGGGACGGGCACCTGGTCAACGCGGCCGTCGCGCGCGCCTTCGACCTCGCGCCCACGCCGCTGGGCGAGCTGCTGGACGCC